>NZ_JAXBLV010000058.1:0-2372 GCF_034097035.1 Gemmata algarum
CGTTGACAAAGAGGTTCCCCCAAAAGCGATGCCCCGGCAAGACGAAAATTTAGCTTGGACTCAGCACTAGTTGGCAGGTATTGTGGCGTAATGATGTAGTGGCCCCCAAGTGCCTCGACCGAACGCACGAGCCGTTCCGTTCTGTGTGTTTGCTCTTCCGTTCGGAAGCGAACTTGCCTGCTTGCGTCACTCACCGGATCGGTCATGCTGAGGGCGTTCCAGAGGGCGAGCGATGACGGAAGCGGAATGGCTCACAGGATATGACTCAGGCTCGTTGCTACGAGCGATCAGCGAGACCGATTTTAAGCACATTGCCGGGGAGCGAAAGGTACGACTGTTTGCGTGCGAATGCTATCGTCGGATCAACCAACACTTGCAAAGGTCAACTACCCCGGTGGAATACTCGGCGGTTCAAGCCGCAGTTGCGATTGCCGAACGATTCGCCGACAACCGCGCCAGCGTCAGCGAGTTTCGGCGCGCCCAGACGGAAATTCGCGAACTATCAAACGCCGTAGAGGAGTCGGTGCGAGTAAGTCATCTGGAGTGGTCCTCGCGCGTGACTCTCATCGCGCTCGGGCTCGCCGCTTGCGTTCTTCGGGACTGGTCGGCGCAAGCGTCTTACGATATCTCCTCCAATGCGGCCCAGTAACCGTTCACAGGTGAGGCGTCTGCATATCAACGAATTGAGGTGCAGACGCCGTGAGTTGATTAGGATTGGGCCGGCAGCAGTGTCGGTGCTGGATCCCCGTTGCGGTGTGCGATGACCGCCGTGGTGAGGAACTCCAGGACGTTGCGCCTCTGGCGCCGGCACGAGGCGAGAACCGTGAGGATGCGTTCCACGAACCGACTCCCGCTCTCGCGGTCGGTGCCGAAGCTGGTCTTGCGCCAGCATACCGCATGGCGCACCTCGCGCTCGGCCGCGTTGTTGGTCGGTTCCACACCCGGCACCCGCGCGAACGTCCACAGCGACGTCTCGACCACCAGAACCTCACGGCACACGGCGGCCGTCTTGGCGCAGGCGCACGCCGCGCCGTTGCGGAGCCACGCACGCGCCTGGCGCCGCAACGGGGGGACGTCCACACGACGGAACGTGGACCGGCGGCGGGTGCCGTCCCGGACACGATACCAGCACCCGAACAGGCGATCCGCACACCGCAGTAGTTGCTTGCCGATCTCCGTGCCCGCCCCGGCCCGGTCGATCATGGCCTGGAAGTCCCGCCGCAGGTGCGCCCAGCACACCTGCCGCTTGTGCGGGGCCAAGTGCGTGTACACCGGGAACCGGTCCGTCGTGTGGACCTGTGTCGAACCGCCTCGCAGGTCGTCGAAGGCCCTTCGGCTCCGGGTGCGGCGGATCAGGAACGCCATCACGAACGTGGTCACGGCCACCCACAGCCAGGCCCGATGGCGCCCTTCTTTCCAGCCCGTTTCGTCCACGTTGGCCGGGTGGTCGCGGGTGTATTTCAGGGCCTCCTCGGCCACCGGGACCAGCGCGGCGGCGGTCCGGTGTTGGAGCTTGCACACCGCCCCCGGGCTCAGGGGCAACCCGAACAGGTCGTCGAACAGTTAGCTCACACCCCGCTTGCCCAGGCGGCACGAGCCGGTGAGCAGGGCGGCCACCGCTTGGGCTCGGGGTCCGTATCCGGTCGTCGCCTCGGACGGCACCGCGGGCACCGTCGTCGTGCCGCAGTGCGGACACCGCAACCGGTGGCACCGGTACTCGGTCACATGGGGCTTGACGACGGGGATCTCGTGGACCTGATGGACGGCCGGGTGCGGGTCGTCCCCGGTCAGGGGGTGCGCGCAGTCCCGGCACGTGGACGGCTTGAGGGTTCGGACCTCATCGGGCGGGAGGAGCGTGCTCTCGGACTTGGGGTGCCCCGGTTGGCCGCCCCGACGCTTGCCCGAGGGCGGCATGGGAGGTGCTGGTTTGGTGTGCGGGGCGTCGGACGACGGGGGCTTGGACGAGTTCGTGGAGTTCTGGTTGAGACGGGCCTCGAGTTCGGCGATCTTGGCTTCAAGAAAACGGATATACGCCACCACCGGCGGCAGGTTGTCGGGGAGTTCCGGTGGTTGAGGAACAGGTGCCATCGCGTTATACCCTACGCGGTCAGCAGTGATACGTCTTCGAATGTCTGGAACTTCAGCGTCATGAGGGATTGCAGTGTGTTCGCGTGAGTCGTTGAGATGCCGGCGAGTGTCGTCTCAATGGCGGTTCGGAAGGACGCGAAGTCGGGGTGGTATCGGCCGTACACGCTGTGCCGCTTGGTGAACCCCCAGAGCCGCTCGATGAGGTTCCGGTTGGGCGAGTAGCTGGGCCGGAACAGCAGCCGGATCGACCGCTCCGCGGCCAACTCCTGAACCACCTTGTTCCG
>NZ_JAXBLV010000059.1:0-2289 GCF_034097035.1 Gemmata algarum
AGCCGAACCGCCATGAATTCTTCCTCTCGCTGAGTCGCTTGCTTCGGTTGTATAGGTGCGTTAAAACGCTTGAATTACCCGATGATCTGGGATTTTGGAGTGGCTCTGTCGCTCGACTTTTTACCGATTGCTAATCGATATTAATATTATAATCGATATGCCTTGTAGTTTAACTAGCGCAAATATTTTCTTTTCTTCCTGCTGTTCCGGAATGCGATCCGGACGCCTGTAACTGCGGCAGCCTACCGCACAAACGCTTTCGCCTGTCCTACTTCCGTCGATCCCTTCGTACTGCCTTCACAAGCCCACTGGTCAAGTGGTCGTTACAGTTCGCATGGCCTTGCGGAACGCCGAAGCGTTCGCCGGCTCGCACTGAGTCGGTCGCAGGAACGCGACCGTGTAGTGGTGAGGTGCGAGTTGCTGGTCGAGCGGCAGAGGTGCGTCGGCAGGGCGTGAGTCCTTCTCGCGGGGAGCACTCTGCCCGGCGGGCCAGGGGCAACATCCGCCTACCGTTTTCCCACGCACTTTCGTGACGCCGACGCTTCGCAACACCACGCCATTCGTGCCGCTTTCGAATTTTTACCTTGTCTCGGGCCGGTTCGCGCGGTACGAAACTTCCGTCGAGAGAACCGATCCCGAAAGCGATTGAACCGAATGTCCGCACCCGCGCTGACCCTGAACGCCCTCGCCGCTGTTGCGGTCCGGGCGGGCGCGCATGCCGCGGCCGTTCTTGCCGTCGCAGCCGCGGCTGCTATCGCTGCGGCGGTGGCCGCAACCTGACTCCGGTTCCCGACGTGTGTTCCGAAACACCGAATCGGCCCCGGAGTCCAACTCCGGGGCCGATTCTCTTTTCCAGGAGCGTTCCCATGCCGCCGGCGCCGCTGTCGCGGTCGGGCAAGTCCCGCCGCACCACCGACTCGCCCATCACCTACTTCATCAAGAAGGCGCTCGAGACGCCGGGGCTCGTCTCGTTCGCCGCCGGACTGGTGGACGAGGGCTCGCTCCCGGTCGATGAGGTGCGCGCCGCCGCCGCCGAAATCCTGTCCGATCCGCGGGCTGGGCAGACGGCCCTCCAGTACGGTTCCACACACGGGATGCCCGAGTTGCGGCGCCAGGTGCTCGACCTCGTGTGCGGTCTAGACGGCGTCAAACCCTCCGACCTGAACCTTACGCCCGACGACGTTTGCATCACCACCGGGTCGCAGCAGTTGCTGTACCTCCTCGGCGAGGTGATGTTCGACCCGGGCGACATCGTGATCTCGGAGGCGCCGTCGTACTTCGTGTACCACAGCCTGCTCCAGTCGCACGGGGCGAAGGTGCGGACGGTCCCGATGGACGAGCACGGGATGGACGTGGACGCCCTCGACGCGCTCCTCGACCGGTTGCGCCGGTCGGGCGACTTGCCGCGGGTGAAGGTCATCTACACCGTTGACTACTTCCAGAACCCGACCGGGCTCACGCTCTCGCTGGAGCGCCGCAAGCGGCTGGTCGAGATCGCCAAACGGTACAGCACCGCGCACCGCATCCTGATCCTGGAAGACGCGGCGTACCGCGAGCTGAAGTTCTCCGGTCCGGACCTGCCGAGCATCAAGAGCTTCGACCCGGCGAACGAGTTCGTGGTGTACACGAGCACGTTTTCGAAGCCGTGCGCCCCGGGGCTGAAGACGGGGTATGCGATCCTGCCGCCGGACGTGCTCGCCCCGATTTTGCACCTGAAGGGCAGCCACGACTTCGGCTCGACGAACCTGTCCCAGCACCTGCTGTCGCGGATGATGGCGTCGGGCGCGTATCAGGCGCACGCGGAGAAGCTGCGGGCCGTGTACCGCAACAAGCGCGACCTCATGCTGATCGCGCTGGAGAGCGAGTTCCGCGACTTCCCGGCGGCGCGGTGGACCGTGCCGGACGGCGGGTTCTACGTGTGGTTCACGCTGGACGGCGTTGACACCGGCCCGAATGGTCCGCTCGTGCCGGCGGCGCTGGAGGCGGGGGTGCTGTACGTGCCCGGCGAGTTCGGCCACGTCCCGGACGCGAACGGCCACATGCCGAAGAACGAATGCCGGCTGTGCTACGGGGTCGCGACCGAGCCCGAGATCACGGAAGGCATTCGGCGCCTGCGAAAAGCGTGCGCGGCAGTTGCCGCCGGCAAGCCGAAGAAGGAACCGGTCGGGGTCTGAGGTTCAACGCCGTTGCGGGGTGACCACCTCGCCGCTCCGCAACTGTGAACGGCGTGTTGTCGCCCTTCTGGCCGTTGGCTCATGAGGTGTCAGAGGCATCCCTCTCAATACATCG
>NZ_JAXBLV010000006.1:0-16987 GCF_034097035.1 Gemmata algarum
CGAATTCGTCCCAACCTGTCTGTTTCAGATTGCCCCGATACCGCGATCGCTTTGATGCCGATCTGCGCCCCTCATTGGCCACACGCCGGCAGAAGCCGCTGGCGCGATGTCAGGGGTGTTTGCCACCTCGGCCGGGGTGTGTAAAGAAAGGTTTACACACGGGTCAGGGTTAGACGGAAAACTCATTTCTGGCAATTGACACGGCGCCAGTACCGTTTACCATCACACTACCTGCCACGCGCGTCTTCGCCCGGACGCCACTCTCCTTTCCGGGCCGAACCGCCCCCCTTTGTGGAGAGTTTATGCCTTGGACTTGCCAGCCCGAAACCGAAGGTCCGCTCTGGTGGCCGCTGTCGCGTGCCGACCACTGGTACTGTTCGGAAACCGAGCCCGAACGCCTCGCGGCCGACTTCCTTGACACTCACCCGGAGCACCGGGATCGCCCACTGCTCCTGAAATGGTGGGAAAGTTGGGGCGCGGCTGAGGTTCAGTTGCGCATCGAGCCGGACCAGATTCGGGGCCTCGAACTAACTACCGCCTTGTAAATTGCAATCGAATGCCAGCCGGCACTTAAAACAGATAATACCCCGCATTTGCTTTAATAAGAAACGGACGCGGGAGAGCAGTCTCCAATTGTTTTAAGTTGGTCACATGTGTGCGCCACCACGCCTGCTGACGCAGGCGGTTCGACAGTAACGTGTTCGAGTCTCCCGCCCGATTGCCAAGGCCGCCAAACTGGAAACGACTGGAATCGGCTTGTCGCGTTCGGTCGGGTCACCCAACGGGTCACTGCTGTTGTCGTCTCGGGGCGTTTCAGCCGACAGACACGCTCCGAGACGTGGCACTTCAATTCCACCCAATCTCACACGGGAATCGTTCCAACAAGTGCCTCGGCGCCGGTCGCGGTTGCGATCAGGTGCGCCAGTGCGCTACACGCGGGACACGTACATTTCTTGCGGTCCACCGGCGCCACAGTGACTGTTTCCGTCACGTCGTCAGTGGTATGGAGTCCGGCGTACACGCCGTCGTAGGTCACCAGTGTGTTGAAGGGTGTCGCGGGCGTCGCCCCTTGACCGCCCGCAATCGCCATTTCGTAGGTGTAAGTCGCTGCGATGGAGTTCTGAGGGTTCCCGCTCGCCACGAACAGTTCCGACCGGCCGTCTCCGTTCGTGTCGCGGAGCGCGAGCCGACCGCCAGAATGGTCGCTGGGGGGCAGACCGTAGAAGCTCGCGATTACCGGTAAGGCGCTGGCCTGGGTGCTGGAGTTCCGGGCCAGTGTGTACCCGGACCAGATCAGCACGTGCGCGGGTGCGCCGCGGTCCGGGGTGACCGCCAGTTCCGCGTACCCGTCGCCGTTCATATCGCCCACGGCGGCGTTCAGCCCAGCCCATAGCCCTTTGAATGGGATGAAGTCCGGAACCAGTCGGGTCTCCACGCCGTTCCGCAGGCTCGCGCCGCTGTAAACCGCAACCCGCCCCTCGGCCGCGCCACCCGTGGTCACCACCACATCTGCGTACCCGTCGTTGTTGATGTCGCCGGCGGCCACGCGGGCGCCGCCCCGGTACGCCGGGTTGTCGAACGCGAAAAAGCTCGATTGCAGGACCAGATCACCGCCCACCACCCGGAACGTTTGGATGTGCGGGCCGGCCCCGGCGTCCGCCGAGATCACAAGGTCGTCGGCCCCGTCGCGGTCGATGTCTGCGGCAGCCAGGAACAGCCCGCCTCGGAACCCCGGGAACACGACCCGTTGTCCCACGAGGAGCGAGCCGTCGCGACCGTTCACGATCTGAACAACGGCTTGCGGCCCGGCGCCCGTAGTGAACGCGTAGTCGGTGACCCCGTCGCCGTTGAAGTCCCCGCTCGCGACCCGCACCGCACCGGCGTAGCCCACAAACGGGGTGAGCCGCGTGCCGGTGTCGACCAGTACGCCGTTGGACGCGGTGAACAGGGAGACGGTGCCGTTCGCGCCGCCGGTGAACGCGACCGATTTTTGGTTGCCCAGCGGCACCGTCGTGACCGGCGTCGTGGGGCCGGAATCGACCGTGAACCAGCCGAGGTCACGGAGCGCCGCAGTGTCCAGGGTGCTCCAGGCGACGCGGGTTCCGCGGGGCATGATCGGGTCCAGCGCCACGGGCTGGCCGCCGATCGTAACGCCGTCGGCCCAGTGCGTGGCGTCGCCGGTCAGCGGCACCGGGCCGCCGTACAGGGCCTGCGCCGTCGTGCCGGTGAAGGTGCCGTTGCGCACCAGGCTGTTCCACTGCGGGGCGGTGCCGATCCCGAGCATGTGCCCCAGTTCGTGCAGCGCCACGGAGTAGAAGTCGATCTTGTTCGTTCCGATCCCGTTGGCGCTGGACGAAAAGGACCAGTCCGCGGTGCTGTCGAATGACAGGCTACCGCCCCACGGGGCGAACCCCGCGTGCCCGCGGGTCTGAACCGCGCTGATCCACGAGTTGCTGCCGGAAACCGAGTACCCGCCCGGTCCGCCGACCCCCTGCTCGTTGTTGCTCATCGTCTTGCCGCCGACGAACACCTTGAGCGTGTTGGCGCCGACGGACAGGTTTGGGAGCGACAACTCACCCGCCCCGCTCGGGTTGAACATCGTGGCGGTCCACGTGTTCCCGAGCGTCGGGGTGATCGCGCCCAGAGTTGCGGTCAGCGCGCTGCCGAGTTCGTTGGCGGCCCGCTCGACCGCGGCACGGGCGTCGGGCCGGTTCGAGAAGAACGCGGTGTCGTAGGTGTAATCGATCTGAATCGTGATGGCGGGTACGTCACGCCGTTCCAGGGTCTCGAGTCGAAGAACCGGGCCACGGGGCATCATGCCCGTGCGCTGCGCACGAGGGTCCAAGGTCCGCATTAGGGATCCCGTAGCGAGGTTGTGGCGCTTGCGGCGAGGTTGCCGGTTTCCAAGAGTATGTAATTTTTTCCGGCAGTGCGACAAGATCAGGTCGAATGGGTTGTGCGCGCGGAAGCCAGTGTTTCAGCTGTAGCAATTATATCGATTGCGTAATTTTTACCGATTTTGGCAAAGTAATTGCGCTGCAAGGGGTTAGGAAGAGGATACAAAGTTAGCGCCAATTCACGCAGCAGCATAAATGTTGCGAACCCGGCGAAGAAAAAGTGTCTCAGAAAAATTGCCGGGAGTTCACCGATGGATGCGATTTACTTTCCGCACGAATCGACCGGACATGTGCAGTACGATCCGGGACGCGGCACCCGCGCCTTCGACCCGTGGTGGCTGATACTGCTGTGCGACCGTGGCATCGTCGATCACTACACGTGGCTGCTGTTGCGGTACGGGATCGCGCTTCACAAGGGCTCGACGTTTGGGCCGCACGTGAGTGTGGTGAAGGGGGTCGAGCCGCTGGCTCGTGAGTCGTAGGGGTACGATCCAGGGCCGGTAAAGTTCCACTACTCCAACGTCGTCCGGTGGGATAACGGGCGACACGCTTGGCTCGACGTGTGGTCGCCGGGGTTGGCCGAGTTGCGCACTAGGCTCGGGTTCGACGGGGCGCCGAAAATGTCGTTCCACCTGACACTCGGCCGGCTCGTCTTCGCACAGACAAGCACGAAGGGCGCCGACCCGGAGGGGTGGCTGGTACTGTGAACCGCGCAGTTCTATACCGGAAGGATGAGTCCGAGCATTTTTGAACTCACAGGCGCGACCGTCGTTCGTGGCGGTGAGGCCGTCCTGCGTGACTTCGACTGGGTGGTGCGTGAGGGCGAAGCGTGGGCCGTGGTCGGCCCGACCGGGAGCGGCAAAACCACGCTCGCGGAGGCCCTTTTGGGGCGGCACCCGCTGAACGGCGGCACGCTCACATGGCCCCTGTTCGACCGGCTTCGCGCGGCCGGCCGGCAAGTCGATTACCCGTCCCAGGTCGTGGCGCACGTCACGTTCCGGGAGAACTCCCGGCTGTTTTCCTACGCCGGTCACTACTACCAGCAGCGGTTCGAGTTCGCCGACAGTGACGAGCCGTTGTCGCTGGAGCGGTTCTTGCGCACCGGGACCGGCGCGAGCGACTCTGACCTCGCGGCGGTGTGCGCGCGGTTCGGCATCGGTGACCGGCGCGCGCAGCCGTTCATGACGCTCTCGAACGGCCAGACCCGCCGGGCGCGGCTGGCCCGGGCGATGCTCGCCCGTCCGGAAGTTCTCGTTCTCGATGACCCGTTCATCGGGTTGGACGCACAAGCCCGCACCGACCTCGCGGCGCTGCTGCACGAACTCGTCGATGACGGCAAACGGCTCGTGCTGATTTGTCGCGCGGACGCGGTTCCCGGGTGGGCGACGAACGTACTCGACCTCCATCGGCTCGCCGCGGGTAGTCGCATGGGCGCCAAGGCCCCACCAAAAAGCGACAGGTTACAAAGCGAGGCCGCCGCGGCACGTCGGGAAGCTCACGCGCTCCGCCTGTCCGGCGGGTCCGACGAACCGATCATCGAGCTGCGCGACGTGACCGTTTCGCACTCCGGAAACGCGATCCTCGACCACGTATCGTGGACCGTTCGACGGGGCGAGCGGTGGGCGCTGTTGGGGCCGAACGGCAGCGGCAAAACGACCCTCTTAAGCCTCCTCTGCGGCGACCACCCGCAGGCCTACTCGAACGACATCAAACTGTTCGGCCGGCGCCGCGGGACCGGTGAAACGATCTGGGACGTGAAGCGGAACGTGGGGCTGCTGTCGCCGGAGTTCCATCTGTATTTCACCGAACCGCTGACCGCCGAGCGGGCCGCCGCAACCGGCTTCTTCGACGGCGTCACCGATCATGACACCACCCCGGAGCAGGACGGACGAGTTCGCGAGCTCTTCGCGGCGCTGGGGATCAGCCACCTCGCGGGCCGCGCGTTCAAAGCGCTTTCGACGGGCGAGCAGCGCCTGGTGCTGCTCGCCCGGGCGCTGGTGAAGCGCCCACCACTCGTGATCCTGGACGAACCGTTTCAGGGGTTGTCCCCAGAGTCAACGGAACGCTGCCGCACCTGGTTGGAAACGGAAATCGGGCCGGTTCAGACGCTACTGTTCGTTACGCACGAGTTGTCCGAGCTCCCCAACACGGTTTCCCAGACGCTCCGGTTGTCGAAGGGCCGGGTCGTGTAGCACGGGATTCGACTCGGCCCTGTTCTGACCTACGAAACGCCCCGCGCCAGATCGACGGCCCAACACCCGCGGATGTGTCCGCCGGGACGCCGGCTGTGCCAGAGGATGGATTCGTCGTCACAGCCAGCGTCCTGAAGGGCGTCGGCGAGAATCGGGAGCCGGTCGAAATCTTGGTCGATGTGAATCCCTCGCGCCAACGCGACAACATCCGATGAGAGCCACGCCGGCGGGAGCCAGTCCGCAGTTCCGGTTTCACCGAGTACTTCTCGGACCGTAGCGAACAGGCTCTGCCACTCCCACCGCCACTCTACCGAGCCGAACGCCCCGGCGGTGAACAAGGCCGGGTTTTCTAAGCTCGTGACGTGGAAGGCGGTGCTTGCGGCAACAGCCGCCGGCTTCTCGATCCCGGCGCGCACGCCGTCGATAACCCCTCCTTGTTTGGCAACCCGGCATTCGTGTCGAACAAACGCCGGGTTACGGTCGGAACAGCACGGGCACGGGTCGATCAGTTGGTAATCGTAGGGGTTCTGGTCCGCGTCCCAGGGTAACCAAAACGTGTCGCCGGCTTCTCGTGCCGCCTGCGACCGTGTCCAGGCAAGCGCGTCGGCGCTGATGAGGCCGTCGGCAAACATTTCGGTCGCTTTCAGAGCGCGGCGGCAATGTTCGGACGGCAAACGATCATACACGCGGCGCAGGAACGCGGCGGTAAGAAGGTGAAGTTTGCGGTGCGTGTACGCGCTGAGTTCGAGCACCAGAGATTCGTAATCGGCACTGTCGAGCCAGTCTTCGATCGTCATCAACGGGCGTTTCGACGGAAACGCCGGGGGCAAGGAAAAGTGTTGAGGTAGTTTAACCGGAGCGGACGGCTTGTCAACGGGCTCACGACGCTCGATGTGCGCAGACCCGATCCGTGTGTCACTCAATTACATTCCCAGTCACGTTGGCGGCGATCGTAACAATCATCGAGCGCGCCGTGGTCGGTGCGGTCACTCGACGCCATGCTGATTCAGAACTTACGTCGAAAGCAGTTACGACTGTCCACACAACTCCACCACAACGCTCGGGCGAAGAAGCTGATTGGCGGGCGAATCAGGTGAGTCACCTCAATAGGTGTTGCCGGGCGCGCGGTACGCCAGGTGCGACGCCGCAAGGCGGCTGTCGGCAAGCGGATGCGGCGAACGGCAGAGTGACTGACCCAGTAGTGGCAGAACGAGAGCCAAGCCACCGGCGGGAACTGTCCCGCCGGCGCGAACCGCTTACCGGAAGAGCACTTCAACCTGTTTCCGCAAATCCGCAGAGGTCTGCTCGGTCCAGGGGTAAATACGGAGCGCCGCGGCTTCCGGCGGGTCGTTTCCTGGCGACCGCTGTGCCCCGGCAACGGTGTACGCGGGCAGGTTCTCGACAGACGCATCCGGGACCGGATTGAGCAGCAGGAGGTACGTTCCCGGTCCGACGTAACCCGCACACCCCGAGAGGTTCGTAACACCGATCGACGCGCCCTTCTCCGGCCGTCCCTTCC
Source organism: Gemmata algarum (assembly GCF_034097035.1). Taxonomy (NCBI): domain Bacteria; kingdom Pseudomonadati; phylum Planctomycetota; class Planctomycetia; order Gemmatales; family Gemmataceae; genus Gemmata; species Gemmata algarum. Next base: position 6,609 of record NZ_JAXBLV010000006.1, read on the forward strand.
AGGATTCCACGACGGTCGCCTTCACGGCCGGCCGGTCGGCCGCCTCCTTCAGGTCCGCGGCGTCCGCGACACGACCAGGGCGGGCCAGCACGACGATCCGGCCGTCCACGCCGGCGGTCAGTTCCGCAACGACCGCCACACTCGCTCCCGCAGCTTGGGAACGCGAAATGTACGGCGAGTGGCTTCGGGTCAGTGCCGTATAGCCGAGCCAGCACAACCAGCCGACGAACAATACGGCCGTGACCGCTACGAGCGCCCGGCCGCCCTTGGGGCGCGGCCCCGGCGCCGCCTGCCAGCGCGGCACCGCGTCCGGTTTCGGCCCCGTTTGGGCCGGCTGAATGTCGCTCATCGATCTCCCTTCTTGGCGGTGTCGCGGAGCGTCAGCTCGAAACCGTTCCGCAGCGCCTCGTGCAGGTCGAACAGGTCGCTGAAGTCGACCGGGTCGTCGCGGTCAGACTTGCTCAACAGCTTCACCTTGATGAGTTTGAAGACGATCTCGCCGATGTGGTCGGTCGTCTTCAGGCCCCACTGTTTGAACACGACCGGGGCCATCATACCGAACTCGCGGACCGCGAGTTCGCACGCGCCGTTGAGCAGTTCCGCTCCGCTGACGTGCCGGTCGTCACCGTCGTCGCCGCGGTCCGCGGGGGCGCGGCCGAGCCGCCCCTGGGTGAACGTCACCGCCTCCGACACGAACTCGTACGCCTCGTAGGCGAACCGTGAGTCTTCGCGGCACAGTTCCAGTATCCGTGGGTCCACGGCATCTCCTGCTGACAACTCTCAACCACCGTTCACAACCGTACCCGAACCGCCCGGACCGAGACGCGACACCGGCTTGATCCCGAGGGCCACAATTTGTTCCCGCTGCGCTCGCGCCGGGCTTACAGTTTGGTGAGCACTTCGGCGAGCGCGACCGGCAGGCGCCGGCCGTCCTCGAACTCGACGAGCAGCCGGCGGGCGAGCACCTCGTGCGCGAGCACCTTCCCCTGCCCCTTTTCGGTCACCACCCGCGAACCGATCGGCGGCAGTTCCCGCTGGAACTCCTCGTACACGTCTTGCTCGAACCGGAGGCAGCACTTCAGCCGCCCGCACCGGCCCGAGATCTTGGTCGGGTCGAGGGTCGACTTCTGGAGCTTCGCCATCCGCATGCTGACCGGCGGCATCACCACCATGTGCGAGTTGCAGCACACCGGCTTGCCACAGTCGCCGTAGTCCGCCAGTAACTTGGCCTCGTCGCGGACGCCGATCTGGCGCAGCTCGATGCGGGTGTGGAACTCGCGGGCCATGCTTTTGACCAGCTCGCGAAAGTCCACCCGCCCCTCGGCGAGGAAGTAAAACACCAGCCGCTCGCCGCCGAAGAGGAACTCTACGTCCACGATCTGCATCGCGAGCCGGTGCTGCGTCACTAGGCGCGTCCCGGCCTCGTACTGCTGTCTGTGCTTGACCGCGAGGTCCGCGATCTTCACCCGGTCCGCCGCGGTGGCGACGCGCGCGAGCTCTCCGCGGGTCGGCTCGGGGATGGCGGCGACGGCCTGTGGCGTGGCCGGGCACAGCACCTCGCCGTGCTCCAACCCGCGCTCGGTCCGGATGATCGCCACGTCCCCGCGCGCGACGGCGATGCTCGGCGGCGCGGCGAACGCGCCGATGAACCGCATCGAACCGTGGCGGACCAGGAACGAGTTCGGGGCTATCGGGGCCGTGCTCATGCCACTATCTTCGCGAAGAACGGCTGAAGTTACAACGCGATCATTCGGCGCCGGACGCCTTTCGCTCGCGCCACACACGAACGCACAAAACTGCTCCGCCGAAAAAGCCGAACAGGTAGCTCGCAGAGTGGACCCACATCGCGCTCAAAAATGCGACATGTCTCTCCGGCGGGACTTCATTTGCGAGCCGGCCGACGAGGACGACCCCGCCCGCGCTCGCCAACAGCCACGCCAGCGAGCCCGCAACGGTCGCTGCCGCGCCAAGCACGAGTAACAGTTGCCCGACCGGGCGTACCAGTGACCCGACCGCGCGCCGCCGCCGCCTTCCGGCCCGCGCGGCCACGGCGAGTAGCAACCCGAGGATCGCGCCGACCCACCACGTCGCAATGATCCCCCAGCCGAGACCGAGCAGCGTCGGATCGTCCGTTCCGAACACGGGCGGGTGGCCGATCGTGAAGTACTCGATGCACACGCGCGCCGTCACCTGATCGTGCGCGATCCCGTAAAGAACCGCCACAACGACACAGAACGCCACGATGGCCAGGGCGTGCATCGGCGCCTCACGTGTGCAACTCGACCACGTCCTTGTCGTTCAGAACGTGGTCGCGGCCGACGGTCTGGCCGTCGTGGACCCCGCTGCCCCACACCCGCGCCGATTTGACCGCGTCCTCCAGGTCGCGGTGCACCTTGCCCGCCAGTTCCGCAACGGTGCTGCCGACCGGCGGCGTGAACGGGGCGGTCATGTCCGCCGGCTTGCCGGGCTGCTTCGTGTAGATCCGCATCACCCCGAGGGCGTCGTAAATCGCCTTCCGCAGCGCGTCGAGGTTGTCGCCGCGTTCCGCGGAGATCACGAGGATCGGGAATCGCTCCCCCAGTTCCTCGCGGGCGATCTCGAGGCGCACGTCGGCGGCCTCGTCGTCGCCCTTGTTCGCCACCAGCACGGTCGGAATGGCGTAGGTGGTGGGGTCGTCGGTCGAGGGCGTGCCCGGGGGCACCAGCTCGCGCCGGGCGCGTTGCAGGCGCTCGACGACGGCTTTGGTCGCCGCCGGGCCGTCGTCGTCGGCCAGATCGAGAAACAGGACGGCGGCGTCGGCGGCCCGGGTCACGTCGGTCACGAACGTTTCGTAGTGGTCCGCGGTAATGGGGGGAAGGTCCACCAGTTGCACGCGCGCGTCCTCGTAGTCCATCATCCCGAGGATCGGCTCGCGGGTGGTGAACGGGTACGGCGCGACCGCCGGGGTCGCCTTCGTGAGCTTCGTCATGAGCAGCGACTTGCCGCAGTTGGGCGGACCGGCGAACACCACCAGCCCGGCCCCCTGGCGCTGGAACTTGAACGTCCCGGGCGCCGCCTTCTTCGGGCCGCTCTTGGCCTGCTCGATCTGGTCGGTCAGCTCCGAGATCTTGGTCTTGAGGTCGGCCTGGACCTTTTCGCTCGCCTTGTGCTTGGGCAGCAGCACCCACATCTCTTTGAGCGCGGCGAGCTTGTCCTCCGGGGTCTGCGCCTTCTTGTACCGGGACTCGGCGTCGTGGTAGTGCGGGGGAAGGTTGACTGCCATACGGGCTCCTGTGTTCGACGCGCGACCCGTCGGTCGCCGCGCCAAGCGTGGGGAGATTCTACAACAAGCCCCATCCCCAATCAGGAGCACGCATGTCCGCGCTGTACGACCAGATTCAGGAAGCCGCCGCGTTCGTCCGGGCGCGTTGGCCGCACACCCCGGCGGCCGGCATCATCCTCGGCACCGGGCTCGGCAAGCTGGCCGAGGACGTGGCGGCGGACGCGGTCATCCCCTACGCGGACGTCCCGCACTTCCCGCGCTCGACGGCGCCGTCCCACAAGGGGCAGCTCGTGTGCGGCACCCTCGCCGGGAAGAAGGTGCTCGTCATGGAAGGGCGGATGCACTTCTACGAAGGGTACACGCTCCAGCAGGTCACGTTCCCGGTGCGGGTGATGAAGGCGCTGGGCGCCGAAGTGCTGGTCGTGAGCAACGCGTGCGGCGGGATGAACCCCCAGTGGGGCCGCGGCGACCTCATGCTCATTGAAGACCACATCAACCTGCTCGGCGACAACCCGCTGATCGGCCCGAACGACGACCGGCTCGGCGACCGGTTCCCGGACATGTGCTTCCCCTACGACCGCGGGCTGCTCGCGCTCGGGCGCAAAATCGCCCTCGAGGAGCGGATCGTGTGCCACCAGGGCGTGTTCGTCGCGGTCAGCGGGCCGAACCTCGAAACGCGGGCCGAGTACCGGTTCCTGCGGGCGATCGGGGCCGACGTGGTGGGGATGTCGACCGTGCCCGAAGTGATCGTTGCGGTTCACGGGAAGATGCGGGTCCTCGGCATATCCGTCATAACCGATCAATGCCTCCCGGACGCGCTCGAACCGGTCCACCTGCCAGACATCATTAAAACCGCGAACGAGGCCGAAAGTAAGCTACGCACGCTGGTAAGTCGCGTGGTAGCCGAATTTTAAGAACCGGCACGAACGGTGGAGGGAAGGCAATTGGCGAACTACATTTAGGGCGTACCGGGCGCCCCGCACAACAACCACCCTGCGCCGTGACCCGAACGACCACACTACCGATGCCGAGCCACAACGCGACGCCGCTCATCCGGTTCGTCGCGGGCACGCTGGCCCTCGCACTCGGCTACTACCTAGCGGCCCAAGTCGGACTGGTGCTGGCCCACGCGAGTTGCGACATCGCGCTCGTGTGGCCCCCCGCAGGTCTGGCGGTCGCGGTGCTGTTCCGGGCGGGGACACGGTACTGGCCCGGCGTGTTCCTCGGCGCGCTGGCGTGCCAAGTGGCGCAGTTCGATTGGTGGGTGGCGCTCGGGGTGTCCGCGGGACATGCAGCGGCGGCCGTGGTGACGGTCCGCGGGTTGCGCGGGTTCGGATTCGACCCCGCGACGGCCGGGCGACGTGACCTCTACGCGTTCCTGTTCGCGGGCCTCGGGGGCACAACGGTCGGGGCCACCAACGGCGTCCTCTGGCGCGCCGCCGGTGGGCTGCCCGCCTCCGACCTGCTGACCGCTTGGCTCATCTGGTGGCTCGGGGCCACCACCGGGTTGCTCATCGTCGGCCCCCCGCTTCTCACGTTCGAGCGGCCGCAGTTCCGCCGGTCCGCCGTCCGACCGGCCCTCGGGCTGCTGCTCACCACGGTGCTCACCTGTCTGGCGTTCACCAACATTGTGGACCCGCGGTTCCGGTCGCTGATGGTGTTCCCGCCGTTCATGATGCTGCTGTGGGTGGGGATGAACGAGCGGCTCCGGATCGGATCGCTGCACGTCCTGATACTCGCGTCGTTCGCGATCGGCGGCACCTCCGCCGGGCTCGGCGCGTTCGCCCACCTAGCCCCGCTCACCAAGCTCCTGATGGTGTGGGCGCTCACGACCACCAGCGCGCTGGTGATCCTGGCGATGACGACCACGATGGCCGAGCGCGAGCGGGCCGAAGCGGCCCTGGCGGGGGCGGCGCAAGAGTACCAGAACCTCGTCGACCGGACCCCGGCCGCGATCGTCCGGTACACGCCGGAGGGCGTGTTGACGTTCGTGAACGAGACCCTGTGTAAGCTGCTCGGGCAACCCCGCGAACGGCTGCTGGGTCAGTCGGTACTCAGCTTCATCCCCAAAATGCCCCGGCGCGAGGAGGTGGCGGACCTGCCGGTCGCGCCGCTCACCGGCCCGCCAAACGGGATCTCCGGGATGATCCGCCGGTCGGACGGCGCGTGCCTGTGGTACCGATGGACCGCCCGGCTCATCAAGACCGCCGCCGGGCGGGACGAGTTCCAGGCAGTAGGCATCGACCTGACCGAGCGCCGACAGGCCGAAGAGGAGCGGGTCGCGATCCAACGTAAGATGGAGGACGCGCAACGGCTCGAGGCGCTGGGGGTGCTGGCGGGCGGGGTCGCGCACGACTTTAACAACCTGCTCGCCGGGGTGCTCGGGCACGCGGAACTGGCGGTCGGATCGCTCCCGGAGGGCCACCCGGCCCGGCGCCACCTAGCGACCGTGCTGAGCGGGGTGGCCCAGGCCAGCGGGCTTACGCGGCAACTGCTGGCGTATTCCGGTAAGGGGCGGTTTATGCTCAAAACGATCAGCCTGAACGACCTGATCCGCCAGACCACAGAGCTGCTGCGCCTCACGCTGCCCAAAAAGGTGAACCTGACGCTCGACCTGGCGCCGAAGCTGCCGCCGGTCACTGGCGACGACGGGCAGTTGCGTCAGGTGCTGATGAACCTGCTGATCAACGCCGGTGAGGCGATCGGGGACCGGGCCGGGGCGGTCACGGTGACGACGGCGGTTCACGACCTCGCGCTAGAAGCGGTCAGCGGCGGGGTGTACAGCCCGGCCGCGCCGGGGCAGTTCGTCGAGCTGATCGTGTCCGACACCGGGTGCGGGATGGACGACGCCACGAAGGCGCGGCTGTTCGACCCGTTCTTCACCACCAAGTTCACCGGGCGCGGGCTGGGCATGTCGGCGGTGCTCGGCATCGTCCGCGGGCACCAGGGCGGGATCCGCGTGGACAGCCGGGTCGGGATCGGCACCCGCTTCACGGTGCTGCTGCCGGTGGCGCCCGAGTGCGCACCGGCGGTGCTTCACACGCCCCCGGAGAGCCCAACGCCCGCGCCCGGGGCCGAACCGCGGCGCCCGCGCCGGGCGCCCGCCCCGGAGGCCGACGTAGCGACACCGGGGCCGGCGGTCACACCGCCGCCCGCGGGCCGCGGGCTGGCGCTGGTCGCGGACGACGAACCCACCGTTCGTCAGGTCGCAGAACTGCTGCTCACGCAGATGGGCTACGCCGTCATTACCGCGACCAACGGCGCGGAGGCGGTGTCCCTGTTCGTCGAGCACGCGGACCAGATCCGGGTGGTGCTGCTCGACCTGATGATGCCGGTAATGGACGGAGCCGAGGCGCTGTCTGCGATCCGCGACCGCTCAACGGTCCCGGTGATCCTGTGCAGCGGGTACACATCGGAGGCGGTGCCCGAAGAACTGGCCGCCGACTCCGCAACCGGTTTCCTCCAAAAACCTTACGCGCGCGGCGACCTCCAGGTCGCGCTGACCGCAATCGGCGCGTGACGCAAGGCTGTTCCTTATTTCCCTTTGCTTATGTGAGGGAACGTGGCTCGATAGGGCGCCTTCTCGAAGCCAGGAAGGTGCCCATATCTCCTGGCACCCTCGCCGATGCTCTGGCGGTGATTCCCGGTTCCGCAGCAAGCGAGGCCTCATTCACCCGCTCGCCCCGTTTCGGCATTCTGCCGCGGCGAGGGCCGGTTCGTGGTCGGCGACCACCTCGTCGGCCCGCCAGATTAGGCCGAGGAGGTGGTCGCGGCCGGAGGCGACGTGCCGACGGTGCAGGACAACCAACCCGGATCGGGAAGCGACATCCGAGCCGGCATCGCCTACGGGACCGCCGCCCGATCGATCGCGGCGGCCACGTCCCCCGGAGGAGCGGCCCGGCGGCATCCCCCCGACCGTCGGCAAGGGCCACGCCCGCATCGAGAATGCGGGCGCGGCAAACGGCCTCGATCCCGACGTGCTCACAGACGCGAGTGGGGCGAATCAAGGCTTCCCGTTGACGCGGGAGCGGACGCCCGGGGGCCGAACGACGGTCGCCGCTCACTTCGGCTTCACGAGCCGGTCGGCCGAGAAGGCGGATGCGGCCACACGCCCGAACCGTGTGCGGTCGCACAGGAGCATCGGGAACGAAGGGCATGACGTGCGTGCCGTGACACGGGGCGCGCGGACGCGTGTCGTGTGCGTGTGGGGCGCGGGCCACCGGTGCGGGGAGGCGGAACGCCGTGGTGCACCGGTGGCTGAGGCCGAAGCGGTACGTTGCCCGGGGGTGCTCGAGCGACATCCCGGGTGGGTTCATGTATGAGCGGTCAGGGGAGCATTTCCACTCCCAGCAGCGTAAAATCGTCGGCGTGGTGAAGGTGCTGGAGCAACTCGCGGGCAACCTCGTCAACGAACTCCGAGCCGGTCGCGGAGCGGTGCTTCGTGACGGCGTCCAGTAGACGGTCGGCCGCCCCAGGACCGGGCGCGCCATCGGGGCGGGTTCCGTCGGTCCCGATGAGCAAGCGGTCTCCGGGCCTCAGCACTCGGGCGAGTGGCTGGTAGGTCGTCTCGGCTGCACCCAAGAACGGTCCTGGCACGGCCCACACCGTTGCCGCTCCGTTGGCCGGGAGGTGAACCGGCGGGGGAGATCCCGCTCGCGCCAGCGTCACCGCTCCGGTTTTCGCATTCAGTACCCCGCTCAGCATCGCCACCAGGGGCACGTCGTCCGCGCCGAGCCCCACCAACTGGCGGTTGACGCTCGTGAGCACCTCGTCCGGCGGTACGATACGGTAGCTGTGCCCGGTAATTTCTTTGAGCACCGCGGACTGCTGGACGAACACACCCAACAGCCAGCCCGTCGATGCGCCGGAGCCGATCAGTTCGCCCACCAAGAACCCGACGTGGTCCTCGTCGAGTCGGCGCACGTCGTGGAAGTCGCCGCCGGTGCGGTTCCGCGTCCGGTAGCGCACGTGGAACCGCGTGCCCCACACCTGCGGGAACGATTTCGGGAGGAACGTGGCTTGCACCCGCCGGGCCATCTCCTGTTCGCGATCGAGCTGCGTGAGGGCCTTCTTCAACTGATCCCCGAGCAGCCGCGCCTCCGCAGCGCGGGCCGCGACGCGCGACGCATTCGCCTGTGTGCGGGCCATCGCCCGGAGCTGCGCGAGGAGCGTACCGGTGTCGACCGAATCCGGCAGCACCGCGTCGGCGCCGGCGTCGAGGCCGGCGCCGACCGCCGACGTGGGAGCGAGCCACAGCACCGGGACGACGAGGTCGCCGAGTTCGGCGCGCCAGCGCCGGGTCTGGGCCGCGGCGGCCGCGGTCCGTCCGCCCGTCGCGACCACCGCGACCGCCACCGGGGCGAAATCCACCGCGGGTGCCGCGCCGAGCGCGTGATCGGCGACCACGAACCCCGCGGAGCCGATCAATTTCCGCAGCTCGATCGCGTCGGGCCAGCCGGCGGGAGCGCTCAGAAGAACGGTCGCAGGTGTCGGCATCGGTGTTCGGGTGTTTGGTGTTTCGTGTCCGGTGTTTAGTATGAACTCCGGAGGCCCCGTTCCGCCCCGGCCCGCCCTACCCCACACGAAGCCCCCGGACGCCGATGCCTATTCAGATGGAACTCCGCCGGATCATCATCAGCGAGCTGGTCGAGCACCAGATCGTGGTGCTGAAGGAAGTGGACGGCGAGCGGCACTTCCCGATCGTCATCGGCATCTTCGAGGCGACCAGCATCGACCGCCGGGTCAAGGGCATTCAGGCCCCGCGCCCGCTGACGCACGACCTGATCAGCGCGGCGGTGGAACAACTGGGCGGCGAGATCCAAGACATCGTCATCAACGACCTGAAGGAGCACACGTACTACGCGCGGCTCCGCATCCGCAAGGACGGCGAGCTGACCGAAGTGGACTGCCGGCCCAGCGACGCGATCGCGGTGGCGGTGGCGAACCGGGTCCCGATTTACGTCGCGGAGGAGGTTTTGGGCGAGGCACTCGAAGACGAATAGCCCCGTGCCGGGGTGTCAAACGGTAACGGGCGGCGCCGGTGCGCCGCCCGTTAAACACCCGCCCGGGATTCACCCGGTCGAGGTTACTTCTTCTTGGCGGCCGTGGCGGGAGCGACTCGCGCCTTGGTCTTGGACTTGGGCGAACCGGGGCCGACCTTGTTCGTCGGGCGCACCATGACCACCGCGCCGTTGAACCCCGGAATGCCGCCGCGGATCAGCATCAGATTGTTCTCGGTGTCGACTTTCACAACCGTCAGGTTGCGGATCGTCACCCGCTCGTTACCGTACTGCCCCGCGCGCCGCAGGCCCTTCTTCGGGCGGCCGGTACCACGGTTGCTCGCCAGCGACGCGGTCGAACCGGCTTGGCGGTGGACCTTCTTCGCACCGTGGGCGGCCGGCATACCGTCGAAGTTGTGCCGCTTCATCACACCGGTGTACCCGCGGCCCTTGGTCGTGCCGATCACGTCGACCGCCTGCACGTCCTTGAAAACCTGATCCACGGTCAGCTTGTCGCCCACCTTGAGGGTCACGTCTTCCGTGTACAGCTCGTGCTTCTGGGTGGCGCCCTCGCCGCTCACCTTGATGCGCTCGACCTTGAAGCTCGCCTCGGCGGCGCTGGCCTTGATGGTGCCGGTCTGAACGAACGCGCCGCCCAGGTCGATCCGGAACTCGCGGATCACCTTCTGCGGTTCGCAGTCGGCCTTCGGCGGCAGGGCGACGCCGGCCTTCTGGCGAGACTCCTTCCGCTTCGACTTCAGCCCCGCGGCAACGTGCCCCTGCTCCGGGCGGGTCGCGTTCTTCCGCTTCTTGTCTTTGAACCCGAGTTGGATGGCGGTGTAGCCGTCCTTTGTCGCGCCGCCATCGGCGCTGGGGTACTTGATCTGGAGCACCGGGCACGGCCCGAGTTGCAGCACGGTCACCGGCTCGGCCTTCCCTTCGGGGGTGAAGACCTGCGTCATGCCCACCTTGTAGCCGATCAGTCCGAGAGCCATCGCACTTCGCCTTTCGCCGCCTCGTCGGGCGGTCTGTTCGTCAGGGGCCGGCCTGCGATCAACGCCGGGTGCGTTACGCATCAGCCGTTTAGGTACCCCCGCGCATGGAAGTGCAAATTGTAG
>NZ_JAXBLV010000060.1:0-2282 GCF_034097035.1 Gemmata algarum
CACGCTGCTCGAAGCCAACGCGGCGATGAAGTCGATCGTCCGCCGCGATACGGGCGAGAATTGGAAGCCGTACGTCACCACGTTGATGCGTGAGGCCGGGGAGATCGGCCCGGATGAGGAGCCCTCGAACGAGGCGGCCCGTCGGTTCGACCAGAAGCGTAAGGGGAAGAAGGTGAGCAACGAGGACTGGAAATCCTCGACCGACGGGGACGCCCGCATCGCGCACATGAAGGATGGTACGACGCACCTGGCGTACAAGGCCGAGCACGTAGTGGATCTGGACAGCGACCTGGTGCTGGCCGCGGAGATCCGCCTGGGGACGGACGGGGACGCGGCGACCATGGCGGAGAGCCTGCTCGCGGCCCAGGAGAACCTGGAGGCGTGCGGGAGCGGGGCGGTGATCGAGGAGGTGGCCGGGGACAAGGGGTATCACGCGGCCCCGACGCTGGAGACGTGTGCCGACTTCGGGTGGCGGACGTACATCCCGGAACCCCGGCGGCACCACCCGATCAAGCGGTCCAACCGTTCGGAGGCGCAGCGGCGGGCGGTCCTCAACAACCGGAGCCGGACGCGTCGCCCGAAGAGCAAGCGGTTGCAGAGGCGGCGGAGCGAGGTGGTCGAGCGGACGTTCGCGCACGTGTGCGAAACGGGCGGGGGGCGCCGAACCCATGTGCGCGGGTTGGTGAACGTGACGAAGCGTTACCTACTGGCGGTGGCGGGTCACAACCTGGGCCGAATCCTGCTCACGTTGACCGGGATTGGTAAGCCGCGGTCCTTGCAGGGGGTGGGTGGGCGGCTTTTGGGCCGCCGGCGGCTCCTGTGGGGCCGAAGAACGGGCTGGGGGCGACCGTGCCGGGATTGGGTCCGCAGATTCGGTCACGGACGGAGTCGCCACGCCGCCTGAGGGCCCCGCGGATAAAGTGGGATAAATCAACGGGCTGCTAGGGTGGACCTGAATTCGATGCTGAAGTGGACCTGGATTACGCGCCGATTACCAGGGGGGGGGGTAAATATAGCGCATAAAGATAGTATTGAATACGGCGTGTCTAGTCACGCGATTGATTGGCAAGGCGGCCAATCGTGTAAAAGCATGTTGTATTGCGATCTATCTATTTGTTGTATATTCTACACTTGGGCATTTTGCCTTGCGGTTCATCAGCTGCTTTTGTGGATAATTTTGCTTTAGTTATATCTAGCATTCTCAGGTTCGAAAGCTTGGCTATGGCTGCAAGGGATTCATCATCGATTGATGCGACTCTGAGAGAGAGGAGTTTGCTCATCCCTGAGAGGCTCTCTATGCCGGCGGCAGATGTGGTGATATCATCTAGCGTAAGGTGCTGTACAGTTTGGTTTTTAGAGATATCTTGGTATCCATCAAGAGAAATATGGCAGCCGCTTAGATTAAGGGATGATGGTTTTTTGCTTGCTGAAACTTGTTGAAGCCTGTGCCAGATACGGGTTTATATGATAGATTTAGTTTGCGGAGGTTCTCGAGATTATATAGGCTCTTCAAGTCGCTGTCGTCAAAATCCGTGAGTGTAAGATCGATATACGCTAGATTGTTCAGGCTAGGCAGCGATGCTGCCCCGTTGCCATGAATTTTGTTTGCGCAGAATCTCAGGTTTCGAAGTTCCTTTAGCGCCTCGAGGCGACTGATACCATCGCTAGTAATTTTTGTGTTACGCAAATCCAATCCGCGCAGTGTTGTTAACTTGGCAATGTCAGCAATATTCTTGTCGCTTACCTCGGTTCGACCTAGATCGAGAGATTCGAGGTTGGCACAAGCGGAAAGAGTGCGAAACCCGACGCCGGTGATCTTAGTGCCAGCAACACTAAGTGAATGCAAGTTTTTCAGAAGAGAGATGCTGCCAATACAATAATCTGTTATCTGTGTTGATGAAATGTCTATGGATTGTAATTTTGCATGCTTAGCGAGCAAAAAAACGCCTTTGTTGCCTACAGGCGTGCTAGCAAGGGATAAGTGAGTTAACTCCTTGAATTGACTCAGCTCTTCCAAGTCAGTGTTGTCTATGCACGCGTTGCTGATGTGAACACCAAATGGCACTGCAGGCGGAGCAAGCCCACGAAGTGACTTTGGTTTCAGTTCACGAAAAGAAAAAGAAGGAATCGCTGTTGGTGACATCTGATCGCTAGCAATCAGATCGCCAAAAAACAGAGTAGCTGCTCCAATGCTGTGTCGCGCCTGCGATAACCCATTTCTCTGACACTGCTTGTGACAACTCACGATGTGAAGGGGGAGAGGCGTGTGACGGCAAGGTTGC
>NZ_JAXBLV010000061.1:0-2058 GCF_034097035.1 Gemmata algarum
ATTGCAAGCCGAACGCTACAACCGCAGGGCAAAGCAGAGATCCAAACTCGGTTGAATGGCTGCGGAGCCGAAACGTCGTAACTCCTAATTTCCAATAATTACGTCACTTTACCGTGTGGGGCGTGCGGTTGCCCAGGCTATCCATACTGAACTCTTGTGCAGAATTGGCTTCAACCGAAGGCAGCTTTGATCTCCGCGCCGCACCGCTACAATCTCGGTGCATTCGCCATCCATTCAGACCCGATGAGGCGCCCGTGCCCGACGCTACCGCTCCATTGCCGTCTGCCCGTACCAGCTACGACGAAGTTCCGTACGAGAGCCACCCGTATCCGCAGGCGCACCCATCGCGGCTGGCGGTGATCGCCACCTTGTTCGGCCTCACCCCGCCCGCGGTCGAGACTGCGCGGGTACTCGAACTCGGGTGCGCCGCCGGTGGGCACCTGATCCCGATGGCCGCCGCGTTGCCCAACGCCACGTTCGTCGGCGTCGATCTGTCTGCCCGGCAGATTGCCGACGGCCGCGACCAGGTCGCCCGGTTCGGGCTCACCAACATTGAGCTGCGGCACGCCAGCATCCTGGAGCTGGACGACTCGTACGGGACGTTCGACTACGTCCTGTGCCACGGGGTGTTCTCGTGGGTTCCGGCCCCTGTGCAAGAGAAGATCCTGGCCGTGTGTGCCCGGCACCTGAGCCCGTATGGAGTCGGGTACGTGAGCTACAACACGTACCCGGGCTGGCACATGCGCGGCATGATCCGCGACATGATGCGGTTCCACGCCGCCAAGTTCGCCGCCCCGGCCGAGCGCACCCGCCAGGCCCGGGCGCTACTCGACTTCCTGGCCGAATCCGCCAAGCCCGGCACCGAGTTGTACCCGGCACTGCTCAAGAAGGAACTCGAGGCGGTCCGGCACCAGGCCGACCACTACCTGTTCCACGAACACCTGGAGGAGGTGAACGAGCCCCTGTACTTCCACCAGTTCGTGGACCGGGCCGGTGCCCACGGGCTCCGGTACCTGGGCGAAGCGCGGGTCGCCACCATGCTCTCGGGGCCGCTCGGCCCGGACATCGAGAAGGCCCTGAAGTTGCTCGCCACCGACCAAGTGCAGACCGAGCAGTACCTGGACTTCCTGCGCAACCGTACGTTTCGCGAGACCCTGGTGGTCCACGCCCGCAACGTGCCGAGCTGGCAGCTCCGCCCCGAGCCGGTGGGGCGGCTGCACATCGCGTCCGGAGCCGCGCCAGTCGGCACCGAGGCCCCGGACGTGCGGTCGGATGCGGTGGTCCAGTACCGCGGCCCGTCCGGGGTGGCGCTGTCCACCGCCCGCCCGCTCCTCAAGGCCGCGATGGCGGTGCTGGCCGACGCATGGCCCGCCACGGTGCCGTTCGCCGAACTGCTGAGCCGGAGCCGCGAGCAGTGCGGCTCGACGGAGGGGGGCGAAAACGACGCCCGCGGTCTCGCCGCCGGGTTGGTAGACAGCTACCTGGGGTCCGACCTGATCGAGTTGCACGGCGTCCCGGTCGTGGCGCAGCGGGTAGCGGGGGAGCGACCGGTGGCGTTCGGCCCGGCGCGGGTGCGGGCCGTTCAGAACCGACCGATCCCGACCGTGCGGCACGAGTTGGCCCGGCTCCCGGACCTGGAACGCCGGCTGTTGCCACTGCTGGACGGCACCCGTGACCGTGCGGCGCTGACCGAAGTGCTGGCCGGTGAGGTGGCCACGGGTCGGTTGCAGTTGGAGCGTGACGGCCGCCCGCTGCACGACCCGACCGAAGTGCGGGCCACCCTGACCGCGATCCTCGACCAGGCGCTCGCCAGCCTCGCCCGGCAGGCGCTGCTCGTCGGGTGAACGCATACCCAATGCGTTGCCGCGCTGCTCAAAGTAGCTCACCCCCGCCGAGGGAGACCGCTCGGCGGGGGACACGTTCCCGCGGCTGTTTTTACCGTGGGTCTTCTCGAGTCGCTTGCGTTGTCGCGTGGCGAATGCACGAGCCGCATCCGTGACCGATGGGTGCTTCAACCTCGGAAACCGTCGCGCCCTTTTGCCACCCTTTTCTGATCCA
>NZ_JAXBLV010000062.1:0-2015 GCF_034097035.1 Gemmata algarum
CACGCACTTCGGGCCGCCAACCTATCCCGCCCCAACTCTGATCCCCAGTGATACACTAAACAGGAACGAGTTCCTCTCTCGCTCAGACGGAGTACGCGATATGGCCGGCCCCGCGCTTCCTATGGACGACCGCGACGGTGTCATCTGGTACAACGGCAACCTCGTCCCGTGGCGCGAGGCCAAGGCCCACGTCCTCACCCACAGCCTGCACTACGGCAACTCGGTGTTCGAGGGCGAGCGGATCTACAACGGCAAGGTGTTCAAGCTCCGCGAGCACTCCGAGCGGCTCCACAAGTCGGCCAACATGTTGGCCTACGAGCTCCCCTACAGCGTCGAAGAGCTCGACCGCGCGACCGAACTGGTCGTGAAGGAGAACAAGCTCGACTCGGGGTACGTCCGGCCGCTCGCGTGGCGCGGCGCCGAGGTGATCGGCGTGTCCGCCATCGGCACGAAGGTCCACGTGATGATCGCGGCGTTCCCGTGGGGCGCGTACTACGGGCAGAAGGCCATCAAGCTCGTCACCAGCCGCTGGAAGCGGCCCAGCCCGGAAAGCTCCCCCGCCGGGAGCAAGGCCGCGGGGCTGTACATCATCTGCACGCTCGCCAAGGACGAGGCGCTCGCCGCCGGCGTGCAGGACGCGCTCATGCACGACTACAAGGGCCGCCTCTCCGAGGCGACCGGGGCGAACCTGTTCCTCGCCATCAACGGCGAGCTGCACACGCCGACCACCGAGACAATCCTCAACGGCATCACCCGCCAGACGGTGATGGAACTGGCCCGCACGCGCGGGATCAAGGTCGTCGAGCGCGAGATCTGGCCGGACGAACTCGCCAAGGCCAGCGAGGTGTTCCTCACCGGCACCGCCGTCGAGGTGCAGCCCGTGAGCGCGATCGACAAGCAGGAGTTCGAGGTCGGCCCGATCACCCAGCAGATGATCGCAGATTACTCGGCGCTCGTGCGGAGCTGATCGGGCGGCCGAACAAGGCACTTTTCGACAGGATGAACAGGACAGACAGGATCAGGGCAGAACTCGGTCTTGTCTTCAATCCTGTGTATCCTGTTCGTCCCGTCAAAAACCCTGGTATCTCATGCTCTCCGCCGTCACCATCTCGCTCGTGCCGGAAGCCCGCGGCGGTCCCTTTGTGTACTGGGACGACCTGGCCGAAGGGTGCCGCGAAGCCGCCGCCCGCGGGTTCGACGCGGTCGAGGTGTTCCCCCCGGGCGCGGACGCCGTCGATCCCGCGGTGCTCCGCTCCCTGCTCGACGAACACGGCCTCGCGCTCGCGGCCGTCGGAACGGGCGCGGGCTGGGTGAAGCACAAGCTCTCGCTGACCAGCCCGGACGCCGCCGTTCGCGACAAAGCGATCGCGTTCGTGAAGTCGGTCATGGACCTGGCCGCGCGGTTCGAGGCGCCCGCCATCATCGGCTCGATGCAGGGCCGCTGGGGCGACGGCGTCACCAAGCCGGAAGCGCTCCGGTACCTCGGTCACGCGCTGTTCAAGCTCGACGCGCACGCCGCCGACCTCGGCACCACGCTCCTCTACGAACCGCTGAACCGGTACGAGACCAACCTCGTCAACACGCTCGGCGACGCCGTCACCCTGCTGAACGCGATCGGCGCGGAGCGGGTGAAGATCCTCGCCGACCTGTACCACATGAACATCGAGGAAACGAACCTCGCCGACGCGATCCGCGGCGCCGGCCCGCGGATCGGGCACGTCCACTTCGCGGACTCCAACCGCCGCGCCGCCGGGCTGGGCCACACGGATTTCGTTCCGGTCGTCGCGGCGCTGGTGGAAGTCGGGTACGCGGGCTACCTGTCGGCCGAGATCCTCCCGCTGCCCGACGCGGACACCGCCGCTCGCCAAACGGTCGCCGCGTTCCGCCGCCTCGTCGGGTGACACGCCGGAGCGCGGGCCTTTGCCCCGCCTTTGCTCGGCGCGACGTGCCGGGGCGAGAAGAGCCGCCAAAGACCCTCTCATACCGAATCCGGTTGATCCGTATCCACGCCTGCA
>NZ_JAXBLV010000063.1:0-1975 GCF_034097035.1 Gemmata algarum
GCTTCTCCCCGGCCACGGCCGGCCGCGTGTGCGGGTGGTGAATCGGGTCCGGCTCTTTCGTCGGCCAGAACCACCCGAGCAGGGCGACGAGCAGTACCGCCATACCGGCGGGAAACGCCCAGGCGGTGAACACCAGCCCGACAAAGGATCCCCCGGTCACAACAGCCGCGAGGAACGGCCAGGCGGAATCGTTCGGGAGGTGGTTCCGGTGGTGCGGTTCGGCGTCGTGCGGTGTGGTCACCAGCACCTCGCGCGTGTCGGTGGCGAGACCGGTTACCACCGGGGTGTTTTCGGCGCCCTCCCACAGCGGCTCGCGCCCGCCGACGGTCGGCAGTCGGGTGAAGTTGTGCGGATCGGGCGGGGACGCGGCGGCCCACTCCAAGGTCCCCGCGCCCCACGGGTTCGCCCCGGCGGGCGCCCCGTACCGGCGGGTCCAGAGAACGTTCACAAGGAAACAGAGGAACCCCGCCGAGAGCGTGAAGGCGCCGGCGGTGGCGAGCAAGTACAGTCCGTCCCAGTTCTGCTCGGGCAAATACGTATAGACGCGCCGCGGCATCCCCCGGGGCCCCACATGGTGCATCGGAAAGAAGGTCAGGTTGAACCCGACGAAGATCAGCGCGAACGAGAGCCGCGCGAGCCGCTCGCTCGGCACCCGCCCGGCCCACTTGGGGAGCCAGTACAGCACCGCGGCCAAAAGCGGGAACACGCCCCCGCCGATAAGCACGTAGTGCAGATGGGCCACCACGAAGGACGTGTCGTGTACCTGAATGTCGATCGACACCGACGCCAGCATCACGCCCGTCATCCCGCCGATAACAAACACCGCAAAGAACCCGAGCACGAAGAGGAGCGGTGACCTCAGCCGGATCTTGCCGCCCCACAGGGTGGCGATCCAGCAGAAGATCTGCACCCCGCTGGGGATGGCGACCATCAGGCTGGCGCCGGTGAACACCCCCTGGCCCACCCGCGGCAGCGGCGGGGCGAACATGTGATGTACCCACACCCCGAACGCGATGAACGCGGTGCCGACCAGCGACAGCGTCAGCGCCGTGTACCCGAACATCACGCGCCGCGTGAACGTCGGGATGATTGCCGAAACGAAACCGGTCGCGGGCAGGAAGACGATGTACACCTCTGGGTGCGCGAAGAACCAAAACAAGTGCTGCCACAGGAGCGCGTCGCCGCCCTGGCCGGGTTGAAGAAGTGGGTGCTGATCCCGGTCATGCGATCGGCCGCCAGCATCGTGCTGGAGAGCATGACGGCCGGCATCGCGAGCAGCGCCATGAACGCCGTCACCACCTGCGACCACACGAACAGCGGCACCCGGTCCAGCGACATCCCGGGCGCGCGTTGGGTGAAGGTGGTGGCGATGATCTCCACCGCCGATATGAGCGTGCTGACCTCGACCAGCGTCACCATCTGCGACCACACGTCCACGCGCTTACCGGGGCCGTAATCCGGCCCGCTCAGCGGGACGTAGCTGAACAAGCCCATGTCCGGGCCGGTGTTGAGCAACAGCGCCGTGAACAGCATGAGGCCCGCGAACAGGTACAGGTAGTAGCCGTAGTTCAGCAGCCGCGGGAAGCACACGTTACGGGTGCCGAGCATGAGCGGCACCAAGTACAGGCCCATGCCGGTCATCACCGGTACCGCGAACAGAAACATCATCGCCGTGCCGTGCGTGGTGAACGCCTGGTTGTACGCGTCCGGGCCGAGCACGCGCGCCTGAGGCGCCGCGAGCTGGAGACCCACCGCCAGGGCGAGCACCCCGGCCAGCGCGAAAAACACGAACGCCGTTCCGACGAACCGCAGCCCGAGGGCCTTGTGGTCCGTGGTGGTGATCCAACCGAGCAAGCCGGGCCGAGGGCACAGAACGCGCAGCAGGGCCGCGCGTTCTGTGCCCTCGGCCCGACCCGGCGCGTCGTCGGGGTTCGGCGGATCCGCCCGCTCGGTCACTTCAGCGTCTCCAAATAGT
>NZ_JAXBLV010000064.1:0-1953 GCF_034097035.1 Gemmata algarum
GGCGCAGGCGCGGAGCTACTTGGGGAACAATCGGGACCGCATGAACTACCCGCGGTACCGCCGGGAGGGCTTACCGACGACGAGCAGTTTGGTCGAGTCGCTGGTGGGCGAGATCAACGCCCGCGTGAAGAGCACGCAGAAGCACTGGACCCGTCCCGCCGGAGCCGAACCGATCCTGCAAGTGCGGGCTGCGGTATTGAGCCAGGATGACCGGCTCCCCCGGTTCTTCGCACAACGGCCTGGGTGTGCGTTCCGGAAACGAGACACACTCAGTCACGAATTAGAGGATGCCACGACGCAAACCGTGGCGTGACCTCCACGCGTAGACAGGGCCGTTCCGTTATTCACGTTGGGTGATGCCGATAAGCTTGTGTGCGTGTTCGGGGTGTAGCTGGAGCCATTCGAGTGCTTCGGGTGTGCTGTCGGCTGATATGGTGGCGAGCATGTGAATGGCAGCGTTTCGCAGGGCCGCGAGCACCTGCGGTGCGGCCCCCTTGCGGACCCGGCACGCATCCTCGCCGAACGTCACATCCCGCACGTAGTGGAGTTGATTCTCGATGCGCCAATGGGACCGCACCAGGCCCAGAAGTGCTCGCGCGTCGGCCCGCTCGACCGGCAGGCGGGTGATCCCGTGCATCACCTCCACGGTGGTCACACCCTTCACCGTCCGGGTGCGGGTGATCCGAAATCCTTGCTTCAATCCCTTCCACCGATCCTGGTACGTCACCAGCGGGGTGGCCCGCAGGGTCCGCGTCTCGATCCGCCCGTGCCCCGTGTCCACCGACGTGGTCTGACGCCCCAACTGCTCGGGCGTCGGGACCGGCTCAGGGGGACGTGGCCGCCGCGAGCCCTCGGGCGGCGCCCTCGAATCCCAACCCGGCCTCGATGTCGGCCACCAGCCCGGGTTGGTTGTCCTTGGCCACCCGCACGTAATGGCCCCGGCCGTCCACAACCGCCGCGGCCACGTCCCGCGGGCCGAACATGGCATCCCCGGTGAGCACCGAGCCGCCCACCGGCACGACCCCGAGCAACGCCAGGGCCGCCGTGTGCTCGTTCGTCTTGGCGTCCACCCGGACCTGGCCGAGCACCGCCGCGGCGTGCGGGGCGTACGCGGCCACCCGGTGCTGGCCCGGCACGTCCCCGTCCCGGCTCCCGGGCCGGCACTGGCCGTCCGGGGCCACATGCGCGGGGCCGGCCGGGTCCAGGGGCCCGGCGATCCACCGGCCCAGGGCCGCCTCCAGTTGCTGGGGGTCGATCCGCCGCAGGGGCCGGGACCGCGTCGACGCGGACGGCGTCTGGCCGCTCCGGAACCTGCGGGCATGAGCTAACGGGGGCCCGTACTGGCGCCCGAACTGGGCGATCCCCTGGAGCCCGGTGCGGCCCATCAGCACCGCCAACGCGACCAACCCGAGGACCGCCGGCAGCGGGTGGATCCGGCCCTGTAGCCCGCGCGGGTCCGGGATCGTTGACAACTCCTCATACAGCGAGCGCGCGGGCATGCAGCACCTCGGCCAGACGAGCGCCCCATGTACCCAACAAGCCTGCACGCGCCAAGGTGAAACGCGGAATGGCCCTGCGCGCGTAGGGGTGTGTTCAAAGATCGTGGGCGGTAAATCAAGCGACCCGCCGTTTTGGGGTCGCCTGCCAGAATCCGTCCCATAGTGCCGGGCCGCTCTGATACAACGCGCGCAGAGCCCCGACCCGGGCCGCGTGACAGTTTCCACTGAGTTCGCCGTAATGCGTGACCTGATACAACGCGCGCAGAGCCCCGACCCGGGCCGCCCCGTCGGGGCACCACCTCATCCCCGACCCTTTCAGCCGCGCACCGACCACCTTGCAACCGGCCTCCGTCGGACCGCTGCCGATGTCTAACCCGGCCGCCCGGTACTCCGGGTACTCGGTCCGGTGCGCGTTCCCCTCGAAGTAGCCCACGAGCCGACGCAACGCGTCATA
>NZ_JAXBLV010000065.1:0-1900 GCF_034097035.1 Gemmata algarum
TCGGCCACCGAACTAAGGCCGCTTGAGCACCGGTTGGGGAGGGGGACGAACACGCCCACGCTATCGTGAATGAGGTCTACTCAATCGGGGGGGGACCGGCACGATCGTGGCGAGCGGGTACACCCCGGTGGACGCGACCAGCACGGCGTCCCCGACCAGCGGCACGAGCCTCTACAATCCGACGACTGAGAGCACGTACTACACGTACCCACAGACTTACAACTCCTACCCGTACTCCGGGGGCTACCCGTACCCGATGTACTCGGGCGGGCGGTCATCACGCGGCCTGTTCGGCTGTATGCGTCGGTAACGGACACCGACCAAGCGGTAAGAGCGGGCTATGGGAACATCCTCCGGCCCGTTCGCATTGAGTCAGGCAGCACGAACTCCTCTCAAGCAATCGGGGCGGCCCGTCAGATAAATCTCCCTTGCCTCCCACTTACCAAGTGCAGATCGTCATGCGTAGCGAAGACGAGTGGAGACAACCGAGGACGGCGACACGAAGTGTAACCCTGATCGCACAGGGAACGCGAACTCCGGTGCCCGCTGAAGGCCTTCAACAAAAAGAGCCGCCCCAACATCGGGGCGGCTTCGCAAAACGTAAGATCGAACTCGTTACTTACTCTTCACCGTCAGTTTGAAGTCGCTCGCGACCTCGGGCACATCGGCCTCGCTCTTCGCCTTCGCAGCCACCTGCACGACGTGGTCGACCACCGCCGGGGCGTCCGGTGCGGCCTTGATCGTCACCTTCAGCGAGTTCTTGTCCGCCGGGAGGGTCAGGTCCTTCGTCTCGACGGTGACACCTTTTGGCAGGTTCTTCAGCTCGATGGTGACCGGGGCACTGAACCCGTCCCGGTCTACGGAGACGGTCATTTCGTCGGCACGGTCCTGTGTCACGGTCTGGCTGGCTGGTGCCTTCACCGACAGCTTGCGGGGCGTGTTCGGCTTGGCCGGGTCCTTCGACGGCGCAGTCGAGGACTCAGTTTTGCCACACCCGACAGCGGCCAGAATGCCGAGGACAACGGCGAGACACGCGAAGCGGTTCATCAAATTTCCTTTGGAGAATAATGAGCCCGCCGGTCAAAGTACTAGCGGGCTCGGCTATCACGTCTGCAACATCCGTTCCACTTTGCACGGCAGAGAGGACATTCCGCAAAGCGCGACGAATCTTTCGTCTCACCACTTGGCACATCGCTTGCCACAACTTTCACCGATCAGTCGCCCCGAGGAGACCGCGATGAGCAAAAAGAACCATAACCCCGGCCCGATACCGCCCGCGAACCGCGCCCATGCCGCCCCGGGCTTCCAGACGCACGACGAGCAGAGCGAAGCGGGTGGTGAGGGCACCGGTTTCCAGGAGCAAGACCCGAAGCGGCGTCTCGGTGACTTCAATGGGGCCGGTGAGCACTCCCGCCAGCAACCCGGGCCGCTCAATGACGGCGGCCAGCGGCACGGCGAAGACGCCGGTTGAGGCCAGCACCTTGATTTTCGCACCGAACTGGCCGTCACGCCGGATCGGGTCGAACGCGACCAAGCCATTCACGGTATCGGGCTTCGGTCGCAAGGTGTGTTAAGTGAGCGAATAAATCTATTTGCGGATGGGCGGCCCTGTCCCTGGGTACGGTGTTCGATCGGTTTGTTGAGAAGAGACCGCTGAGCGTCATGTCTTAGCACTACAGCACTAAAATGTGCAAGTGCTGCGGGAATTTGAACTAAAACATCCAGACCATTCGCGGTAGGGTTGCTGTAGTTTTTGCGACTGACGATTCCTCTTGTCATCTGCCAGCAACCGAGCGGTTGAGACATGTAGGCTCTTGTCTTCGATACGTTCGGTCTTGGCTTTCGTGGGATTGCTTGGTGGTGACGTTTTGACATTTTTCAGGTTATTCTTCTTGGCCCA
>NZ_JAXBLV010000066.1:0-125723 GCF_034097035.1 Gemmata algarum
CCTCTGGCCCGCACTCCAGCGCCGATACTGAGACAGCGATCACTGGTGCGCGGCGCCTACCGGCGGGCCAGAGGCCCGCGCTCCAGTGCAGATCCGGCAGTCAGCGGCGGCGCGTTAGCTGATCTTCCAACCGCCGCGGCGCTCGCGGGCGATGTGCTTGTTCGCCTCCGACTGCTTGAACGTGTTCGTCTTCGCGTCCCAGTCCAGTTTCAGGCCGGTCCGCAAAGCGATCGTGCCCAGGTGGCACACGATCACCGACCCGGCCCCCACCTCCACGCCGCAGATCGGCGTCTCGCGCGTCTTCACGCAGTCGAGGAAGTTGCCCATCTGGTCCCGCGGGACCGACGAGTACAGCTTCGGCTTGTCCCCGTCCTTGAAGGGCGCGAACACCGCCTTGTCGCTGGCCAGCAGCAGCCCGCGGCCCACGAACAGCGTGCCCTTGTCGCCCTTCACCAGCACGCCGTTCTCGAACCCCATCAGGTCGCCCTTGCGCGGGTTGCCGTTCGTGTCCACCAGCCCCTTCACGGTCGAGCCGGCGCCGTGGCTCACCTCCACCTTCACGCCGTTCGCGTAGCTGTGCAGCACCTTAAACGTCTTATGGCAGTTGTACCCGTCGCCCTTGTCGTAGGCCTTGGCGGCTTCGAGCACCTCCGTGCGGACCGGGCCGCTGCCGTCCATGTCCAGCATCCACTGCGCGATGTCGATGTGGTGCGCGCCCCAGTCGGTCATCTTCCCGCCGCTGTAGTCGTACCACCAGCGGAACTCGTAGTGGCAGTTCGTCTTGCCGCCGTCCTGCCGGTACGCCACCTTCGGGGTCGGCCCGAGCCACATGTCCCAGTCCAGCTCCTTCGGCGGCTCCACCTCCTTGATCGGCCCGCTCTGGGGGTTCTCGCCGATCCGGCACTCGATGCTCTCCACCTTGCCGATGCGGCCGGCGCGGACCAGTTCGGTCGCGAGCCGGAACCGGCCGCCGAACTCGGACCGCTGCTGGCTACCGGTCTGGAGGACCCGCTTGGTTTCGGCGGTCGCGGCCTTCATCGCGAGCGCCTCTTCGATCGTCAGCGTGAGCGGCTTCTCGCAGTACACGTCCTTCCCGGCCTTCATCGCCGCGACCGCGATGATCGCGTGCCAGTGGTCGGGGGTCGCGACGATCACCGCGTCCACGTCCTTGCTGGTCACCAGCTCCCGGAAGTCCTTCGTCCCCTTAACGCCGAAGCCGTCCTTCTTGTACTGGGCCACCGCGTGGTCGACGTGGCGGCCGTCCACGTCGCACACCATCGTGAAGTTCACCTTGTCCTTGTACTTCTTGGCCTCGCCGTACAGCGCGTTGGAGCGGCGCGGGTTCGGGCCGACCCCGATCACCCCGATGTTGATTTTGCCGTTGGCGCCGGTCTTGGGCTCGTCGGCGCGGGCCTGGGTGCCGAACCAGTCCTTGGCGTGCCACGCCGGCAGCCCGGCGAGCGTCAGGGCCGTGACCGAGCGGTTCATGAACCCCCGGCGGGAGAGGTTTCCGCGGTTCAACATGGCGGCGTTCCTTAGAGGAATGCGTGTGGGAGGGAAGCGATGAGTGGGGACCGCGTATGATACTACTGCCGGGAACACCGCACGCAATCAGAAAGTGAGCGAGCCGCGCGATGGCCGACGACCTGCTGGACCGCTTTTTCGGAAAGGGCGTGCCGAAGCTCGGCGGCCCGCCGGTCGCGAACCCGCGGCTCCGGGACCCGCTCGGGCTCCAGTGCCTGTTCGACATCCCCCTGGACCTCAAGGCCGACGCGGTCCAGGCCGCCGTCCGCGACTACCACCCGGACCTCGACCAGGCGACCGTCGAGCTGTTCCACGTCCCGCCGGACGACAAGAAGCGCGACAGGCCGCACGACCTGGAACCGGCGATCATGGGCCTCGTCGCGTGGGGGCCGCACGTCATCAAGCTGGTGGCGTTCGCGAACCCGATGCCCCCGGAGGCGGTGCGGGCGTGCGTGCAGCCCGCGCACTTCGCCCCGGAGTTCAAGGAGGTCGCGTACCGGCACCAGACGCACGTGGTGCTCTTCTACAACGGGTACGACCAGGACCCGCTGGAGCAGTACGTCGCGCTCGCCGCGGTGGCGGGCGTGCTCGCCACGTTCGGGGCGGTGTTCACGCTGAACGAGACCGCCCGGACGGCGATCCCGGCGCCCGTGCTCACGGCGCACGAGGAGGACAACGGGGACATGCTCGGCGCCCTCCGCGGGCTGCCGCTCGTGCTGCTCTACTGCGGGTTCGTGAAGCTGGAGATCGAGGGTCAGCCCGGGGTGTGGATGCGCACCTACGGCGCCCACCGGTTCGGGCTGCCGGACCTGGCGCTCCACGCGCCCGACCACACGTCCGCCCAGTTCACGTTCGAGCTGTTCGGCAACGCGCTCCGCTACCTCCGCACGTCCGGCCAGCGGTTCGCCCCGGGGCACACGATGCAGGTGGGCGACGACCTGTTCCTGCGCCTCCGCGCCCGCACCCCGGACGAGTGGTACCTGGACAGCGAGGGCGAAATGCTGGTCGCCGAGCGGGCCGCGGGAGTCGATGTGTCGGCCCACCCGTAGCTCCAGCGCGGGCCGCAATGTCGCGGCCGACGAATAGCTTGTGGAACGTGTGATCGGGTAAAAGCACCGGCCCAGTGCGTCGAATAGCACCGGACCCGTGTCCGTTTTCCACTCTGAAGGTGCCCACATGATTCGGTTCGCGTTCCTCGCGGCCCTGGCCGCGGTGCCGGCGGTCGCGTCGGCCGAGGCCCCGCCGCTGATCCCGCGCGACGTGCTGTTCGGCAACCCGGACCGGACCGCGCCGCAAATCAGCCCGGACGGCAAGCACCTCGCGTACCTCGCGCCCGACGCCAAGAACGTCCTCCAGGTCTGGGTCCGGAGCCACCCGCCGCAGCCCGGCAAGCCCGACGACCGGGCCGTCACCAGCGACGAGAAGCGCGGCATCCGCCGATACTACTGGGCGCACGACGGCAAGCACCTCCTGTACCTTCAGGACAAGGGCGGGGACGAGAACTTCCACCTGTACGCCACCGAACTGGCGACCGGCAAGACCCGCGACCTGACGCCGTTCGACGGCGTCCGCGTGGAGGGCGTGGACCTCGACGAGCACAACCCGGACACGGTGCTCGTCGGCCTGAACAAGCGGAACAAAGCCGCGTTCGACATGCACCGGATCACCATTTCGACCGGCGCGGAGAAGCTCGACACCGAGAACCCCGGGCTGATAATCGGGTGGACCACGGACAAGGACTTTGTTGTCCGCGCCGCCACGGCGGTCAACATGAAGACCGGCGGGTACGACCTGATGGTCCGCGAGAAGCCCGGGGCCGACTGGAAGGTCGTCAAGCAGTGGACCAACGAGGAGCAGGGGCAGCCCGCCGCGTTCGGCGCGGACGCGAACACCCTGTACGTGATCGGCAACGACCAGACCGACACCATGCGCCTCACGAAGCTCGACCTCGCCACCGGCAAGGAACAGGTGGTGGCCGAGGACCCGACCGCGGACGTGAGCGGCGCGATGGTCGACGACAAGCGGCGCGTCCCGCTGGCCGTGTCGTTCACCCGCGCCCGCACCGAGTGGAAGATCCTCGACGACGGCATCAAGGCCGACTTCGCGGCCCTCGCCAAGGTGCGCCGCGGCGACTTCAGCGTCACCAGCCAGACCCGCGACCAGAACCTTTGGGTGGTGGCCTACGCCACCGACGACGGCCCCACCGCGTTCTACCTCTACGACCGCGCGGCCAAGAAGGCCGAGTTCCTGTTCGTCAACAACTCGAAGCTGGAGAAGCTGACGCTCGCGCAGATGGAGCCGATCAGCTACCGGGCCAAGGACGGGCTCACCGTTCACGGGTACCTGACCAAGCCGGTCGGGGTGGACGCGAAGAACCTGCCCACCGTGCTCCTGGTCCACGGCGGCCCGTGGGCGCGCGACAACTGGGGCTTCAGCTCGCTGACGCAGTTCCTCGCGAACCGCGGGTACGCGGTGCTCCAGGTGAACTTCCGCGGCAGCACCGGGTACGGCAAGAAGTTCCTGAACGCCGGCAACCGGGAGTGGGCCGGGAAGATGCACCAGGACCTGATCGACGCCAAGGAGTGGGCCGTCAAGCAGGGCGTCGCGGACCCGACCCGGGTCGCGATCATGGGCGGCAGCTACGGCGGGTACGCCACGCTGGTCGGGCTCACGTTCACCCCGGACGCGTTCACGTGCGGCGTGGACATCGTCGGGCCGAGCAGCATCGTCACGCTGCTGAAGACCGTCCCGCCGTACTGGGCGCCGGCCAAGGCGCTGTTCGCCAAGCGGGTCGGCGACCTCGAAAAGGAGGAGGCGTTCCTCAAGGAGCGGTCGCCGCTGTTCAAGGTGAACGACATCACCAAGCCGCTCCTGATCGGCCAGGGCAAGAACGACCCGCGGGTGAAGGTGGCGGAGAGCGACCAGATCGTCGAGGCCATGCGGAAGAACGGCAAACCGGTGGAGTACGTGCTGTACCCCGACGAGGGCCACGGGTTCGCCCGCCCGGAGAACCGGCTGCACTTCTTCGCGGTCACCGAGCAGTTCCTCGCCAAGCACCTCGGCGGGCGCGCCGAGCCGGTCGGCGAGATCAAGGGGCACTCGGGCGAGATCAAGTAGCCGCCGGCCCGTCCGCCGATTCGGCACGCGGGCGGCCGCGAACCGCGTTACAATGGGCGGGACCGCCGGGGCTTTCTCCCGGCGGTCCCGCTCACGTCAATTTGTCTCACCGCCACTTGGCGGGAGGGCGCCGTGCCGATCCGGTTCCGCTGCCCCGGTTGTACCGGGCGGCTGTCGATCGCGACCCGCAAGGCGGGCGCCACCGTCGTTTGCCCCAACTGCGGGGCCGCCGCAACCGCGCCCGGCGCGGAACCGGAAGCCGCTCCCGATCCTGAGCGGCGCGAGGTAGACGCGCCCCCGCGCGGCGCTCGCACCGCTCTCGCCGCGACGGTTGCGGCCGTGCTGCTGTGCGCCGGCGTGGCGCTGGTGCTCTTCGTCGCACTGCGGAAGCCGGGGGGCAGCGCGGGCGAACAGGCCCGTTCCGCTCCGCGGGCGGAACCGCAACCGGCGGCCGCGCAGGTCGTGCCCGAGCCCCCTTCAGTCGCTCGCCCCGCGCCGAACGCCCCGATCGGGGACGCGGAGGCGCAGCCGCCGGCGTTCACCCAGGCGCCGGTCCCGCACGCACCGGTTCAACAGCCGCACGCCCCGCAACCGCAAGTCGTCCCTCAATCCCAGCTCTCACCCCAACCGCAGCCCGCGGTGCCACCCGTGCCGCAACCGCCGGTGCCGGCCCCGGCCCAGCGCCCCCCACTGGACCGGTTCGGCAACCCGGTCGGTCCGGAGCAGGGGCTCGCGCGCGACGGCGAGTTCAAGGGCACCAAGATCCTGTTCTGGTGCGCGTTCCAGAACGCCGGGAACGTGTTCTTCGGCCCGACCAACCCGCTCTGGAAGGCGCTGGAAGACAAGGGGTTCGTCGTGCGCCGCGCCTTCGGCCGGTTCGACCCGCGCTGGCTGAAGGAGGCCGATCAGTTGTGGGTCGTGTCCTCCGGCCGGTTGGAACTGCCGGCCGGGGTGACGCCGGAACTTCTCGTCGAGGCAATGGGGCTGCTACCCGCGGGGGCGGCGCCGTCCGGGCTCACGCCGGCGGAGTACCAGTTCGTCGTCCGCGCGACACTCGACGTGGCGTTCTCGCCGCGGCACGCGCTCGACGAGCGGGGCTACGCGGCGATCGAGGCCTTCGTGAAGGCCGGCAAAGGGGTGTGCCTGCTCGCGGACGACGAGCCGTTCACGGCGGAGGCGGACGAACTGGCCCGCCGGTTGTTCGGGGCGCGGGTGAGCGGCAACTACCACGCCGACAAGGTCGCCGCTGTCCGGGGGCGCGGGTTCACCCCGGCGGAAGTGCGGCGGTTCGGCGGGCAGTTCGAGGTGGAACCGCACCCGCTGCTCACCGGCGTGAACTTCCTGTTCGAGGGGATCACCGTGAGCCACGTGGGGCCGGCGGCCGGGCTCGAAGCGGCGCTCGCCGCCAGCGACGGGAAAACCCTCATCGCGGTCTCGAAGGACCCGGCCCGGCGGGTGGCCATCGACTGTGGGTTCACGCGTTACTGTCACGGCCCGACCGAGGGGACCAGCTACATCGTGAAGACGCCGGGCACCGTGCGGTTGGGGCAGAACGTCGCCGCGTACCTCGCCGGCAAGGGCGCCCCGAAGGGGCCGTAGGCGCCCGACCGCCCCGACCGGACGCGCTGAGCGTCCGGCCGGGCCCGAGCGTTTCAAACGGCGTCGGCCGGTGACCAACCCCTACCGCGCAGTTCTGGCCGTTGAGTGTGGTCCGCTCACTCCGTGAGCGGTCGCTCCGCGCGTCAGATGCGTGCCGCGGGCTTGCAGCCCCATCGTCGACGCCACGCGTATCCGATACCCGGAGCGTCCGCTCACGGGGTGAGCGGACCACACTCAACGGCCGGTGCATAGGCACGTCACACCGACTTGAAACCGCTGGTGCCGCCGGGATGGTTGCGCCGCTCCCGAAAGCACATTCGCTCCGGGGCGGCGCAACCGGCGCCGGCCGTTTTACGGCGCATCAGCCGGGCAGCGCGGAAATGTGCTCGAAGTTCCAGTCGGTCTTGTCGCGCGCCTCGACTTCCAGGAAGTGGTCGTACCCGGCGTCCCCGTACAGGTTGTCCTTGTCGCCGTCCAGGGAGCCCCAGACCCACCCGGCGTACAGCCAGTCGCTGCCGTCGCCGCCGCTCAGGGTGTCGCTGCCGTCGCCGCCGCGGAGCGTGTCGTCGCCGGCCCCGCCGGAGAGGAAATCGTCCCCGGACTCGCCCTCGTCCGACTTGGTCACCACCGGGCGCCCCACGTAAGCGCCGTCGTAGTAGTACTCCGGCCCCCACTCGACCGTCATCCAGGTCGCGCCGAGCGTGTCGTTCCCGTTGCCGCCGTACAGCTTGTCGTTCCCGTCCCCGCCCTGGAGCCGGTCGTCGCCGTCCTCGCCGTACAGGGTGTCTTCGGCGTTCGAGGTCAGGACGAGCGTGGGCTTGTATTGGGAGTCGCCGTAGTAGTCTACGTACACGTAGTGGGCGGCCGGGTCGTAGTCCCCGTACACGATGTCGTTGCCGGCCCCGGCGTAGACGGTATCCTGTCCGGCGCCGCCGTACACCTTGTCGTTGCCGGCGCCGGCGTACACGATGTCGTTGCCGTCGCCGCCGTACACCGTATCGTCGCCCTCGTCGGTGTAGATGGTGTCGTTGCCGCCGTCCCCGTTCACGAAATCGTTGCCGGTGTAACCGCGGATGAAGTCGTTCCCCTCGCCGCCGATCAGTTCGTCGGCCACGTACCCGCCGCGCAGGGTGTCGTCCCCGCGCCCGCCGTAGGCAGTCAATTTGTTCCACGAGAGGTTGCTGATGTAATCGTTCCCGTCGTAGCCGCCGAAGCGGATCGCCGTCGTCTCGTTGATGTCGTACCGGTACAGCACCGGGCCGTCGCCGGCGAAGGTGACCGTGACGTCGATCCCGCCGAGATAGTTCGGCACGACGTCCACCCGGTCGTCCCCGGCGGTCCCCTCGATCACCAAGGTTGTACCGGAGAGGGACACCCCGGCGGGGGTGAGCCGAGAGGACAGGGTTTCGACGCCGAGCCGGGCACGGCACGAGGCGGGGCTGGCGGGTGCGAGCAGGTTCTTGAGCCAACTGGTCATGGCACAACTCGGAGAGCGTGTTAAGAACAGAACTGCAACCCGTTCGGCGGCGGGCGACCGAACCTAACACCGCGCGCAACGATATTTTGAAGTTGACGCGCCGCCCGCGCCCCGGGTGTTGACCCGGCCGCCCCGTGTGCCGAAAATTGACGCCACCCGTCGGAGGTTCCCCGCTCATGGACCCGGCCGCCGCGCGCACCAGCGTTACCCTCCTCGCACGCCTCGGCGGGGCGCCGGCCGACGCGGTGGCGTGGACCGAGTTCCTCCACCGGTACGGCCCGCAAGTCCTCGCCTGGTGCCGCCACTGGAACCTGCAAGCGGCGGACGCCGAGGACGTGGCCCAGGACGTGCTGCTTCGGGTGTCGCGCCAGATGCGCACGTTCCGCTACGACCCCGCGCGCAGCTTCCGCGGGTGGCTCAAGACCGTGGCCCGCGCCGCCTGGGCCGACTGGCTCGAGGCGCGGCGGCGGGCGGTCCCGGCCGCCGCCGACACGTCCGCACGGCACGCCCTGGAGTCGGCCACCGCGCGGGACGATCTGGTCGGGCGGCTCGAAGCCGAGTTCGACCGCGAGCTGCTGGACGCCGCCGCCGCCCGGGTGCGGGCGCGGGTCGACGCGCGCACCTGGGACGCGTTCGCCCTCACCGCCCTCGACGGCGTGAGCGGGGCCGAGGCGGCGGAGCGGCTGGGCATGAAGGTGGCGACGGTCTACGTCGCGAAGGGGCGGGTGCAGAAGCTGCTACAAGAGGAAGTCCGCGCGCTCGACGGCGGCCCTGCCGCGGGGGACGAGGGGGACGACGCATGAGCGCGTGCCCGCCGCCGGACCAGCTCCAGGGCTTGATCGACGGGACCCTCGGCGCCGCGGCCCACCCGGCCGTCGAGGAACACGTGAACGGCTGCCCGGCCTGCCAACAAGCGCTGGAGCGGCTGACGGAGTTCCCGCCGCTCGCCCCGGCGGGCGCGGCCGAGCCGCCCCCCGACGCGTTCCTCGCGCGGGTCCTGGCCGCCGCCACCGCGGGGCCGCCGGCCCCGGCTCCGGCCACGGCCACGGTCGCGGCGCCCGACGTGCCGGGGTACGAGGTGGCCGGGGAGCTCGGCCGCGGCGGCATGGGGGTCGTCTACCGGGCGCGGCACCGCCGCCTCAACCGCACCGTCGCTCTGAAGGTGCTGACGGACGCGGGGCTGAACGACCCGGCCGCGCGGTCGCGCTTCCTGACCGAGGCCGAGGCGGTGGCCCGGCTCCAGCACCCCCACATCGTCCAGGTGTACGAGTTCGGCGAGCACGCCGGGCGGCCGTACCTCGCGATGGAGTTCGCGGACGGCGGGAGCCTCGCCGAGCACCTGGCCCGGGGCCGGACGTTCCCGCCGGCCCGGGCCGCGGAGCTGGTCGCGCGGGTGGCCGACGCCGTGGCCGCGGCGCACGCCAAGGGCGTCATCCACCGGGACCTGAAGCCGAGCAACATCCTGCTGGGCGGCGAGCCCGGGGACCCGGCCCCCAAGGTGGCCGATTTCGGCATCGCCCGGGTCGGGCGGTCCGAAATGACCGCCACCGGCGAGCTGCTCGGGACGCCGAGCTACATGGCGCCCGAACAGGCGGCCGGGCGGCACCGCGACATCGGCACGTACACCGACGTCCACGGCCTCGGCGCCATCCTCTACGAGCTGCTCACCGGCCGCCCGCCGTTTTTGGGGGACACGGTGGTGGACACCTTGCAGCGGGTCGTGCGCGACCGGCCCCGGCCGCCCCGCGCGCTGGCCCGCGGGGTGCCCCGGGACCTGGAGACCATCTGCCTCAAGTGCCTGGAAAAGGCCCCGGGCGACCGGTACCCGACGGCCGACGCGGTGGCGGCCGACCTGCGGGCGTACCTTTGCGGCGGCACCATTAGCGCGCGGCCGGCACGGGCCTGGGAGCGCGGCGTTCGCCTGATCCGCCGCCACCCGGTCCCGTTCGCGGCGCTGCTGCTGATCGCAGCCACGGTCGGGGCGGCCTTCGTTTTGATCGGGCTTGCGCTGCGCGTCGCACTGGTCGCACAGTCCACCGCCGAGAAGAATCGGCAGGAGGCGATCGAGGCGCGGCTCAAAGCCGAACTCGGGGCCACGAAGTCCGCGCTCGAGCAGGCGCTCGCGCTGTGCGAGGCGGGGAGCGTGGACCGCGGCCTGTCCGGGCTCGACGAGGTTTTGAACGCGGCGCAGCGGATCGGGAACCAGGAGCCGGAGCGGGTGGCGCGGCTGAACCGCGCCGCGCGGGGCGAGTTCCAGGAGCTGGAGCGGGTGGCGCGGCTGAACCGCGCCGCGTGGGGCGAGTTCCGGTCGCGTGAGGAGTACGGATTCGACCGGCCGGACCCTGCCCGCCCGGTCACGGTCGCCGTGTTCACGGACGACGGCCGGGCGCTCGTGACGGGCAGCCGCCGGGGCGGCGCCCTGCGGGTCTGGGACCTGGACGACAAGGCGCACGGCACCGGCTCGCTACGGGAGCTGGCGCCGCCGGACCCGGCCCGCCCCGGGGTGGTGGCGGCGTTCCCGGAGCCGGACCGGCGGCTCCGGGTGGTGTACGAGTCCGGCCACGTGAGCGAGTGGGACCTCCAGACCGGAACGGCCGTTCGCCACGACCTCGCGTTCGAGCCGGACAGCCCGATCCGGTCCGCCGGAGCGACGCTGGCGCGCCGCGCGGTGTCCGGCCGGCTGGTGGGCATCGGTTCGGCGGACGGCAGCTACCGGGTCTGGGACCTGGACCGCCGGCGGCTGCTCGCCCGCCCCGACGGCGAGACCGCGTCCCGCCACTTTTACACCGGCACGAAGCGGCGCCAGAGCCCCCACGAGCCGCCGGCCCTCGAGCCCGGCCCGGCGCCCGGGGCCGTGACCGGGCTCGAGTTCCCGGACAACGGCAACATGCTGCTGACCGCCGGCGAGCAGGAGGGGGTGATCCTGCTGGGCCTCCCGTCGCCGAACCGCGGCTCCCTCTTCGAGCCGGTCCAGGGCGGCCGCCCCAACCCGGCGGTGACGTTCCACCAGTTCGACCTGGGCGGCGAGGTGCTCAACATCCGCGTCGGCCCGGACCGGCAGACGTTCCTGGCCGGCGGGGCGAGCGCGGTGAGCCTGTGGACGATCCACGACCGCGAGCGCCCGCTGTGGGTCAACGGGCACCCCGACCGGGTCACCGCCCTGGCGTTCAGCACCGACCGGCGGCGGTGCGCGACCGCGGACCGGGGCGGGGTCGTCCGCTGCTGGGACGTGACGTCCGGGGCGCTGCTGGCGGAGCTGCGCCTCCCCTCCCCCGTGCTCGCCCTACAGTTCCCCCCCGACAAGTCGGACAATCTGCTGGTGGGCGGGGCGGACGGCTCGTCCGTTTTGTGGCGGCTGCCGGCCCAGCTCGAGCTCCGGGACCGGGCAGTCGAGCCGACGCCGCTCGGCCCCGGCATCGTGATCCGGATCGGCCCCAGGGCCGAACAGGCGATCCGGGCCGCGGGGTTCGAGGCGCGCCACGGCGGCGAATGGGCGGCGACCGCGCGGAAGGTCGAGTTCTGGTCGGGCGACCGGGCGGCGGCCGCGCGTAAAGCCGAGCTCTGGCCGGGCGCCCCGCCCCGGCTCAGCATCCGACCCGCGGGCGAGGGCACGGCGCTGGCCCCGCAAGGGGTGTCGGTCAGCCCGGACGGGCGGTGGCTGGTGACCGCGGTGCAGGGGTCGGGCGCGGTGTCCGTGTACGACCTGAGCCGCACCCCGCCGGATCGTCAGAGCGTTCCCGCGGCGCGGGCGGGTCAGGTCGCGTTCGTGGGTCCCCGCTCCTTTGTGACGGTGGCCGAGCCCGGGCCGGACGGGGACAGCGCGGGGGAACTCGTCTGGTGGGAGCTGGACGAGAAGGGCGGGGCCGGCCGGCTCGGCGGCTGGCCGGCCGCCGAGGTCTCGTGCCTCGCCCCGCACCCGGGCGGCGGGGCGGTGCTGATCGGCTACCGCCGGGACCGGCGGGCGCGCCTGTGGAACTTGGCCAGCGGGGCGGAGGTCGGGCCGGGGTTCCCGCACCCCGGCCCGGTGACCGCGGCCGCCGTCGCCCCGGGCGGCGACTGGGCGGCCACCGGCGGCCAGGACGGGAGCGTGCGGCTGTGGCCCCTTTCCGGCGAGGAGTGGGGCGGGCGCGCCCCGCAGCACGCGGGGCGGGTGAACGCGCTGGCGTTCGGCACCGGGCCGTCGCACGGGGTGCTCGCCACCGCCAGCGCCGACGGCACCGCCCGCTTCTGGGACGCCCGCACGGGCTGCCCGCTCGGGCCGCCGCTCCGGCACCCGACGGCGGTGCTGTCGGTCGCGTTCGGCCCCGACGGGACCCGCGTCATCACTGGCACGCTCAACGGCTACGCGAAGATCTGGCCCGCGCCCGACAGCGCGACCCGCTGACGGCGCGGTGCCCTCCCGGCGGCGCCGCGTATCATACCTGTATGCTCGCACACCTCCGCACCCTCCGGCTGGCCGCGTGGCTCGGCTGGCAGCTCGAAACCAACTGGGCCAGCCCGTGGCTGTTCGCCCTGTACATGCTCGTCAAGCCGGTGTGCGGGTCGCTCATGCTGGTCGGCATGTTCTACGCCGCCAGCCAGGCCACCGGGGGCGTCGGCCGCCGCGTCCCGGTCGAGTTCCTGCCGTACATGTACGTGTCCAACGCGTGCTACGGGCTGGTCGGCACAGTGATGTTCGGGCTCAGCTACGCGGTGGTGCGGGACCGCGAGCACTACCGCATGCTGAAGTACGTGTACATCAGCCCGGCCCGGTTCCAGACCTACTTCCTCGGCCGCGGCGCGTCCCGCGCGCTCGAGGGCACCATCGGCGGGGCGCTGAACCTGGCGGTCGGGCTCGCCCTGTTCGCGCAGGTGCGGACCGCGGTCGCCGTCGACGTACCCTGGCTGCTCGCGTACCTGGCGGTCGGGGCGGCGATGCTCTGGGCGTGCGGGATGATCCTGGCCGCGGCGTGCCTGAACCTCGCGCGCAACGGCATGTTCCTCAGCGAGGGCATCGCGGGGCTGGTGTACCTGCTGAGCGGCGTCGTGTTCCCGATCTCGGTGTTCACCGGGAACATGGCGTGGGTGCGGTGGGTCAGCATGGGCCTGCCCACCACGTACTGGCTCGAGGGGATGCGCCGGGCGCTCATGGGCGATGTGCCGGAGCGGCTCCGCGGCCCGCTGGCGGACTGGTCGAAGGCGGAGCTGGCGCTGGTGCTGGCCGGCACGACGGCGGTGCTGGTGGTGCTGGCGCAACTGTTCTGGCGGTGGAGCGAGCGCCGGGCGTGGCGCCTGGGGCGGCTCGAAGAGAACGCCGGCGTGTGACCGCCGGCGCCCGGCCCCGACCGCTAATAGAGCAGCACGAAGGACTGGAAAAAGATGTTCGCGTCGGTCGCGGTGAACACCCCGACGCCGTGAGCGGACAGCACGTGCGCCCCGCCGTCGAACTCGTGGAACCGCACCCGGAACCCGGGCTGCTCGCCGGTGCCGCGGCGCTGGTAGTCTTGCCAGGCGAGTTGCCGCCCCGAAGCGGCCGAGAAGTTGACCGGGCGCGGCAGCCCG
Source organism: Gemmata algarum (assembly GCF_034097035.1). Classification (NCBI taxonomy): domain Bacteria; kingdom Pseudomonadati; phylum Planctomycetota; class Planctomycetia; order Gemmatales; family Gemmataceae; genus Gemmata; species Gemmata algarum. The sequence goes on from NZ_JAXBLV010000066.1 coordinate 13,259, forward strand.
GCGGCGCCGGGGCGCCCGAGGGCCGTCGCCAGCGCCTCGCGGGCGCGGCGCCGGTCGTCGTCGGTGGCCCCGGCCGGGTACCGCACGTGACCGACGTGGAACACCAGCCCGTCCTTCGTCACCGTGTGAAACGCGCCGGTCAGCTTGGCCCCCTCCATCACCTTGTCGAGGGCGTCGGTCTTGACGGCCGGCGTGGGGACCGAGACCCGGTACATCGCGTCCGCGGAGATGAACCAGGGCCAGTCCTGGAGCTTGCCGTCGGTCGACAGTTGGGGGGCGTCGGGGTTCGGCAGGAACTGAGCGAACTGGGCCGCCTTGCGGGCGTCGAAGTCCGCGCCCCGCGGCCCGCGGAGGGTCACCACGAACCCGACGCTCTTGCCCGCAGCGTACCGCCGCACCTCGGCCGTCCCGCCCGCCTCGCTGGCCTCTTCGACCGCGTCGAGCGTGGCCCAGGTCAGCTTCTCCGTCTTCGCCCCCTCCGGCAGCGGCCCGGCCATCCGCCGCACGTACTTGGCGAGCAACTCGGTCCGGTCCGCGGGGGTGGTCGCGGGCGCGAAGTTGAGCAGGCGCACCGACAGCGTCGTCTCGGTGTCGCGGAACCGGATCTCGTTGTAGTCCCCGCCCAAGAGCTGCCCCTTGCCGACCTCCTCGAGGAACGCCAGCCGGCCGCCGCGCACGGCCGTCACGCCGCCCGGCGGGACGGCCGCGGCGAACCGCTGGAAGGCGTCCGTGAACGGCACCCAGCCGTCCGGCGCCGGGGGCAGGGTCGGCTTCTCCGCGGCCGCCCCCGGCTCCTTCTTGGAGCCCGCCGACAGGTCCAGGCTGTCGAAGAACAGTGCCAGCTCCGGCGGCTTCAGCCCGCCCGCGTCGCGCACCAGCCCGACGTACCCGGCGGACTCGGTCACGAGCCGGCGGACGACCAGTTGGCGGCCCCCGGCGCCGGCCCCCGGCTCGGCCGCGTGGACCGTTTCCTGGGCCGGCCGGCCGGCCCACGTCACCCCCTTCGCCTCCCCGGCCTTCAGGCCCGCCGGCACCTCCAGGGTGGCGACGACCGCGTCGACCGCGGCCCCGCGGCGGTCGGGCGGGGTGCCGGGGGCGTACGTGACGACGACCAGCCCGAACTCGTAGTTGGTGATGAGCCCCCGCTTTTCCGGCGGGGCGCTGGTGTCCACCTCGAGCTTCCGGGTCGAGTAGTACGTGGCCAGCCGCACCCCGGTCACGCTTTGGGGCAGTGAGCCGCGATCGGTGCCCAGGGCGCCGGTGTACCGGCCCTCGTTCGGAATGCCCCACGGGAACCGCACGCGGAACCCGCTGTTCGGGCGTTCGAAGTCGGTCCACTGGCTGGTGACCGCGGCCACGGGCGGACCGCCCGCGGGCGCGCCGGGCTTCGCCGCTTCGGTGCCGAAGAACCCGAACCAGTAGGCGGCGCCGGCCAGCGCGCCGGCCCCGGCGACCACCACCACCATCCCGCCGAGCAGCAGCAGCGGCAGCACGCTCCGTCGCGGCCGGTCGTCGCGGTCCGCGTCGCGGTCGCGGGGCCGGCGCCGCCGCGGCCGGTCGTCACCGTCGCGGTCCGCGTCCGGGCCGCGGCGTCGGCGCGGCCGGTCGTCGTCCCCATCCCCTCCCTCGGCGGCCCCACCGCGGCGAGCCGGCCGAGGGTCCTCCTGGTCACCCGGGGGACCGCGCCGGGCGCGGCGGGGCGGACGGTCATCCCCGTCTCGGTCATCTCGGTCGCCCCGGTCGCCCGCGGGGACGCGCCGGCGCGCGACCTCTTCGTCTCGGTCGTCCCGGTCGCCAGGGGGGTGCCGGCGCGCGACCTCTTCATCCCGGTCGGCGCCGGTTTCGGCCGCGCCGACCGGCTGTTCGCCCGGCGCGGCGGGGGCGGGCGCCGGGGGCTCGTCCTCGACCACCTCGAACGCCGGCGCGGCGCCGGCCGGAACGGGCACCGCGACCCGGCACTTCGGACACGTGAGCGTTTTTCCGGCGGCGGCGGCAGGGGCGTTGAGTCGGGCGGAGCAACCGGGGCACGTCACGGAAATGGCCACAACTTCGACTCCGGAACCAAGCGAATTGAATAGGAATGGTATACGAACTTCAGTGACACCGCCCGGGTACGGCCGCCGGGAGCGGAAGGGCCGCGCGGCGAGAATGCGTTGGACCGCGGCCCGGCGAGCGGCGATGATGACCGAGCGCCCGCGCAGATCGACCCGCGAGTCCCAACATGTCCCCGCTCCGTCGCGCGTTCACACTGATCGAGTTGCTGGTGGTGATCGCGATCATCGCGGTCCTCATCGGGCTCCTGCTGCCCGCCGTCCAGAAGGTCCGGGCCGCGGCGGCGCGGACGCGGTGTACCAACCATCTCAAGCAGATCGCGCTGGCCGCCCACAACTACCACGACGTTAACGAGCGGTTCCCGTCGGGCGCCCAGACGGGGCCGCGGCCGTCGTCGCTGTTCGTGGAGCTGCTCCCCTACATCGAGCAGGCGCCGCTGTACCAGCAGTGGGACTTCGCCGCCCCCGCGAACAACTACTCGGGCACCGCCCCGCGGGCCGGGACCGTCGTCGCCATTTACGTGTGCCCGGCTCAAACGCTCACGCACGGCGGCAGTTCGTTCGCGGTCACCACTTATGGCGGCAACGGCGGCACGGTGGCGTTCCCGCCGGCGCGCGCCACAGTCGACGGTATGTTCCACACGACGGGGCCGCTGTCCGAGCCGCGCGCGAACCAGACCGGCGTCCGGATGCTGGACGTCTCCGACGGCACCTCCAACACGCTCTTCTTCGGTGAGCGGGTGGTCGGCGACCCGGCGCTCGACTCGTACCTGAACGCGCCGGCGGGCGTCATCACCCCGGCGCCGGGGCCGGACATTCAGCCGAGCGCGAGTTACGCCATGTGGGGGGCGCTCCCGGGGCCGAATGCGGCCGGCGGGCTGCTGAGCGCGGAGGCCGTGATCGGCTACCGGCACGGGACGGTGTGGACCCCGCCGCCGCCGCCGCTGCCGGGGTTCCCGCCCGTACCGCCCCCGCCGGTGGACGGCGTCGCGCTGAAGGCCCTGTGGTGGCGCCGGCTCGGCGCCTACGGGAGCTTTCACACCGGCGGGGTGATGACCGCCCGCGCCGACGGGAGCGTGAGCTTCCTGCGGGACTCCACCACATCGCAGGTGCTGATCGGGCTGAGCACGCGAAACGGCAACGAGGTGATGCCGTCCGAGTGACACCCCCCGCGCCAAACGGCCGAGCCCCGGCGGGAGTGAAGTTCACTCGACGACTGCCTCCACCCGGCTCTCGTTTCCCGCCGCGTCCGTGGCAAGCACCTGAACCCGCACCTTCTTTTTGACCCCAGGGTCGAAGGTCACGGTCGATTCGGTCGAGGGCACCGACACGTCTTGCCAGGGAGACGCGGGTTCGGTGGCTTGCCACCGGACTTTGAGCGTACCCGGGTTCGCCTCGGTAATGGCCCAGGCCACACGAATTTCGTTTCCTGCGCGCGTGGCCTCGGTGATGCGGACCACGGGCGGCGTGGTGTCCACAACGACTTTGAAAGTGGGCTTTAGTGTGACCGTGGGCGCCTCGGAACGGTCTTTCGGGTTCTCAACGATGTCGAACCAATACAGCCCGTCTTCCGGTGCATCGAACGCCAACCCGGTCGCATCAGGTGCGGCTGTTCCGGCTTGGAACCACGTCGCTTCCCCACCCCGGCACGTGAACAGCGTTACCCCGCGGAGCGCGGCCTGCCGCTCGAGCGGAATTTGAACGGACAAACAAAATTTCCGCGCCGAGATGAACCCAGGCCCGCCTCCCAGCTTCGGCAAAGGGCCGTCCTTCGGCTTTGCGGGTACGGGCGCCACGTCGCCATCCGGCAGCCGCGTCGGCGGTATGAGGTCAGAGCTACCCTTCGGCCCCTTCGCCGGCCGGACCGGTGGTGTCCGCAATGACTCGAGCCACGCATCTTCAAGCACGGATGCCGAGTCGAACCCGTACACCTGCTTCGCCGCTCGGTCCCACGGCTCGGCCGTGTTGCTGTCGAACCCGGCGCGTATGAAGTCCAACAAGGCACGGTGCGGATTTGTCGAGGCGCCTTTTGTGAGTATTCCCAACCCGGGCGCCGGTCCCGCGTCCGTTGTGCCCGGTACGAGGGCCGGTTCGGCGGCTGGTGTGCGAGCCAGCAGGAACCGCACGACCGAATGCCCCTGAACGCGCAGCGTGCTGGCGTCTCGCGGGTACTCGGTCATCCGGAACAGCACCCGGCAGCGAATCCCCCGACCCGCGTTGAGCAGTTCGCGGCAGCGGATGTCGTTGTGGAACTGGTCTTCGGCGCTGTCGAAGGTCATGGCGATCCCCTCGTCCACCCAGCGGGGTAGCGACCGGCCGAAGTGGTACCCGAGCAGGACGCGCGCGACCTCCCGCGGAACGGCGGTCGAAAGGACATCCTCGAACGGCCCGGCCAGTTCGACCCGCGCGCCGCGACACAACGGCTTGCCGCCATTCACGTCGGCCCGGAAGTCGAACTCCGTCGCGCCCGTCGCCCGGTCCGCAGAGCGACGGATCACGATCTCGCACGGCCGGTTCCACACCGGCGGTTCCGCCCCGAGCCACAGCACACCGAGTTGCGCCCGCTGGTACTCGGCTTCGGCAGCAACCGCGCGAGCAATAACGTGAGTCGGTGCGGACACCAGGAAGTTCGTGCTACGGTAGGCACTCACCGGACGGTCAGCGCCAGGCGACGCGGCAGCCCCGTCCGGAACAGGGGCTTTCGGCTGTGGCGGAGGGGCGGTCGGGACCGATGACGCGAGCGGCCGTTCCGGCGGAGGCGCCGGCGTCGGCTGTGCCGCGCGGCCACCCAAGCCGAGGGCGACAGCGGTGACCGCAAGTGCAGCGGCTGCCGATATTTTTAATCTCGTCATACTGCCCATGACTCCTTTCGCCGCGATCGCGGCCGGGCCGACCGGTGCCGCACCGATCAGGAACTCAATCGCCCCGCCCGTCGCAAGGCGCCCCAGGCCGGGCGGAACGGCGTACACCACTCCGACACCGGCCACCAGGCCCCCGGCGACGGCCGGCACGATCCCGCGCCGCTCCAGGCGGGCACGGAGAACCGACTTGGCCCGCTCCAGCCGGCGGCGCAGCGTCCGCACGCTGCTGCCCAGTTCGGCCGCCGCCTGCTCCTGCGTTCGCCCGCCCACGAGGCACAGGACCAGGGGAGCGCGGAGGTGCTCGGGCAGCCGCGACAGTTCGTCATCAAGTGCGGCCGCCAGTTCGGCGCGCTCAAACGGGTCCGCGGGTCGCTCAACGGGGCCGGGCACGTCGGGCGCGAGCGCCACGTAGCGCCCGTCCCGCCGCGCCATCTGTCGGGCCACCCGGCCGGCGGCGCCGACCAGCCAACTGCCCACACTCGCCGCCTTCCGCACGCCCGCGGCGCGGCAGGCGAGCACCAAGAACGTGGCCTGGAACGCATCATCCGCGGACCGCCGGGCGAGCCGCCGGCAAACGCGGTACACCAGCGGCCCGTGGCGGCGGACGAGTTCGGCGAACGCGACCTCGTCGCGCGCGGCCACGAACCGCGCGAGCAGTTCGGCGTCCGGCGTTTCGGGAGCGACAGCGTGGAGCAGCTTGAGAACGTGTCCCGGCATCCGTTCCTCCCCGGAGTTCGCGTAGTAGTGTGTGGTCGCGGGCGCGAGCGGCCAAGTTTTTTGCCGCCCGTCTCACCGGGGCGAACTTTTTCCCCGGAACCGACCGACTCGCCCGTCAGCGGTTATTCGTTTTGCCGCGTGGGGCCGCACAGATATTCTCATTCTGCACCTCTCCGCACCGTTCCCGCATCAGTCAGGATGCCCCCCATGCGCGCGCTCTGTTCGCTTACAACCGCCTTCGTTGTGTTCACCGCATCGGCCGGGGCCGCCCCCGTGCCGACCGAGAAGCCGGCCCCCTCACTCGAAGGCAAGTACACGCTGCTGTCCGTCTCCAGCCCGGCGGACCGGGCCGGCGCCGCCGGGGGCGGGTTCGGGGCCGTCGCGCCGCCGGGCGGGGGTGCGGTCGTGGTCCGCGCCGCCGGGCTCACGGCGTCCTCTCTGCTGGCCGGCCCCGCGACCTTCACCAAGAACGAAATCTCGCTCGAGGGCCGCGCCGGCACCTTGCCGCCGACCACGCTCGCCATGCTGGGGGCCAGCGCCGGCCCCACGACGATGGAGTACACGTTCGACGCGGCCAAGATGACCATCGACATCGAAACCGTCAGCCTGCGCGGCAAGAAGACAAAAGCGCTGGGCGTGGTCGAGGTGGTGGGCGACCGGCTCATCGTGGCGGTCGGCCGGGACGGGGACGACCGCCCCAAGAACACGGACGAGGCCGGCGACGTGACGGTGTACTACTTCCGCAAGGTGCCCGCGCCGCGCACCGAGTTCCGGATCGTCGCCATGACCGTCGGGAAAGAGGGTGACGCCGAGAAGGAGCTGAACCGGCTCGCGAAGGACGGGTTCGAGCTGGTCAGCACGACCACCCCCGCCGCGGCCGACGCGAAGTCCGCCCCGACCACCGTTCACTTCGTGCTGAAACGGGTCGTGAAGTGACTACCCGGCCGCCCCTTCGTCGCCCGCGGCGGCCAAGTCGGGGAACCGCTGGACCATGTCGTCCAGGCACTTGGGGCAGATCCCGTGCGTGACCGACGCGTGCGTGTGTTCGCTGATGTACCCTTCGACCGAGTCCCAGAACCCGGCGTCGTCGCGCACCTTCCGGCACCAGGCGCACATCGGGATCATCCCGCGCAGCGTTTTGATCTCGGCCAGCGCCTTCTGGAGTTGTTCGATCAGCACGGTCCGCGCCTGTTCCGCGTCCTTCACGTCGGTCACGTCCCGGGAGATGCCGACCACCCGCCACGGCACCCCGTACTCGTCCCGCACGGGGAACGAGCGGGTGTGAACCCACCGCACGGCGCCGTCCGGCCGGACGATCCGGAACTCCCCGTCGTACCACGCGAGGCGGCCCGCAACCCCGGCGCGGTCGTCGGGGTGAACCGCGGCGACCAGCGTGCCGGGTTCCGCGTACAGGCTCGCGCAGGTGCGCCCCCACACCATCTCGTACTGCGGGCTGACGTACAGCACGCGGGCGCAGTCGGGCGTCATGGCCCAGAACACTTCCTGAATCGTCTCGGTGACCTGCCGGTACCGCTCCTCGCTATCGCGCAAACGTGCGTCGCTCCGGTCGCGTGAGACCTGGGTCGCGGCCAGCACCAGGGAACACAGTGCGAGAACGCCGACGAAAAGTTGTGCCATGAACAGTTGCGCCGCGCGGGCGGCGTTCGGGTCGACGAACGGGCCGCGCCCGCGTCCGGTGTTCCAGATCGCGAGCAGCGCGATCACCAGCACCGCGGCGGACGCCCCGCGGACCCGGAACCGCAGCGCCGCCCACGGGAAAAACACGAACAGCGGGAACGCGAACGACAGGACGTACCGCCCGCCCGCGGGCTCGGCGAACACGGCCACCGCCAGCGCCGCAAGCCCGCCATACAGCGCGACCAGTTCGCCCGCGCACCAGATCGAGGGCGGCGGTAAGGTGACCCGATCGAACCGTGCCCACGCGAGCACAAAAGGCGTCACGACCACGACGCCGATCACGTCGGACAGCCAGAACGCCACCAGCGCGCCGGCGAAGTCCGGCACGCCGAGACCGAACACGATAACCGCCGCTCCCGGCACCGCGCTTACGAGCCCGGTCGCGAGCACGGTGAAGAACAGCCGGAACACGTCGTCCCCGCTCGCCAGCTCAAACGAGCCGCTCCGGGCGTACCGGAGCAGCCAAGCGGCGAACCAGGGCTCGCCGACGTTCACCAGCGTGAACCCGAGGCCCACCGCCGGCGAGTTGCCGCCCACGAAATTGGCGATCAGAGACGCGGCGGTTCCGGCGACCAGAGCCGTCCACCGCCCCCGCGCTCCGGCGACCAGAAGGGTGCCAAGAAGCAACCCGTTCGGGGGCCAGAACAGGGCCATCCGCTCGGGCTCGGTACGGAACTCCAGGCCGAACATGGCGGCGGCGAAATAGACCGCCGCAAAACCGAGGCCGCGTGCGAAGTCGGCCGGTCGGACGAGCGCGGGGTGGGTTGCAGGCGCCGCGGGTGCGTTCATGGCTCGGCGGGCGCCGGGAGTGTAGAGAACGGGCGGTGTTTAGCTGAAGGCTACTGCGCCGGAGAGCGGGTCGCAAGCGGCTTGATGAAAGTAAAGTGAGAGATGTGGTGCGATTACATCCCGAACACGATTCCTAACGCGCGCACCGAATGCGCTTCACAAGACATACATCTTATGAGGCACTACCGTTGAGTCTCCCTTCTCGGACCAAGCCGGGGCCGCGTGATCCGTAGCCCGCTCGCTACTCGGGCGTCGGCCCGTCCTTCTTGCGACGGGTGCTATCGTCGTCGAGCCGGTTGAGCGTGTCCGAGCGGTAGCGGCCGAGGTCCTCTTCCGCATGGGCCGCCTCTTCGGGGTTCTCGGCGAGGTCGCGTTTCAGTTCGGCGCGGCGGTGCTTGTTGCCGCGCTTCTTCAACTTCCGCTTGAGATCGCGGAGCATCCGCTTGTCGGGATCAGGCACGGCACCAACCTCCGTCGGAAATCGTCACGGCGAACTTGAAACCCGGGGGCCGGGGCTTGAAACTGCCCCAATGGCACGCATCCTGATCGCCACCGACGCATGGCACCCGCAGGTGAGCGGGGTGGTCCGCACGCTCGACACCACGTCCCGACTCTTGCGCGAGCAGGGGCACACCGTCGAGGTGATCGAGCCGACCCCTTATCCCGCACTCCGGGTGCCGTTTTACCCCGAAATCCCGCTCGCGCTGCCGCGACCCGGCCGCATCTACGAGCGGATGTGCCAGTTTAGACCGGACCACGTCCATATTTCCACAGAGGGACCGATCGGCCTCCTGGTTCGCCGGTTCTGCACGCGAATGCGCTGGCGGTTTACGACCTCGTACCACACGCGGTTCCCCGAGTACCTGAAGAAGCTGGCGCGGGTGCCCGAGGCACTCACGTACCAGTTCCTGAAGTGGTTTCACGGACCGTCGGCGTGCATGATGGTCGCGACGCCGAGTCTGGAGGCGGAACTCGTCGCCCGCGGGTTCCGGGCGCCGATCCGGCGGTGGTCGCGGGGCGTCGATTTGGGACTGTTCCGCCCGCGCCCGAAACCGGACATGGAATACCCGCGCCCCGTGCTACTGTACGTGGGGCGTGTCTCACACGAAAAAGGTATCGGCGACTTCCTGAAGCTCAAAACCGCCGGCACGAAGCTGGTGGTTGGCGACGGCCCGGCGCGGGCCGAACTGGAACGCGAGCACCCCGACGCGACATTCCTGGGCTACCGCAAGGGCGAACCACTCGGCGAGGTGTACGCCGCGGCGGACCTGTTCGTGTTCCCGAGCCGGACCGACACGTTCGGGATCGTGCTGATTGAGGCGCTGGCGAGCGGGTTACCGGTGGCGGCGTACCCGGTGACCGGCCCGGTGGACATCGTCACACGCCCGGAACTCGGCGCGCTCAACGACGCCCTGAGCGTAGCGGTATCGCAGGCGCTGGCCGAAGGTAGCCCGCAGGCGTGTGCGGAGGAGGGAGCGCGCTACACCTGGGCGAACTGCACGGCACAGTTCCTGTCGAACTTGGCACCGGTGAGGTGACGCCGCTGCGGAAATGAGCGCCATAAATAGACCGGCGGCGACGGACATCAGGGCACCAGCGCAGGAAGAACGGCCGACCTTGCCAGTAAGGATTGCTCAATAGGAACGTTACCGTGTTATCTTGCGCACGACCCGGGCCAACACGGGCGCATATGCACACGGACAATGGATGGAACAGCCACGCAGGCCTTGAGTTCGGCTCGTGTGTCGTGTAGAGTGCGAGTCCAGTCGCTTCAAGTTCGGGCCGCGTAACATTGTAAGGCCTCTCAGTGTGGTACGCTCACTCCGTGAGCGGTCGCTCCGGGTTTTGGATGTGCGTTGCGCACGACGGCCAAGCCGGTCACACGAGCAGCGGACCTGCTACACAGAGCAACCGCTCACGGGATGAGCAAACCACACGCATCGCAGTACAGAGGTAACGATGCCACCCATCAGCAGCTACGCCTGCAACGAATGTGACTTCGAACTACCCTCGGGGTGGGGTGGCTACACGTACGCCGTTGATAACTCGGGGCAAAGGGTGGTGTGCCCACATCCCGGCGAATTCCACACCGTGTATCAAGTAACTGGCCTGAACTACACCGACGCCCAGAACGCAGGCCGGGTTGGTTTCGCCCAGCACTGCGTATGCCTGGATTGCCTCAGGCAGTTCGACCTCGATCTGGAGCGGGACGCGGTACTGTGCCTCGAATGCTCCTCACGTCAAGTCCGCTCCCTGCGCGAGTCAGTCGGCCAGAAATGCCCCCGCTGCAAAGTCGGTCTGATCGAAGAAGGCTCAGTGATCCGATGGAAACTTGACCCGGATTGGGAGCAGTTACCGGTCCCCCAGGTTGTCGACGATTTGATGAAGTTTGTGGAGCACCGACGCGTTCCGGGTTCGTTGGAGCGTGCGGCCGAGGTTGCCAACAGCTTTGGAGAGGGTAACTTTTTCGTAGTAGCCCTCCGACTGCTGAGGTGGTGGGAGGGCGATTACTTCTCGCAAGATCAGGAGCAAAAGGACTCGGCCGAGATGCAACCGCAGTGGACGTGGTGCATGGCACTGCCAGACGTTCTAAAATCTACACCTGCAATTGCCGAATTGGTGGTCATCCGAGGTGGTCGGTGTTGGTTTGCAGAGAGCGTGAGTCCAGAGGCACGTCGCGGAATCAAGAACTACCTCCGTAAGCACCGCAAACACGTTGTCTGGTCTTAGCGCCAGCATGAAACAGGTCTCATGTTACTCAACTCAATCGCTCCAACGCCGACTCGCGCTCACCCGAGGCAACCATCGCCATGACACGCCTACGATCAGCGACCGTGCGTGGTCTGTTACGAACGCTGGTGGCCCTTGCGTTCCTCCACTGGGGCCTCGGTGCCGCGCTGGGCAAGGCCGTCCCGGCGGCCGTACTCTTCGGTGTCGTGTACGGAATCGGCGTGTGGGCGCTAGAGAGCTACGAACCCGCCCGCTCGGGATGAGGCCGGCCTTCGCTTGTACTTTGCCGGGCCGATCGATACGACGGGTTCATGTCCGGGCCGGCTCAGGACGGCTTGTTCGGTTGCAGAAGAGTATTCCCGATGCACGACTGGGCCGCGATCACCGCCGCTGTCCTCGACGGTTACGTGTTGCCTGTGCGCGGCACACACGGCGTCGTTCACTGGGCGCGAGTTCTGGAGAACGGGCTCCGGATCGCGGAAGCCAACGGCGCGGACCGAGAGATCGTAACCCTCTTCGCCTTGTTTCACGACTCGCGCCGGGTAAACGAGGACTGGGACGACGGGCACGGGTTACGAGGCGGCGAATTCGCGCGCTCGTTACGGGGGAAACTGGTTCACCTCAGCGACGACCGGTTCGAGTTGCTGTTCGAGGCGTGCCGGTTCCACACGGACGGCGGAACGACCGGAAACCGGACGTTACTGGCGTGCTGGGACGCGGACCGGTTGGACCTGGGTCGGGTCGGCGTCACTCCGGACCCGCGACGGCTCGGCACGAAGGCCGGGCGCGAGCTGCTCGGGTGGGCGCACATCCGAGCCGTTGAGTGGCACGAGCCCGCGGAGGTGCTGGCGGCCTGGGGAGTCGAATAGCACAAAAGTGTCCCACCGACCCGTTGCCCGCAGTGACCGGTTCGGGCGAACCTCGCGATCAGTCGCGGCATTGGCCGCATGTGAGACAGACCCACCAACCGGTCTCCAATCGATAAGCAATCAAAAATCGCGTGTCGTGAGATGCGGCGACTCACGCACCGCTTTCTTCGCCCGACTTGTTCAGTTCCTTCTCGCCCGATCGAGTCCTCAAAGCAAAGCGCCACCGAACCGTCTACGTCCCGCAGAACGTTCGGTAACCGCACTCATCGGCAGGCGGTTCCCGGTACTCCGCCAGATCCACCCGTTCCACATACGGCGAGCCCACGGCTTCCAGCAGCCGATACAGCGGCGCCAGGTCGTCCCGCTTCTCGGCGGCGGACAGCGCCTCTTCCACGCGGTGGTTCCGTGGGATGACGACCGGGTTGACACTCCGCATCAGTTCATACGCCGGCCCCGTGGTCGGGCCGAGGCGCTCCTGCCAGCGGGCGTACCACGACTGGAAGTCCGCGTCCCGGTACGGTTCCCGGGACAGTCCCTCAACGCTCGACAAATCCCGGAACGTGTTGGTGAAGTCCGCGCGGGATTTTAGCATCCAGTCGAGCAGCGCCTGAACCAGTTCCGCGTCGCCCTCCTGTTCCGTCTGGAGACCCAACTTCTTCCGCATGCCGGCGAGCCAGAACGCCTCGAACCGCACCGGGAACTCGTTCAGCGCCTCCGTAGCAACCCTCACCGCGGTTTCGGGGTCGGGGTCTATGAGCGCCAGCAGCGTCTCGGCGAACCGCGCTAGGTTCCATTGCGCGATGTTCGGCTGGTTGCCGTAGGCGTATCGCCCGCCGGTGTCGATCGAGCTGAACACGGTGGCCGGGTCGTAGGCGTTCATGAACGCGCACGGGCCGTAGTCGATCGTCTCCCCGGAGACCGCCATGTTGTCGGTGTTCATCACCCCGTGGATGAAGCCCACGAGTTGCCACCGCGCCACGAGTGCGGCCTGACGGTCGGACACCGCACGAAGGAGCGCCAGGTACTTCTGCGGGGCGTCGGCCAGTTCCGGGTAGTGCCGGGCAATGGTGTAATCGGCCAGTTCCCGCAAGGCCTCCGGAGACCGGCGGGCGGCGTACTCAAAGGTACCGACCCGGATGTGACTGGCGGCCACGCGGGTCAAAACGGCTCCTTTCTGCGCCTCCGTCCGGTAAACAGCCTCGCCGGTCGTGACGACAGCGAGGCTCCGCGTGGTGGGGATGCCGAGCGCGGCCATTGCCTCGCTGATGACGTACTCCCGAAGCATCGGCCCTAGGGCCGCGCGGCCGTCGCCGCCGCGTGAGAAGCGCGTCCGGCCGGCCCCCTTGAACTGAATGTCTACGAGCCGGCCGTCTGGCGCCCGGTGTTCGCCGAGCAGGATGGCGCGGCCGTCGCCGAGCATGGTGAACCCGCCGTACTGGTGTCCGGCGTACGCTTGGGCGATCGGACGGGAACCGGTTGGCAACTCCTGGCCTGCGAACATGGACGCGATCGCATCTTCGGGGCACACGCCAAGATCGAGGCCGAGTTCGCGGGCCAAGCCGTGGTTCAGGACCACCACCTGCGGCGCGCGCACCTTGACCGGTTCCGTGGGAACGAAAAGGGGGTCCGGCAAGCGCATGTAGGTGTTATCGAACCGCCAGCCGACGCCATCGTATTTCGCGGTCGTTGTCACCGGACTGTCCCTCCGCACTCCCGGTACGAATCGCACGAGCCGTTCCAATTATAGAGGTCATGACCGCGCCGGCGGATTCGCTTAAATGGATGTGCGTGGGGCTCAACGGGGCTCGATACACGCCCTCGGAGCGACACCGGTTGCGGCCGGCGGTCTCGCCAAACGCACCACCGCCGCGTTACCAACACGACGGCAGGCGTATGGCAGTGTGGGAAACCCTTGTGCTGTGGCCCCGCCCAGCCGCCCCTGATTGGATCAGGTAAAATGAACGAGCCACAAGCGTGGGAAGTGCTGGGATCGGCCTTTCTGGTCCGCAGCCCCTGGTTAACGCTCCGGCAGGACCGGGTGCGCCTGCCGAGCGGGCTCGTTCTCGACGACTACTTCGTGCTGGAGTACCCGACCTGGGTGTGCGTCGTGGCCGTCACCCCGGACGACCGGGTGGTACTGGTCCGGCAGTACCGACACGGGTTGGGCCGTGTCGGCACCGAACTGCCCGCGGGAGCAATGGAGCCGGACGATCCGTCCCCGGAGTCCGCGGCACGGCGGGAGCTGTTCGAGGAGACCGGGTACGGGGGCGGGGCATGGAGCTCGCTGGGCGTGACATCCGCCAACGCGGGCACACACACGAACCTGAACTACACGTTCTTGGCCGTGGGGGTCGAACCGCTCGCGCCGCCGTCCCCGGAAGCGACCGAGGATCTTCAGGTCTTGTTGGCCCCGGTCGATGAAGTCGCGCGGCGTGTCGAGGAGGGGGAAGTGGTGCAAGCCCTGCACCTGGCCTCGATTCTCAAGTATCTGCTGACCCGCCAGCACGGCAACCGGTGAGTCGGTCGCGGAGCGGGGCCAGTCGGGTCGCCCAAACCCACGCGGTACCAGTATCGACATCATTGACCGCGTACAGATTCGAGCCATAGCGAAGGGGCTTGCCGAACCCGGCACGTTACTCAAGCTACCATCAGATTCTTTGCGAGTAGGCCGTCGGGCGGAGGCCCGGCGGGTGCATTCGTTGTCCTGGGGAGGAGAGGCGATGTTTCCGTCAGGGCGATGGAAGGGGTTCTGGGAGGCGGCCGGTTGGGGGCGCCGGTGGATGGACGAGCTGACCCTTCGGTTCGCCGGCGGCCGGATCGAGGGAGAAGGTTGGGACTGTGTCGGCCGGTTCACCTTCGGCGGTACGTATACGGACGCGGGCGAGTTGTCCCTGATGAAACAGTACATCGGCCAGCACGCCATTCGGTACGAGGGGCGGGTGGACGGTGAAGGGGCGGTGATCGGCCGGTGGACGGGCGCGCCGGGCTGGTCCGGCCCGTTCGCGCTGATGCCGGCGATTGATGACGTGAGTCAACTTCCGATCGCAACCGTCAGCGCCGGTTCCGATTGAGCGAGCGCGGTTCCATTTACTGCCCCGCGAGCGTCGCGGGGCGGGCCGAGCTCACACGCGACCGTGGCTCAACGCCGCGCGGTACGTCACGCAGCGGGAGAACGAGCCGACGGCCGAAGGGGCCACGATGGGATACGTCATCCTCGAAAACGACGATGCGTTGCGCCTGACCGCCGAGGTCCATCGGCGTATGGCCCAGGGCTGGAAACCGCTCGGCGGGGTTTCGTGCTACTACGACACCCGGAACGAGGCGGTCCGGTACGTCCAGGCGCTGGTGCGCGAGCCGGTCGAACCCGGCGCCACAGCGCACCCGACCACGTGATCTGAGTTCGTTCGCTCGCGACGCATGGCGGGCTCACGTATCGGCCCTCAACGGCCGTCGCGAACGACCTTTCACGCCTCGCCCGCGGCGACCGGCTCGGGCGTGCCCAGCGGGGCCGGGGTGTTGGTCAGCGTGTACCGGTCGATCCCCTTCTCTTCCTTCAGCCGCTTCAGCTTCGTGTGCAGCGTGTCGCGGCTGATGCCGAGCAGCTTCGCCGCGTGGCTCACGTTGCCGTTGGTCTGCTTCATCGCCCGGCAAATGGCCCACGTCTCGATGTCGTTCATGTCGAGGCTCGGCGGCAGCTCCGGGATCGCCCCCGCGCCGCTCGCGCCGGGCGCCGGGACCATCTCCGTGGCGCCGGTCAGCGGCAGCGCGTCGGCGTCGATCGTGTCGCCCTCGCCCATCACCGCGGCGCTCTCGATCGCGGCCCGCAACTGGCGGACGTTCCCGGGCCACTGGTACGCTTGCAGCTTCCGCATGGCAGCGGGGGTGAGCTTGAACCGCCGCCGGCACTCGCTCGACACCTTCGCCAGGAAGAACGCCGCCAGCTCCGGGATGTCCTCCGGGTGCTCGCGGAGCGAGGGCACGCGGATCGGGATCACCTTGAGCCGGAACATGAGGTCCTGGCGGAACCGCCCCGCCTTCACTTCCTTTTCGAGGTCGCGGTGCGTCGCGGCGACCACGCGCACGTCCGCCTTGATGTCCCCGGTGCCGCCCACCGGCCGGAACGCCTTGCCCTCGATCACCCGGAGCAGCTTCGCCTGGCATTCGAGCGACAGCTCGCCGACCTCGTCGAGGAACAGGGTGCCCTCGTCGGCCTGCTGGAACAGCCCGGGGTGGTCGCGGTCCGCGCCGCTGAACGCGCCCTTCTTGTACCCGAACAGCTCCGCCTCCAGGAGCGTCGGCGCGATGGCCGCGCAGTTGACCACCACCAGCGGGCCGTCGGCCCGGCGGCTGTTGCGGTGCAGCGCCAGCGCCACCAGCTCCTTGCCGGACCCGCTCTCGCCCTGGACCAGCACCGTGAACGGCTGCGGCGCGGCCCGCAGGATCTGCTGGCGAAGGTGGATGACGGCGTTGCTCCCGCCGATGATGTCGTCGGCCGCGGGGGTGTGGGTCCGCAGGCGCGAGTTCTCGGCCTCCAGCGTGCGCCGGGTGCGGCTGATCTCCAGCCCGTGCGCCAGGAACCCCGCGACCGCCTCGATGAACCGCACGTCGCGCTCCACGAACGCCCGCCCGCTGCGGTACACGTGGAGCGTCGCGAACGGCTCGCCGGACGCCTTCAGCGGGATGCAGATCGCGTCGGTGAACGCGGACAGCGAGTCCGTGGGCGGGTGGGCGTCGCTGAGGTCCGGGAACAGCCAGATGGGTTTGCCCACCTTCTGCGCCTGGAGCGTGAGCCGCTTGCTGAGCGCGGTGTCGATCGGGGCCGACTCGGGCAGCACGATCTTGGGGCTCGGGTCGTCCTGGTCGAGGCTCAGGTAGCCGGCGATCTTCGCGGCGGTCTGGTTCAGGATCGCGCGGAGGGCCAAGCTGACCAGGTCGTGCGGGCTCTTGGCCTCGACCGCCCCGGTCATGAACTTGCACAGCGCAGTGAGCTCGTCCACCCGGAGCTGCTTGGCGGCCTGCTCGGCCGCCGGTTCCGTGGGGACGGGCCGCTCCTGCGGGTACTCGTGGAGCTTGGTCGCGTTCTGGGGGTTGGGGGCGGACCGGCTGTCGTTCAGGGCCTTGTTCGGCATCGTCACCGGCGTGGCCGGGAGCGGGGTCGGCCCTAGGCGCGGCGGCGCCTTCGGCTCCAGCACGAACCGCAGCACCACCTCGCCGATCTTGATCCGCTGCCCGTCGGTCAGCTCGGTGGCCCCGCTCACCCGCAGCCCGTCCACGCGGGTGCCGTTGAGCCCGAAGTCGCGGACGTGCCAGCGGCCGTCCTCGAAGTACACCTTGGCGTGCGTCCGGCTGGCCATCTCGTCCCGCAGGATGACCGTGTTGTCCCGACTCCGCCCAAGAGTAACCGGCTGGCCGGTCGGCGAGAGGTCGAGTGTCGGCGGCACGCACTCGCCGCCTTCCAACGTCAGTCGCGCGCGCATCGCGTAACGCTCCAGCAGGCCGGGTCGGTCACACCTTGAAGGGGCGAGTACGGCCGGGAAGCCGCCGGGCGACCGTTCGATCCGGAAAACTTTAGCACGCGTTTTGCGTCGCGGCGGCCGGCGTGTCGGGTTACCGAACGCCGCACAGGGGCCTAGACTAACGGGGGCGAGCAAACACGCGCGGCACCAAACATCCCGTGTAACGAGCCGGGCGACGAGAACCGGACAGTGCGGGCGCGGCCGTGGGTGACCGGGAACGCCCGCCGTTCCTGTGTACGCGATTCTACGCGCCCGCGTTGCACTCGCCAAACCCGAGGCAGATATGCAAACCCGTATCGAAGGTGTTGCGTACGTTCTGGGCGACAACATCGACACCGACCAGATTATCCCCGCGCAGTACCTGACGTTCAACCCCTCGATCCCGGCCGAGTACAAGATGTTCGGCAAGTACGCCCTGTGCGGCGTGCCGGAGGCCGCGGCCGGGCTCCCGAAGGGCAACGTACCGTTCCACCCGCCCGGCGGGGACGAGTTCGTCGCCCCGTACAAGATCGTGATCGGCGGAAAGAACTTCGGCTGCGGGTCGAGCCGCGAGCACGCCCCGATCGCGCTGGCCGCGGCCGGCGTGGTGGCGGTCGTCGCCGAGTTCTACGCCCGCATCTTTTACCGCAACAGCGTGAACGGCGGCTATCTGGTGCCGCTGGAGGCGAAAACGCGGCTGATCGACCGCGTCTGCACTGGCGACAAGCTGGTCATCGACATCACCGCCGGCACGCTTACGAACGAGACGAGCGGCGAGACGTTCGAGTTGCTCCCGCTGGGCGAAGTGGCCCCGATCCTCGAAGCCGGCGGGCTGTTCCCCTACGCCAAGAAGGTGGGGATGCTGGCGAAGTAGCAGGATTTGGTGTTCACGGTTCGGTTGAAAGCCAAGCGCCAAATAGCTCCTTGGCTTTCAACCGAACAAACTCACGTTACTTCGCCGGCAGGTCGAACCGGGCTTGAGCGAGGTCAATCAGCTTGGCCCCGGGAACGGCCCGGCGGCGGAAGTGACGGTTGGACTCCTCGGCCGTCAGCGGCCGGTTGATCTGCGGGGTGTTCATCACCTCGAGCCGCAGCTCAAACTTCTGTGGCTCTTCCCACCGCAGCACTACGAACGTCGGGTACTGGAGCACGCGCCCGTCTGCCCCCCGTTCCGTCCGCGCCTCTTTGATCTCGGCGTAGCACAGCTCCTTGCCCCCCTTGGCGTTGCGCACGGCGTGCCGCTTGACCTGTGACTGCTTCCCGTCGGCAGGGTCGGCGTTGAACACGATCTCCTTGACCACCGACATCCCGGTCGGGGTGGTCGCGGGCCACGACAGCGTGTAAGTGCCGGCCTTCGGGTCGGGCGTCACCTCGTACCGGTTGTTCGGGGGGAAGTGGGCCATGCCCAACGCCTGCATGACCCACTCGGGCTCGAAGGGGACGCCGCCGGGGAGCTTTACTTTTCCGGCCTCAAAGTCTGCGTGCGACGCGTACATGTAGACCGGCTCGTTCGTGGGGGCCTTCACGAACACCCAGAACTCTTGGTCGTTCGAACCCATAAACATAGTAACGTCTACGAGGCCGCCGCTTTTGGTGTAGAGGTCGAAGTTCCGCGGTTGGGCCGCGAACAGCGTCCCCTGGAGCGAGATGGGGGGGGTGGGCATCAGCGTGCTGCGATCGGTCGCGAGCACCCGCACCTCGGCGTTGGTGATCGACTGGAGCCCGTCGGCACGGTCGTTCAGGTAGGCGACCAGCTTCTCGGGTGCAACTGGGGACAGTTCGCGGCCGCGGCCGAACTTGCCCGGGTAGTTGTCCGGCTTACCGATCCCGTTCTGCTTCATCCACTCGCACCCGACGCTCGGGCACAGCACAGCAGCGGCCAGGATCAGATGCAGGCGGTTCATGTAACGTACCTGTGGAAGCTGTTGGCCGTTCGTCGTTCGCTGCCGGTCGGAGCGCCCGCGCTACTCCCAACCCAGGACACGGAATACTTCGGTCTGCACGGCGGCGATCTGTTCGTCGTTCAGCCGCGGATCGACCACGTGGTGGACCGCGCCGCCGCGCGCGTCCCGCACGATCATTACGTCGCGCCCGCTGGCGTCGCGGCTGGCGTCCTCGAACTTGAACCGCTTGCGCCGCATGAGCAGCAGCGTCGCGACGTAGCGGAAGTTCAGCCCGTCGGCGTCGGCCGAGCCTTTCAGCCGGTCGAAGCAGTCGAGCAGCAGGTCGTCGTTCACCACCGGCTTGCGGGGCTTGGCCCCGGCGGCGGGCACCTTGCCGCACCAGTACGCGACCGCGCCGGCGGGCAGCCCGGGCCACGCTTCGGGAGCGTAATCGGTGCGGACCAACGTGCCCGCGCTCTCGGTGAGGGCGGCGAAGTACTTTTCGCCGGGCTTCAGCTCGCGGCCCGTCACCGCGCACACCCGCGTCGGCCCTTGAATGTCGTAGTCGGTCATTGCGGGTGTCGCTCGCTCACTCAACGCATCGTAGCGCCGTCGCGCTACCGAAAACAATCACGGTCGCGGAACGGAACCGGCCGCCGCGGGGGCGGCCCCGCCGATTGTGCCGGTCGCACCGACTGGCGAAACTGGCTTGAGTAGGCGCTCGAGCTGCGCCAGTGCCTCCGCGCCGGTCTCGTCGCCCACACCACAGAAGGTCCACCGCACCACCCCGTGCGCATCGACGAGCGCGAACCGCGGCACCGAGTCAACCCCGTAAGACGTGTCCGCCTGCTCGCCGTCGTACACCGGGACCGTGAGCTTCAACCGGGCGCGCTCCCTGGGGCCGTCGGCCGGGTCGCCCCACACCGCGAGCGGCACGATTGCGGCGCGCGGCCCGTGCTTGCGGTGCAGCGCGTCCGCGATCGCCAGCGCGAGGTCCGTCGTTTCGCTCCCCGGCTTGAAGAACACCAGGAGGGCCGGTTGGCCGCGCCCCTCGGACAGTCGAAAGCGGCCCGCCGTGAAGTCCGGAGCGGGCCGGTTGGGCTCGGGCCACGGGCTCCGCTTCACCGGAACCGCGAGCGGCCCTGCGGCCAACACCGATTCGCCCCGGGCGGCGGCCGTCACCTGCCGGCGCACGGCCAGCACGGCCTCCCGGTACGGGCTCGATTCGTCGGCCGAGTCCAGGTACGCGTCGAGCTTCGCGCCCTTCGCCTCGAAGAACCGCGGCCCGTGCCGGACCGGGTCCGCGAGGAACGGGGCCAGTTCGGCGCCCGCGGCGAGCGCGGTCTCGATGTCGCGCCGGTAGCGGTCGCGCGTGCGCCCGGCCACCGGGGCCTGTTCCTTCAACTCGTACTTCACCTCAACCCACGCGGCGAGGGCGGTATCGGTGCCGTCACGGTGCCGGATGACGCGGTGGACCTGGCGGGCGGTGCCGTCGGGCGCCACGCACACCTCGTCGGCCCGGTGCCAGGCGGTGCGCCCGCCCACCGGTTTGTCCCAGTTCGGGTGCTGTTGGTTGGCCACCAGCACCGCGCACCGCTCGCCGGTAACAACCTTCGTGCCTTGAAGCTGCCACACCTCGGCGGGGCGGGACGGGTCGGCCGCGGCGCGGGTCCAGGCCTTCTCGGGGTCCGTGCGCGGCGGGCGCGGCGGGAACATGCCGAACTCGAACGGCGTGAACGCGTCGAGGCGGATCGCCGGGGGCGCCCGGGCCGGGGTCCTCGCGTCCAGCGTGAACGGGGGCACGCCGGTCGGCTGGAGGTGGTGAACGGTACCGTCCGCGTGGACCCGCACCAAGTCGAGACGCACCGCCGGGGGAGCCGCCTTCTCGACGGTGTCGCCGGTGACCGCGCCCACGGCCCCGGTTACGGCGTCGTTGCCCCGGCGGAGCAGCGTGAGCACGGCCGCATCGACCCAGGCGTCCTGCTTCTCGAGCACCAGTACGCGGACCTCAAGCGCCTGGGTCCGCAGGAACCGCGTGCCGGGCCGCTCGACGGCCTCTTCGACCTTGCCGACGAACGTGAGTTCGGCGCCGGGCTGGAGCCCGGGGGCTTCGGGCGGTGCCGCCGGGCTGAGCGCGAGGGTTAGCAGGACAGCGGTCACGGGTCGCCTCAAACCGCGGTGCGGGACGGACGGGCCACACGCGGACCGCTTATAGCGGCCCGGCGGGGCGTTGCAACACCAACCGGAAGTTGGGGAAGGCAGCCGGATTGCGTGGCCCCCGCGCGGGTGGTAAGGTATCTGCACCCGCGTGTGCGGGTGCCCTTGAAATATGTCCCCCTCCGCGGTCCCAACTGGCGCCATGTCCGTCAACCTCGACGCGTCCGGAATCGGCCAGTTGGCCGTTCGCCTCGGCCTGATCACCCTCGACCAGGTGCGGGACGCCCTCGAAGAGTTGGGCGATAAGTCGGCCCCGGCCGCGGACATGGTCCGGCTGCTCGAGCGCAGGCGACAGCTCACCCCGTGGCAGGGCAACAAGCTGCTCAAGGGCGACACCGACGGGTACGTCCTGGGCGGGTACCGGCTGCTGTACAAGATCGCGTCCGGGAGCTTCGGCCGGGTGTACCGCGGGGACGACCCGCGCACCGGGCAGGTGGTCGCGGTGAAGGTGCTCCGCAACAAGTGGACCCAGGACAAGCAGAAGGTGGACCTGTTCCGCCGCGAGGGCCAGCTCGGGATGACCATCCGGCACGCGAACATCGTGTCGGTTCTGGCCGTGAACCAGGACACCAAGACCGGCCAGTATTTCATCGTGATGGAGTTCGTCGAGGGGGGGAACCTGCGGGACCTGCTCCAGGCGCGGAAGAAGCTCACTCCGGACGAGTCACTGCGCATCCTGGAAGAGTGCGCGCAGGGGCTGGCGTACTCGAACGCCCGGGGGCTCACGCACCGGGACATCAAGCCGACCAACATCCTGATCGCGGTCTCCACCGGGCAGGCGAAGCTGGTGGACTTCGGGCTCGCCGAGATCACCGAGAACTCCTCGGTCCACCTCCAGCGGCAGGACGACCGCGACGACGACGTGGCCGTGGACCGCACGGTCGATTACGCCGGCCTGGAAAAGGCCACGAACCAAAAAGCCGGGGACGTGCGAAGCGACATCTACTTCCTCGGCACGGTGCTGTACGAGTGCCTGACCGGGGCGACGCTAATGCCGGTGACCAAGGACCGGCAGGCGCGGATGCAGGCCCGGCGGTACACGGACGTCGAGGACACGCTCCGCTCGCAGGGGCCGGCCCTGGGACTTACGCCCCCGCTCCTGCGGCTGTTGGCCAAAATGGTCGCGTTCGAGCCGGCCGAGCGGTTCCAGAACCCGACGCAACTGGTCGAGGCGATCCAGGCGTGCCGGGCAGAACTGGCGGGCGGGGCCGTGGCGCGCGGGCCGAGCGGGCCGAAGACGCTGTTCGTGGTGGAACAGAACCAGAAGCTCCAGGACGCGTTCCGCGACAAGTTCAAGGCCGCCGGCTACCGGGTGATCCTCACGATCGACCCCAACCAGGCGCTACGGCGTTACCAACAGCAGGCGTACCACGCCCTCATCATCGACGCCCGCACGGTGGGCCGCGAAGGGGTGACCGCGTACAACGACGTGCTCCGCGCGGCCGGCAACGCGGGCATGGAGGTCGCCGTGGTGCTGATCCTGGGCGAGGACCAGACCGGGTGGCAGCGCGAGGCCCGGGCGCACCAGCACGGGGCCGTACTGGTCGATCCCGGCGTCACGATGAAGCAGCTCCTCCGCACACTCGACGAACTGACGCCCGGCGATCCGCCCACGAAGTAACGACCGTTCCCGCCGGTGCGAAAAGGCCGGCGCCGCTCGTCACACGTTTCCACACCTGCGCCAGTTGCGCCCGTTCGCTCCGCGGGCCGAGTTCCGCTTCCGCCGGTCGGACGTTTGGGCTATGCTCCCGGCCCTGGAGGGAGCAGACATGCGGGAGCGGGTTCGCGATTACGTTGTTCTGGTGGCCGCGGCCGCGCTGCTCACGCTTCCGAATCTCGGTGCGCCCAGCCTATGGGATGTCGATGAGGGTGTGAACGCCGAAGCCGCGCGCGAG
This sequence comes from Gemmata algarum, assembly GCF_034097035.1. Taxonomy (NCBI): domain Bacteria; kingdom Pseudomonadati; phylum Planctomycetota; class Planctomycetia; order Gemmatales; family Gemmataceae; genus Gemmata; species Gemmata algarum. The sequence goes on from NZ_JAXBLV010000066.1 coordinate 36,464, forward strand.
ATGCGCGAGAACGACACCTGGGTCATCCCCACCTTCAACTTCAAATTGCGCACCGCGAAGCCGGTGATGCTGTACTGGCTCCAGCGGATCAGCTACGCCGCCTTCGGGGTGAACGAGTGGTCCGCGCGGCTCCCGTCCGTTTTGGCGTCGTGGGCGACGGCGCTGCTGGTCTACGAACTGGCCCGGCGCATGTTCAACCGCGCCACCGGGTTGCTCGCAGGAATCGTGCTGGTGTCGGCCCTGGAGGTGTGTGTCCTCGCGCACGCGGCAACCCCGGACGCGGTGCTGCTGCTGTTCACCGTGCTGACCTTTTACCTGTTTTGGGCGCGGCACGAGAACGGGTCGCGCCGGTGGTGGGTGCCGACCGCCGCGGCTTGCGGACTAGCCGTGCTGACCAAAGGACCGGTCGGCGTCGCGCTCCCGGGCCTGGTCCTCTTGCTGTACTTCGCCTGGAACCGTGAACTGGGCCGGTTGCTGGACCGCAAGATCTTCCGGGCGGTGCTGATGTTTCTCCTGGTCATCGGGCCGTGGTACGGGCTGGTGACGGCCGAAACCCGCGGCCAGTGGCTGCGCTCGTTCCTCGGAAACGAGAACCTGAACCGGTTCGTGTCTCCGATGCAGAACCATCACGGGCCGCTCTACTACCACGCGGCGGCCCTGATGGTGCTGTTCGTGCCGTGGAGCGCGTTCCTGCTCGCGGCCGTGTGGTACGGAATACGGGGGGCGAAGAACCTACCCCCCAGCCCTCTCCCTTCGGAGAGGGAAGGTACCGCAGAATCGAGTTCGCAAGGGGCTTCGTTCGAACTCCCCCTTCCTTCAGAGAAGGGGTTGGGGGGCGGGTTTTCTCCTCGCCCCTTCCGCTTCCTGGTTTGCTGGTTCGGTTCATATCTGGTGTTCTTCTCCGTTGCGGCCACGAAGCTGCCGAACTACATCCTGCCGCTGTACCCGGCGCTCGCGATCCTGACAGCGCGGTTCCTGATCCGATGGCGCGACGGCGAGTTACAACTCCCAAAGTGGCTCATGCCGGCGGGGGTCGCGGGGCTGGCGTTTACGGCGCTTGCAGTCGGCCTCGGGATTCTCATCGCGGGCAACACGGTGCCGGTACTCCCGCCAACCGCGCGGACGTTCCCGGGATTGGGGCCGTGGGCCGTCATCGGGTTGGTGCCGCTGGCAACGGCCGTTGTGATGGCGTTTTCCCTACGTGCGGGGAACCGTGATCGGTTCGTACATGCTGCTGGCATCGGAGCGGTCGTATTCACCGGGCTCACGGCTGCGTTCCCAGCGCTTGTGATCGACCCGTACAAGGCGCCCAAGGAACTGGTGAGGGCGAGTGGCGTCGACGACCCGTCATGCGACGTGCGACTCGCCCACTGCGACTGGTTCCAGCCGAGCGTTGTGTTTTACGCGCGACGCGAGGTGGTCGAGATGATGAACGCGGAAAAGGTCGCCGAGTTCTTTTCCCTCCCAACACCCGGGTACCTGTTCATTCCCGAAAAGACGTGGACCGAGCGGGTCGAACCGAAGATGACCGTTCCGACCCAAGTGGTCGCGAAGCACTACGACTTTTACCGCAACTGCGATGTACTCGTAGTAACCAACAACGTGACCGCAACCGCGGGCCGCTGAGCGGCGAAACTGGCACGGCCCTTGCTTTATCTCTGGGTGTTCCGGCCGAACTGAGCCGGTTGCGAAAACCACCTGGGGGCGAGTCATGTTGTCGTTACTGAGCTGGGTCGTGACGGGTCTGATCGTGGGTTTGATCGCGCGGGCTCTGGTGCCGGGGCGCCAGTCAATGGGGCTCATCCTGACGGTCGCGCTGGGCGTGATCGGGGCCGCGGTCGGTGGCCTGATTTCCACGGCCTTCTGGCCGACGTGGGCGAACGACCCGAACGTCGACCGCATGTGGCCGGGCTGGCTCATGTCCGTCATCGGCGGCGTGATCGTGCTGTGGGGCTACATCGCGCTGACCGCCGACCGAAGCGGCCGCACGACGGTTTAAGAAGCCGAACGCTGCACGCGGGGCGCGGGTTTTCGGACCCGTGCCCCGTCGTCATTTCTGTTTGCGAGCCGCTTTATGGCCCTCTCGTACGTCGCGCTTGGCAAGAACACGGCGAACGATCACATCTGCGACAGCAATGTGTTCTTCCAGAAAGTCGCTCAGCGCTCGTTGGACCTCAGATCTCAGCGCGCGTTCGACATCAGGGTTGGCGAGCTGGTCGCGGGTTGCGCCAGAGAACTGCGGGGCGTTCATCCCCACCGACACTACTGTTGTTAGCCCGCCACGCACGTCATCAGTCGTAACCTTCTTCTCGTTCGGCAGATTCGCACGCAGGATCGCATCGACAGCATCCCGAACGCCTGCACGCGCACCGTATTCGTGTGTACCGCCGCGAAGCGTTTGGTAACCGTTCGCAAATGACACCGACAGTTCCCCTTCGTCGCACCACTGTAACCCGACTTCGTAGCGGACGCCGTTCGCTTCGCCGTCGAATGCGACCACTTCCGCATGAACCGGCGTGCGGTTCGTGTTTAACCACTTCACATAATCCGCAATGCCGTCCGCGTACTCGAACACGTCCTCGGTGCCGCTCGATTCGTCGGCGAATGCGATGCGCACGCCGCTGTTCAAGAACGCGCACTGCTGGAGACGGTTTCGGATGATGTCGGGATCGAACCGCGCCGCTCCGAAGATCGCGGGATCGGGCCGGAACCGCACGGTGAGGCCGCAATCATCTGGCGGGCCGCCGAACTGCGTTTCGGCGTGAAGTTGCCCGCGCCGGAAAGTGCATTGCGTGACCGCTCCGGAACGCCGGGCACGGGCAGTGAGTTCTTCGGACAGAGCGCAGGCGACCGGCCGGCTGTCAGCGGCGTGAAGACCCGACATGCGGCTGAACACCGCCTCCACGTTCAGTGGCGGCGAGCAATCATCGCTGATTTCAACAAATCCGTCCGCATCGAGCGCAACCCGCACCACGCCTGCCGGATCGCCCGAAAGCGGCCCCAGGGCGTCGTTCACCAGCTCAAACAGTAGATGGTGAAGCCCACGCGAGCCGGTACCGCCGAGAAACATTCCGGGCCGGAGCCGGATGGCTTCCGTCGGCGCCTCGACCGGGAGGTTCGCTTCGATCGGATCGGAGGTGTTGTAGCCGCACTTCATCGCGGGCGCCTCATATGCCAAAATGCGTGCCAATTCTGCTGGACAACGGACACGATTTCGGCGAAAAGTAGTGTAGCTTCCTGCCAGTACGACTCCCACCACCCTGCCCCGCTAAGGCCCTTCCATGCTTTCCATTTTTGGCAAGCCGCACGCGCGCGGCGGGTTCTGTGACGGCGCCACTCGACGCGATTTCCTCACGGCCGGCGGGACGTTGTTCGGCGGCTGCCTCGCGCTCCCGCACCTACTCGCGGCAGAAGCCAAGAACGGTATCAAAACGTCACACAAGGCGGTCATCAACGTCTTCCTCCCAGGCGGCCCGCCCCACCTCGACATGTGGGATCTGAAGCCGGACGCGCCCGCCGAGGTGCGCGGCGAGTTCAAGCCCATCCAGACGAACGTCACCGGTATCCAGATCTGCGAGCTGTTCCCCAAGATCGCGAAGATGATGGACAAGTTTACCATCATCCGCTCGCTAGTCGGTAGCTCAGGTGACCACGACGCCTACCAGTGCATGACCGGGCGCCCGCGGACCCCGGCGAACCTGGGCCACTGGCCGTCGTTCGGGTCGTGGGTGTCAAAGTCGCAGGGGCAGGCCGACCCGGCGGTGCCCGCGCACGTGTCGCTGGCGTACCCGTGCGGCGAGAAGCGCTGGGGGTACCCCGGCGACGGCGGGTTCCTGGGCATTCAGCACGCCCCGTTCCAGATGGTCGGCGGGCGCGACACCGGGATGAAGTCGGACAACCTGACCCTCAAGGGCGTGACGCTGGAGCGGCTCAACGACCGCGTCGGCCTGCTGAAGGGGTTCGACGACATCGACCGGAAGCTGGACACCAAGGGCGCGATGGACGGGATGGACGCCTTCAACCGTCAGGCGCTCGACATCCTCACCTCGTCCCGGCTGAAGGACGCGATCGACCTGTCGAAGGAAGACCCGAAGGTGCTGGAGCGGTACGGGGTCGACGACCCGGCGTTCGAGCGCGACGGCGCGCCGCGGATGGTGCGGAACTTCTGCGTCGCCCGGCGGCTCGTGGAGGCCGGTGCGCGGGTGGTGACGATGAACTTCACGCGGTGGGACTGGCACGGGCCGGACGGGAAGAACTTCGTGCAGGCCCGCAAGGACTTCCCGCTGCTCGACACCGCCATCACGGCGCTGGTCGAGGATCTGCACGACCGCGGACTGGATAAGGACGTGTCGGTGATCGTGTGGGGCGAGTTCGGGCGCACGCCGAAGATCAACAACATGGCGAGCCGCGACCACTGGCCGCAACTGAGCTGCGCACTGATCGCCGGCGGCGGGATGAAGACGGGGCAGGTGATCGGCTCCTCCAACCGCCTCGCGGAGCGGGCGGCGTCGCGCCCGGTGACGCACCAGGAGATCTTCGCGACGCTGTACAAGAACCTCGGCCTGGACCCGAACGCGGTCCGCGAGTACGACGCGAACGGCCGACCGCACTTCCCGATCGACGCCGACGCACAGGCGATCCGCGAGCTGGCCTAAAAATCGAAGGCGGGTTTCACCGCAGAGGGCACGAGAGGGCGCAGAGAAAGCCAAGAGAGAGAAGGAACATTACTCCTGTCTCTCGACTCTCTCTGCGCCCTCTCGTGCCCTCTGCGGTGAAACCCGCCTTCGACTTCTTCTGCGGTGAAGCCCGCCTTTACTTCTTCTGCGGTGAAACCGGCTTTACTTCTTCGCGCGTTCGGCCCAGGCCCAGCGGTATAGGTTTCGCGAGTCCGTGTACCGGTTGTCGCTCGACGTGCTGCCCAGTGCCACCACGATCAGCCGGTCCCCGTTGAGGGTGCCGCAGGACACGAGGCACGCGCCGGCCGCGGTCGTGGTGCCGGTCTTGATGCCCTCGTAGCCCTCAATGTCGAGCAGCTTGTTCGTGTTGTTCCAGATCACCTCGCGCGCGTTGCCGTCCTTATCCGTGACCGTACATTTGTGGCGCCGCGTCTGGACGTACTTGGCGAACGCCGGGTCTTTCATCGCGTGGAACGCGAGCGTGACCAAGTCGCGCGGGCTGGCGACGTTGCGGGTCAGCCCGTGCGGGTCCAGGTAGTTCGTCTCGCCCATTTTGAGCGCTTTCGCGGTGGCGTTCATCTGCGCGACGAAGCTCGCGACCGGGTCTTGTTCCTTGCCCGCCGACTTGAACCGCGGGCCGAAGTGCTCGGCGAACGCGTGCGCCGCGTCGTTGCCCGAGGGCAGCAGCAGCCCGTAAAGCAGTTCACTAACGGCGACCTTGTCGCCGGCCTTCAGGTCGGACGAACTGCCCACGACCTTGTCCGCGGCCCCGGAGAACGTGAGGACCTCGTCGAGCACCTTCGCGTCCTCGGCCGCGAGTTTCAGCACGACGTAAGCGGTCATGATTTTGGTGGTGCTGGCAATCGGGAGCGGGTCCTTCTCGTTCCCGCCCCACAGCACCTTTCCGGTTTTGCCGTCGGCCACCGCCCACCCTTTGGCACTGACCACCGGCGGCCCGCCCACCTTCTCCGCAGGCGCTTTGGGCAGCAGGGGCTTCTCTTCGGGTTGCTGCGCGTGCGTGAGCCCGGCCGTCGCGGCCAGAGCGGCAAGCGCGATCGAACGAATGAGTGTGTTCATAGCGATGTTCTACACGCGAGGGGCGGGGCGGCGAAGGCTCACCCCCCGACGGTACCGAACACGACCGCGAGCACGTGCCGTTCGGCCTTGTGTGTCTCTCTCCAGTAAACGCCATCGGCAGGACCGAACAGCCGGCCCTTCCACGCCGCCCCCGACGAACACGCCGTTACCGAACGTCACGTCCACGAGAGGCAGGCCGGCACCGACGCTCGCGACAGCCCCTCAAACCGCGCAGACATTTTTGACAGGATCAACAGGATACACAGGATTAGAAAGGCAATACGCCAATTCGTTTGCTTCAATCCCGTTATTCCTGTCAAATACCCACTCTGCCTGCCTGGGCTATTTCTTATTCAGGTACTTATCGAACCAGGCCAGATCCCATTCCATCTTTGCGGTGCGGAACGAAAGTGCGCCCAGCCCGTGCGGCTGGTTCGGGTACACGCACAGTTGCGTCGGCACGTTCTTGTACTCCTTCAGCGCCCGGTACAGCATCCGGCTGTGACCCGGCGGGCACCGATCGTCGTTCCCGCCGACGTGGATCAGCGTCGGAGTGGTGACGTTCCCCAGGCCGTAGGTCGGCGAGGTCTTCTTGTAGATCTCGGGTTGCTCCCACGGCGTCCCCTTCTTGAACACCACCGGGTACGCAGGCTCGTCGTTGAACCCCCACTCGGCCACGGTGTCGAGGATGCCCGCGCCGCTCGACGCGGCCTTGATCTTCACCGGCGGGTCTTTCAGGGTGATGAGACAGTTCGTGAGATACCCGCCGTTGCTCCAGCCCATCACCGCGACCCGCTCGGGGTCCGCGACGCCCTCTTTGATGAGGTGCTCAATGCCGGCGAGGATGTCCTTCACGTCCACGTCGTTCTCGTTGCCGATCAGGTCGGTGACGAACTTGTCGCCGTACCCGGTAGACCCGCGGTAGTTCGGGCACAGCACGGCGTACCCGGCGGCAGCAAAGTAGAGCCGGCCGTTGTGCGGGTCGAACCGCAGGTCGTTCGGGCTGGAAGTCGTCGGCCCGCCGTGGATCGCAACGACGAGCGGCAAAGGCTTGTCGCCCTTCTTCCAGCCGTAAGGCAGTTCCAGCGGCCCGCCGATTTCGGTGCCGTCGGGCGCCTTCCAGGTGACGTGTTTAACGCTCGGGAACTTCCAGTCCGCGGTGTGCGGGTTCGGGTCCACGAGCGTTTCGGGCTCACCGGTCGCTTTGACCTGCACCTTGAGCACCGGGAGCCCGTTCTGGCTACCGGCGATGACGGCCCGGAGCGGCGGGGTGGCGGCGAAATGCACCGCGTACTCGACCGTCGCCTCTTGGTAATCCGGTGGCGGAACGTGCGTCGCCCCGTCTTTCAACACGTAGGTGCGCAAGTTAACCTGCCCTGCCCGTTCGTGCAGGTACGAAAGCGCGTCGTTACCGGTCCACTGGAGCGGGCTTCCGTATCCGTGGACGTGAACCCACCCTTCCGACCGCTCCGGACCGACCAGTTTCGTGCGGTTCATCCGACCGGTCGTCCACGTTCCTCCGCCCCACTCGCCAATGATGACTTCGGCCGGGTACGCGTCGTGGATCGCGCAGAACGCGAACCGGGTGCCCGCGGGATTCCACGCCAGCCCTTCGAGCCATGCATAGGGGCTTGCGGCCTTGGCCCGATACACGTCCGTCGGTGGGGTGGTCACCTTTCCGTCTTCCCACACGTCCACCCGCGATTCGCCTTCCGAACGGATGACAGTGTCGTCGAGCGCGCTGACCAGCGCGATCCGCTTGCCGTCCGCGGTGACGGCGAACTCGCGAATGTACCGGCCGTTCGCGAGAACCTCGCGCGGTTCCTCTTTCGGGTCGATGCGGAGCAACTTGCTCACGGTGCGTTTGTTGTGCCCGTACTCGATCTTGGCGAACTTCTCGCGCAGCTCGAGGAAATCGCCCTTGTCCGTGACCGTGTCATCGACCGTGTAGAAAACCGCATCGGCTTTCGGGGCGTAGTCGTAGCCGATCACCCCGCCTTTCGCGCTGGTGACCGCTTCGGGCGCGCCGTCGAGCGGAACCTTCCACACCTGAGCCTTGCCCTTGCGGTTCGCGAGCACGAAGACGGCCTTCCCGTCGGCGGACCACTTCGGGTGCCGGTCGTTGGCGCGGTCGGTGGTGAGTTGCTTCGGCTTTCCCTTGCCGTCGGTGTCAACGACCCACAACTCGGTGGCGCGTTTATCGCCCTTTTTGTCCCACGTCGCGAGCGTGTACGCGACCTGCTTGCCGTCGGGCGAGAGCGCGATTTCGGTGATGGTGTTCACGCCGGCGTAATCGGCGGGGGTGATGTCGTGGGTGCGCTCGGGCGCGGCCGACAGGTGGCCGGCCGCCGCGACAAACAGACATAAAGCGAGCACGCGACGCATTGGCTCTCCTCGCGGATTGTGGGCATGAATTGGAACCGTGCGCGGGGAGGGAATCAAGACAAAGAGGATGGCCGCAAAGAAGCACAAAAAGCACAAAAACAAGAAAGACAGTCGCAAAAAGCACAAGAAATTTAATTAATCCGTCTGTAGCCTTTCTTCTTTTTTGTGCTTTTTGTGCTTTTTTGCGGCCATCCTCTTTTCTTCCGCGCCTATTCGTCACCGTCCGGGTCAACGGTCTCGGGGTGGTACTTCCGAATCAGCTTCCGCACGGTCGCGCGCGCCAGCCCCAGCCACCGCGCCGCGACCAGCCGGTTGCCGTCCACTTGGCGCAGCGTCTCGTCGAGTACCGCGGGCTCGATTGCCTCGATCAGCTTGAGGTGCAGGTCCGCGGGCTCTTCGCCTTCGAGTTGCTGGACCTGCTCCCGGACCCATTCGGTGGCAAGCGAGCGCAGCCGCTCGGTGAGCGAGACCGGCCCCGACGCCGTACTCGGCTCGGGGAAGTGTTCGGGCCGGAGCGGGCCGCCCCGGGATTCGATCGCGGCGTGCTCAAGCGCGTTGCGCAGCTCGCGCACGTTCCCGGGCCACGGGCGCGACTTCAGGAACGCGACCGTTTCGGCGGGGGCGGCGCCGGCGAGGTTCGGCACCCCGAACTTCCGCAAGAAGTGCTCGGCGAGCACCGGGATGTCGTCCACGCGGTCGCGGAGCGGCGGCAGGTGAATCGGGTACACGTTCAGGCGGAAGAACAGGTCGTGCCGGAACTTCCCTTCGCGCACCGCGGACGAGAGGTCGGCGTGGGTGGCGGACACGATCCGCACGTCAACGGTCTGGGAGTCGCTCCCGCCGACCGCCTGCACCTCCTGGCGCTCCAGCACCCGGAGCAACTTCGCCTGCACCGGGAGCGGGATGTCCGCCAGTTCGTCGAGGAACACCGTGCCGCCGTCGGCGAGCTTGAGGAGCCCGTCGCGGGCGCGTTCGGCGCCGGTGAACGCCCCCTTAACGTGCCCGAACAGCTCGCTCTCCACGAGGTTCGGGTTGAACGCCGCGACGTGGGCGGGGACGAGCGGCTTGTGCCGCCGCGGGCTGTTCGCGTGGATCGCGCGGGCGACCAGTTCCTTACCGGTGCCGCTCTCGCCGGTGATGAGCACGCACGCGTTCGACGGCGCCACCTTCGCGATCCGCTTGAACACCGTCTGCATCGCCGGGCTGCGCCCGATGATCGCATCGGGGCTGTGGTCCTCTTCGGCCAGCACTTCGCGCGCGCCGGTGTCCTCGCTCCGGTTGCTGAGCGCGCGTTTCGTCGCGTCCACCGCTTGCGCCAGTTCGAACGGCTTCGCCAGGTAGTCGAACGCGCCGCCCTCAACCGCCTTAACGGCGGTGTTCAGGTTCCCGTGCGCGGTGATAACGACGACCGCGGCGTTGGGCGCCGTCTTCTTGAGTTCGCCGAGCGCGGTGAGTCCGTCCATCCCGGGCAGTTTGACATCCAGGAACACCACGTCCGGCGGGTGCAGCCGGGCCTTGACGAGACCGTCCTCGGCGGTCGCCGCGACCGCCACGCGGTGCTTGTCGCGCTCGAACGCCCGCCGCAACGCCCACGCGATCGGCTCTTCGTCGTCAATAATGAGAATGGAGTGTGACATGTGTCCCGCGAGTGCCCGTGTCGCGCCGTGAATGGTTCCATCATACACGACGGATGACACGGCCCACGACAACCGCGATTTATGGACCGACGCGCCAAACAACCTTCTCAAAGCGGGCTTCGAGGCGCCTCCGCAGTTCGGCGAGGTGAAGAGCGGAGGTATCGACATCGGCGGTCAGGCACCCGGCGGGATTGGGACGACGTTTCGGGTCGAACACTCTCAGCCGAACCTCTCGGAGGCGGGGGAAGCGGCCGGGGGCAAGCATCCGTTCGGCATAGACGCTCGGCAAGTTAACCGCGCCGAGATCGAGCACTTCAAGGTTCGCCAGTTGCGGCGAAGCGACGAGCGGCCAGCAGCCGAGCCTGCGAAGGTGCTCCCACTTATTACCCCGCACGTGAAGGCGCTGGATGCGGAACAGTCGAGGGATGTGCGGCTCTGCGCCTTCGTCGCTCTCGTCGTCAGCGAACTGCGGCTCTTCGTCCTCATCCCACTCGTAGTACTCATCTTCTGGACCGGACGAGAGCGTTGTTTCGGGTAGCGGCAGCCACGGCCAGCAGGTCTCACCGTAGCGCGCGAGCTGGTCGCAGGTAAGGCCCAGGCGTCGCCCGAGAAACCCACGGTGAAAATGCGTCGCATCGAGCCGGGTGCCATTGCGCAAGTCCCAATCGTCCCGAGTCGCTGGCCACCATTCTTCGTCCAAGCGCGTCCACACCCGGCCGATCTCCTCCCACAACCGGTTCGCCTCGTCGCTCCAAAGCGGGTGGCGGGCCGCGGCGCACTGCAACCGAATGAACTGCGCGTGCGCCTCCTGGCCGTGCTCCTGAAGCCAGTCGGCGTAAACGAGGCGCGGCGTGTCGTCGTCCGGGGCGTCGAAGATCGCGTCCAGGAGCGCGTCGGCATCGGGGTGCATGGCGAACTCCCGTTACACGCCTGCCGGGGCCGCGTAGGTGCGGTGCTGGCACACGTACTTGAAGCCGATGCGCTCGTACAGCGGCCGGCTCTTCGGGCCGGATCGCAGGGCCGCGTTATCGCATCCCTGCGAAGCGGCGTGTGCGAGCGCAGCCCGTGACACCGCCGCGCCGTAACCGCGACCGCGATAGGGTTCGAGTGTCGCAACGCCCCAGAGCACCGCCGTCGAACCGGCCCGAGAGTACGCGGCAGCGGCCACGTCGATACCACCCGCAGAACCGATGAAGATCGCGATGTCGGGATCGAACATGAAGTTCACGGACGGCACCATCAGGTCGGCGAACTCCGGGGGAGCCTGGAACGCCGCCGCGGTGAGGGCCTTGTACGAATCCGCTCCCCCCTGCCCTTCCGCTCTGCGAATCGTCAGGTCCGGTGGTACGGGGTGAGTGCCGATCGAATCGAGCGCCGGCAGCACGTAGGCCGGTTCGTCTTCATCGACCGCCCACCCGCGGGCGCGAAGCTCCGCCTCCATCGGATGCCCTGCGCCACCTTCCACCAGCACACCCCATCCGGCGGCGCTGTCGGCGAAGAAGTCCCGCGCCACCGGGAGCAGTTCGTTCAGGGACGGCGCGACGGGACGCAGCACCGCGGCGAAGTTGAAGCCCGCACCGGGCATTTCGCTTGCGGTGAACGCGACGCCTTCCCACACACGAAACCGCCCACGCTTGTAATGCTTCAGGTACGGCGCTTCGGTCAGGCACAGCGCGGCGTGTGCGGTCTCTTTGAGGTCGGGCGTCATTCCGGCTCCCGTCACTTCCCGCGAGTTGTTGATTGGGATCTCGACCTGTCCCTTGTCGCCCGGGCACCAAGGCTTCACGCCCCAGGCCGCACGTAAACCTCTCGAAAACCCAGGCACTTCCGCGGCTGCTTTGGCCCGGCCGCACGGTTCGCATGTGCGGATTATGCGGGCGATTTGTTGGCATCAGCCCGCCCGCGAACAGGTAGCGATTGGGTAGCGGGCGGGGTAGCTCCAGTCCCGTTACTGTCCTGTCGGAGCCCCATATAGCGGCACTGTAACCCCCGTTACACCCCGTGCTCCCCGAGACCCACCCCTGGCCCCCTCCCTTCATGGAGAGAGGAGAAGACACGCCGGCAGCGGCACGCGAATCGAATACGCGGGGCGCGGCATCCTCTCCCCCTCCCTTCAGGGAGGGGGCCGGGGGTGGGTCAACGCACCGCGCACCGAACACCCTCGCCCCGGTAGTTGCAGATGGCTCGTGCGTCGGAGCCGGCGTCACTCGGTTTCCTCCCAAACGCTGCTCAACGCGCCGATCTGCTCGAAGTACGTGAGCATCCGCTGATAAAACGGGTCGCTCGCCAGGGTCGCGCTGTCGCCGATCACCAGCAGCTTGCGCCGGGCGCGGGTGAACGCCACGTTCGTGCGCCGGGTGTCGGACAGGAACCCGATCTCGCCCTCGTTGTTGGACCGCACCAGCGAAACGACGATCGCCTCTTTCTCGCGCCCCTGGAAGCCGTCCACGCTGTCGATCTCCAGCCCCGAAACGTCGGCGAGTTTCTCGCGCAGCAGCCGCACCTGCGCCCGGTACGGCGTAATCAGTCCGATCTGCGAAGGGGCTACACCCAGCGCGAGCAGCGCACGCACCTTCTTTACCGCCAGCGTGGCCTCTTGCGCGTTGAAGCGGCTCCCGGTGTCTTCTTCCAGTTCCTCGTCGTAACTCGCGCCGGCCGTGTCGATGAACTGCACCGGCGTTTCGGTGAGCGGGTCACGCGCCACACCCGGCAGATGGCAGAGCAGGTGCGCGGCGACGCTCTCGTGCGCGACCAGTTGGCTGTCGTAGAACTCTCCATTGGAGAAACCCATTACACCTGCGTGCATCCGGTGCTGGACCGTGAGCAGCCGCGACGCGCCCGGCCCGAACTGTCGCACCAGCCGCTCCATCAGGCTGACCGAGAGCCCGCGCTCCGCGGCCTCGGGCGAAAGGACGGTCGGCGGGAGCTGGCAGTGGTCCCCGGCGAGTACGACCTTGTTCGCGCGCAACAGCGGCACCCACGCCGCGGGTTCGGTCGATTGACACGCCTCGTCGATCACCACCACGTCGAACCGGCGCTGACCGAGCAACTGGCTGTCGAGCCCGGTGAGCGTGGCGCACACGACCCTCGCCTCGTCGAGCACGCGCTCCGTGGCGCTGGCTTCGAGCCTCCGCACCTCGGTGAGCATTTCGCGGGCTTCTTTCCGGAGCGCGGCCTTTTCGCCGGGTTGCGGCTTTTCGCGGGTCCACTTGTCCGCCTGCCGGAACAGTGCGAACGCCTCGCGGGCCACCTTGCGCGCCTGGCGCGCGTCCGGGTGCTTCTCGGCGAGAATGTCAATGGCCCGGGCGCGAAGCTCCGGCATCACCCGCGCCGGGTGGCCGAGCCGCACCGGGAGTTCGCCCACACCGAGCAACTTCTCCAGGAGGTTATCGACCGCGTGGTTGCTGGGCGCGCACGCCAGAACCTTGTCCCCGCGGGCGACCAGTTCGCGGATGAACTCGACGACGGTCGTGGTTTTCCCGGTGCCGGGCGGCCCGTGGATGATGGCGAAGTCCGGCGCCGCCAGCGCGAACGCGACCGCGTCGCGCTGCGGTTCGTTGAGGGCGGAAGGCGCCCCCACTCCGCCGCCCCCCTCGACTGAAGGGAGGGGGAGCGAAGGCGCTTCCGAAACATCTTGCGAACCGGCCGAACTCCCCCTCCCTTCAGGGAGGGGGCTGGGGGGTGGGTTGTCTTCACTCCCTTCAGGGATGGGGCCGCCTTCCTCCCCCTTCCCTTGAGGGAGGGGGGCCGGGGGGGTAGGTCGTTCCCCCAGCAGCACCTCGCGCAGTTCGGCGAGCCGGTCGCCGGTGGCGCTCGCGGCGCGGCGCAGCGCGTCCTGCTGGCGTAAACGGGACACCTCGTCGGGCGACAGATCGAGCCGCCAGACCGCCTCGTCCGGCAGGTCGTCGTCCGGCGGGTCGATCGCCACGCCGATCGTGGCCGTGTCGCGGTCGTAAATGACGCCGCGGTACGACGGCACCCGGCGGTTCACGTTCGTCTGACTGAGGAGCACCGGCGCCCCGGGGCCGAGGCGGGACGGCGGGAGCGGTTCGTTGAGCGTTTTGCGCCCGAAGGTGAGCAGCAACCGGCCGCCGAGTCCGAACTCTGAGTCACGCAGGATGAGTTTCGTGAGCGTCGAACCGTCGCCGACGGGCGAGCCCTCTTCGGCCTGCGCGCGGCGTCGGGCCTCTTCTTGCTCGGCCTTCGCTTCCAGGTCGAGCAGGTGCGACAGGTTGGAAAGGTGGTTCGCGTCGGTGAAGTCCGCTTTGCCCGCGAACCGCACCCGCACCGGCTTGGCTTGAAGTGTCGCGCCGTCCAGCGCGTTCACGATCGCGGCGGCTTTGCCGTCGGGCACCTCGACCGTGGCCCCCCGGCCCACGAACGCGATCTTCCCGACGTGCTTCGAGTCGATCTTCCCGCCGCCGCAGACGAACGCGAGAACAACCCCGGGCGGGCACCGCGGCGGAACCGGGTCGATGTGGATCAGGGCCATGTGCTGGGTCACGGGCGCGAAGGTTGGTGTTCGCGTCCATGATACCAGCCGCGGGCGGCGGGTTCAGTGCGAGTAGCTGTTCCCGACCGCCATGTACCGCCAGTGCCGGGGCTGGTTCGTGCGGTACCGGTTGGCCGCGTCGTCGCGGGTCCCCTCGTCGTATTCGGCTTCTTCCGAAGCAATCGGCTCGAACCCGTGCGCCGCCACCGGCTGCTCCCCGGACCGCGCGTACCCCCACACGCACAGCCCGCACGCCAGCGCCACCGCGATCAGCATGCGTCGCCCGCTCATTCCGCTCCCCCCAACGCTTCCTGCGTCACTTGGGGGCTCATAGCGTTGGGGCGGGCGTGAGTCAACGGTCTAAATGCTCATACATGAACCCGCAATGGGTATCACGTTTGTTGACGAGCCGCGACCGCCGGGCACGTGCATCAGAACGCCGCGAGCGGGTCGCGCTCGGCCCGGCTGGGCCACACCGTGACGCCCGGAAAATCGCCCCCCAGCTTCGCGGCCAGCTCCTCGACCGCCGGCCGCTCTGTTGCGTAGTGCCCGGGAAGAATCAAGCCGACGTTCGCGCCGCGGGCCGCGAGCGCGTCGTGGAACCGCACCTCGCCGGTGAGAAACACGTCCGCCTTCCGTCTGATGGCATCGGACAGGAACTCGCCTGCGGCGCCGCACGCAAGGGCCACCGTGCGCACGGGGCGCTCCGCATCACCCACCATCTGAACGGCGTTCGCGCGAAGCACCTCCTTCGCGCGCCGGGCCAGTTCGCCCAGGGTGGTCGGGTTCGCCAGTTCGCCGATCCTCCCCTCGCCGCCGCTGGTAGCTGGCTTGAGCGGGTACACGTCGAACGCCGGTTCTTCGTAGCTGTGCGCCTTCCGCATCGCGGCGATCGCGCCCGAGACGAGCGGTTCGGGGACTACGACCTCCAACCGCCACTCGGGCGCCTCTTCGCGCCGGCCCTTTTGACCGACCGCCGGGTTGGTGGCGTCGGTGCCGAAGAACGTGCCGGTGCCGGAGAGCCGGAAGCTGCACTCGCGGTACTGCCCGATCACCCCCGCCCCAGCCCCGAACAGCGCGTCGGACACCTTCGCGAGGTCGGCGTCGGGTACGAACACGACGAGTTTGCACTGCCGCTTCGCCTCGCGCGGCCGCAGCGGGACCGCGTTCGCCACGCCGAGCTTCTGACACAGCCCATCGTTGATCCCGCCGGAACAGTTGTCGAACGCCGTGTGCGGCGAGTAGACTGCGATACCCGCACGCAGGAGCGGCAGGAGCGCCTCGCCGTCCGGGGTGTTTGCGGTCAGCTTCTTCGCGCCGCGGAACAGCACCGGGTGGTGCGAGACGATCAGATGTACACCCTCACGCACGGCCTCGGCGGCGACATCGGGCGTGAGGGTGAGGCACGTGAGAACCCGGCCCACCTCCCCCTTCGGGTCGCCGAGCAGCAGCCCGACGTTGTCCCACTCCGCGGCGGTCGCGCAGGGGGCGAACCGCTCCAGGTACGCGGCGAACTCGGCGACGGTGGGCATGGGTAACCTCGTGTTCACCGCAAACAGCGCGATTGAGGGCGCAGAGAGAAGAATAGGGAGTAACGCCGCTCGTGCTCCTTTCCGCACCCGTCGCGCCCCGCCGTGAATAAATTTTCAATTTCTCCGACGCGCGGGGCGGTTTCACCCCAGTACCAGTTGTGACGCGTTCAGCGGGAACACCGATGCCCACCGAAGCCCGACCACTCACCCGGCAGTTGCTCCGGGTTGTTCTCGGCACGCCGGACGTGCCAGACCGCGACCTACTCGCGCGGTTCGTGAACGCACGCGACGAGGACGCGTTCGCGGAACTCGTGCGGCGGCACGGGGCGATGGTGCTCGCGGTGTGCCGCCGCGTCACCGGGCGCGCCCACGACGCCGAGGACGCGTTCCAGGCGGCCTTCCTCGTTCTGGCGAAGCGCGCAGGACACCTGAGCCGCCCGGAGCTGCTCGCGAACTGGCTGTACGGCGTCGCGTTCCGCACCGCCCTGGACGCCCGCGCCGCCCGGCGCCGTGCCGAGGACCGTGTCGTGCCCACCGCCGCCGAACCGGCCTGCCCGGAGCCGCCCGACGACAACGCCGAGCTGCGCCGGGTGATCGACGAGGAGCTGGCCCGGCTCCCGGACAAGTACCGGGCCGCGGTCGTCCTCTGCGACCTCGAAGGGCTGCCGCGGTCGGCCGCGGCGCGGGCGCTCGGCGTCCCCGAGGGCACGCTGTCGAGCCGGCTGGCCCACGCGCGGAAGCTCCTCGCCCGGCGGCTGACCCGGCGCGGGGTCACGGCGTCGGTCGCCGCGGCGGGCGCGGTCCTGACCCGCGACGCGGCGGCCACGGTCGTCCCCCACAACCTGACGCACACAACGGTTCAGTTGGCCGCGCGGTTCGCGCTGGCGCGGGGCACGGTCCCGCCCGGCGCGCCGCCGGAAGTTTCGTCCCTCACCGAAGGAGCCTTGAAGGCCATGCTCGTGACACGCTTGAAGCAGACGTTCGCCGCCGGGTTGTTCGCCTGCGGGCTGATCGGGGTGGGGGGCGCGCTGGCCCAGCAGCTCGGCGAGCCGAACTTGGGGAGCCCGGGCACGACCCGGCCCAACCCCGAGCAGCCGCTCGTGGCCGAAGACGCCCCGCCCGTTGCGCTGGAGACGAGGAAGCTTCCGGAGGCGAAGAAGATCGTGGCGAAGGGCATCGAAGACGACGACGTGCCCTACGGGACGTTCCCGGCGCAAGCGGTCGTGCGCATTGAGGCCGGAAAGCTGGTCACCCGGCAGCGCACCCAGTTCTATGAACCGGTGACGCAAATGGTCGGCGAGCATACCGTTGTGAGCTACCAAATGAAGTCCTCCGTCCGTGCGACGACCTACGACCCGGCGGACGTCGCGGTGTTCGACATCAAGGGGAACCGGCTCTCCCCGAAGGCGTGGAAGGAGATGCTGAAGACCGACGTCGTCGCGCTCGTCTCCTCGAACGGCTCCCTACCGAACCCGCGCGAGCTGACGATGTTCAAGCCGGACACGCTGGTGATCGTGCTGCCGAACGGCTACACGCAACACTCGGCCGGCGGGGCAACGACCTACGTCCCGACCTACGGCAGTCAGATGATCCCCCCCCCGGCACTGGCGGCCCCCAGCTCCCCCTTCCGGAACACGGTTCCGGCCGCGCCGGCGCAAAACACCCGCCCGGCCCCGCCGGCGGCCCCGCGTGCCACGACGCCTCCCAAGGCACAACCCGCGAATCCGACCGCACCGTCCACGGGCAGCGACCCGCTGGTCGCTCCGCCGGTCACAAGTGCCGACCCCCTGGTTTCTCCGCCGGTCACCCGAGGACAGGACGTGCCGCCCTCGGGCTCGCGGTAAGAGTGGTAGTTCCGGAAGTCCTCCCGACTCCTCGCCCACGCAGGGCGGGGTAACGCACCCGGGCTCTCGTCCGAGTTGCGAAGTAGCTCGAACGAGTCACATCTCCCATAATCGTCTTCTCTTCAACGTTTTACGCCAATTCCCGATCGTACCCGCTCGGGTGGCTGAAGAACCGCAAGCGTGTGCGAGTTCGCGTAGCGACCCACCCCCCAGCCCCCTCCCTGCAGGGAGGGGGAGTTCCGCGACTGCGCTAAGCGAACAGAATGCGCGAAGCGGTTCCGGAGTGCTTTGCTCCCCCTCCCTGCAGGGAGGGGGCTGGGGGGGTGGGTCGCTACGCGAACTCGCACACGCTGACGTTCAAGGAATCGCGTTCAACCGGCCGCTCTCTCCAGGGGCGAAAGCCCCTGGTCCGAAAGCCCTGGCCTCCGACAAACCAAATGGCCGCGGTCACTTCCGCGGCAGCAGTTCCGGCAGGTTCGCCACCCGCAGCGCCGTCACCGCCATCACCTGCGCCCCCTGAATCAGGTTCGGCTCCTTCGCCTTATCGAAGGTGTCGCTCTGGGTGTGGTGGGTGAGCCGGTACTCGTCCATGTCCTGGTTGCAGGCGAACCCGGGCACGCCGGCCTGGTGGAACGGCCAGTGGTCGGTGCCGCCGCCGATCCCGCCGGCGGTCAGCCCCTTCCAGCCGTCCAGCCCCTTGAGCGCGGCCAGCTCCTTCTCCAGCATGTCCTTCATGTAGGTGCGGCCCTGGAGCCCGAACCCGGTTACCTTACCGGTGCCGGTGTCGTGGACGATCGCCAGCGAGTGCTTGGGCAGGTCGTCCTTGTACTTCTCGACGTACTTTCGCGAGCCGTACAGCCCCTGCTCCTCGCCGCTGAACAGGCAGAACCGGATGGTGCGCTTCGGCGGGCTCCCGGCCCGCGCCAGCTTCGCGACGACCCGGGCCGTTTCCAGCACCACGCTGCTCCCGGTGCCGTTGTCCGTGGTGCCGCTGCCCAGGTCCCACGAGTCCAGGTGCGCGCCGACCACCACGATCTCGTCCGGCTTTTCGCTCCCGCGCACCTCGCCGACCGTGTTGTACACGACCACCGGGCCGGGGATGAACTTGTTCTCGATCTCCACTTCAACGCGGGTGGTCGCCTTCTCGCGGGACGCGAGCCGCCACAGCAGGTCGTAGTGCTCGTGGGCCGTGTACACGCGGGCGATGCCGCCCTCGGCGGCGGCCCGGTCGCCGCGGCCCCAGCCCCCGTTCGTGACGAGCAGCCCGTGCGGCTTGCCGGAGTCGGACACGAGGCACGCGGCGCCCTCGGCCTTGAGGAACTCGTTCAGCTCGTTCTGGAACTGCTGGAACCCGCCGCCGAACCCGCCGCCGTCCTTCTTCGGCTGCTCTTTCGGCTGCTCCTTCTTCTCGTCCTTGGCCGGCGGTTGGAGCTTGAACGAGATGCCGAAGTCGCCCGCGCCGTCCTTCTTGGGGTCGGCCTTCTTGGGCTCCTCTTTCGGCGGGGCGTCCTTCTTCGGCTCGTCCTTCTTTTCGGGGCGGCTGCCGAGGTAGTTGAGGTCGGTGATCGGGGCCACGCGGGTCGGGGGCTGGCGCAGGATCACGGCGTTCTTCAACTTGCCCTTGTACGCCTCAAGGTCCTTCTTGGTGCGGACGTTGAGGATCACCACGTCGCCGGTCACCTTGCCCTTGGTGCCGGGCGACCAGGCGGCGGACGCGACCAGCAGGCTGCGGCCGGTGTCGGGCTCGACGATCTTCATCTCGGCCTTGCCGCGCTGCCACCCGTAGGGGATCTCCCACGGCTCGAGGCGAACGTTCTCCAGGCCGTACTCCTTCATCTTTTCGGCGGTCCACTTGTTCGCCTTTTCGAGGCTCGGGGACCCGGTGAGGCGCCCGCCGATCTCGTCGGACAGGTACCGCAGGTTCTTCATGATCTCGCTGCGGGCCTTCACCTCTTCGATGACCAGCCGGTCCAGGTCGTCCGAGCTGGCGCGCACCTTGGGCGCGGTGTCGGCCGGCGTCGCCGGGGTGGGGGGCATTAAAAGGGCGCACAGCACGCCGAGCGCGGCGGGCTTCAGAACGCGGGGCATGAGACGGACTCCGAGCGGGACGGTGCGAGAGCGAGTGTGATGAGAGAGTGAACGTATTGTGTGAGAGCCCGCGCGCGGAAACAATTAGGAAGTGCTTAAAAACCGGGGAGAGCTTTCCCGACTCATGCGTGCCGCGTGACGCCCACCTGCTGGCACATGGACAGCAGCGGGCACGTCGAGCATTTGGGCCGATCGCCGGTGCAGACGTGCTTCCCGAACGGCACCAGTAGCGCGTTGATCTCGACCCGCAGTTGGCGCGGCAGCTTCTCGTGGAGTTGCTCCATCGTCTTCTCGGGCGTTTTCGCGCTCACGTACCCCCACCGGTTCGTCACGCGGTGAACGTGAACGTCTACGCCGATCACCAGTTCCCCGCACGCGATCCCGACCGCGAGGTTCGCGCACTTCGGCCCCACGCCCTTGAACGCCATGAGCGCGTCCGCGTCGCACGGAAGCACCCCGCCGTACTTGTCCACGGCTTCGCGTGCGATGTTCAGGATCGTTGGCGCCTTGGCTTCGTGATACGTACAGGGGTTAATCAACCGGTCGAGTTGGGGAACCGTCAGCGCCGCGATGTCCGCCGGCGTAGGCGCGGCCTCGAACAGCTTCCGTGCGACCGGGAGCGTCACTTCGTCGCGCGTGCGGATGCTCACGATGCACGCAACCAGGATCTCGAAGACGGAATCGTGCCCCGCCGCCGCAAGTTCAAAGAGAGCCGCCTTCGGGTACGGTGCGACCGCTTCTCGAAGAAGCGGTACCGCTTCCTCAATGTCGAAGGGTGTCTTCTTCGCTTCGGCACGCTTCGGGGCAGCCATCGGAGCTACTCCTTCCCCAGCAGCAAATCGACCACCCAGCACCCACGCACATGCTGTGCCTCGTTGCGGCAGTGGGTCAGGATGTCGGCGTTGTCACACCCGGCGTCTTGGAGGGCATCGGCCAGGATCGGCATCCGGTCGAAGGCGTGGTCTGTGTAAATGCCGGTGGCGAGAGCAACGACGTTGGAGGTGAGCCAAGCAGGATCGGCGGCCACGGGGCAGAAGGGATTGCCGAAGACGCAGCGAATGTACCCTGAATGCCCCCTCTCTCCTACCATTCCGACACTAACCGCAGACGAGCATCGTATTGCCGCGGGCAATGCACTTCGATCCGGGTCGTCCACCCCAAAAGCTCCCGAATCGTCGGCAAGTTCGTCGAAATAGCTGGCAAAGGTGACGCACTGACAGACGAGCCGCTGCTCAGGTGGCATCTCGGGATACAAGTGAGCTTCGGCTTTTTGGGCGACGGTAATCAAGGCCGTCGGGTCCAAAAGTTGGTCAGCAACAGCCTCGATTTGTTTGAGACCGTCTACGAGTTCCCAGTGCGCAAAATCTGGCAAAATCTGCCTGCAATATGCCACAGCTAGCAGCCGCAATTTACGACTGCTCACCTTGCCTTGGAGAAAGGCGAGCATCGGCGTGGGACTAGTGCATGTCAACCATTCTTGCTCGGTCACGGCGTTGGCTCCGGTCGGTCCTTGTCAGCATGACCGAGAGCCAGAACTAAGACAAGCAGGCGAGAGAGGGTAGCACCAACACGGGATGGGAGAGCCAAGACGATTTTGACAGGATCGACAGGATCAACAGGATTTCAACTCACTCGGTCTTCATCCGGTCAATCCTGTCGATCCTGTCAAAATCTGCATTCATCTACACGAAGCCCGTGTGGGCCGGCAAGAAATCGCGACCGCTCGTCCATTCCGCCACCGTTTCTTACGCAAGGTGCCGCTCCGCGCCGGTCTGGCGCCGCTTCGGTCGGCCGACCCGTGCGACCGCGTAAACCAGAGCCCCGACGATTGCGACCTCCAACAGCCCCGGTCGCAGCACCGTGCCGATGACGATTCCAGCAATCAAGGCAAGCACCGTTGCGTTAAATCCGACCATACCGACCTCTCAGTAATGGGTCCTACTGTAAGGTATACGTTCATCGATCTTATTTCTTCTCCTCCACGGCGGATTTGTACCCGGCCGGCGGCTTCGTATCGAACAGCCCGTCCGTCTTCACGTCCCACTCGAACTTCTCGAGCCGAACCCCCGCGACGCCCTTTGCTGTCGGGTCATGCAGGGCCTGGAGCGCGAATTCGAGCCGCACCGGCCGTTTTGTCTCCGGGTGGACCCAGATCCGGTACCGCCAGGGCGCGTCCTTCGCCTCGGCGTTCGGAATTTCCAGCTCGAACCGCGCGGCTTTCACCCCGTCGATTTCGTCCGTACCGGCCGCCTTCTTGTCCCCACCCGAGTACGTCGCCAGCCCGTCGATGAGCTTGAGTATCGTGGCTTCCTCCGCATCGGGGTCGTCAATCGATGTGACCGTCTTGTTACTGTGATCGACGATAAATCCTTCTTTTCCGTGTGGGGCGATGGCGACGGACTGCGGCTTGCCGTCGGCGAAGATCTCGCTGCGCACCGATCCGGGTGCGGCCCACGTCAGCCTGAAGGTCATCTTATTTGCAACCTCGAACGGCTTACCCTTATGGAGTGGGACCCAATCGCACGAGAAGGACTTCGCCTCCTTGAACGGCTTGAGGCCATCGGCCAAAGCGACGGCCGGAGCTCCGCCCCAGCCGAGAACGACGACGACAATCACCGCGGCCGAAATGGCCCCGGACGTGATCCAGGTGCGTCGATCCATGAGAACCCTCCATAGTAACGTGTTACGTGTCGGCGGCGGTTCCACCGCCAGGGCCGCGAGCAGTCGCGCACGCCCGGCCTCGTGGCCGCGATCGGCCACGGCCTGAGCCGCTTCCATGCCGTGCATGACGCCATTGATGTCGGAGAACCGGGCCGCGCACGCCGGGCACCCGGCCACGTGCTGCTGAACCGCGGAGGCATCGCCGGTCAGGGCGAGTTCGACGAGGGCGTCGTCGGTTGGGCACTTCATTGCGGCACCTCCCCGGCCGGTCGATCGGCCCCCATCCACCGGGCGAGTGTTCCGACGGCGCGCGTGATGAGCGAGTACGTGCCCGACCGGGACCGGCCCAGAAGGCGGGCCGTTTCGTTCCCGTCGCGGCCGTGCAGAAAGAAGAACTGGACCGCCCGCCGCTCCTCCTCGGGCAACCGGGCCACCAGCGCGAGCATGTAGGCCGCCTCGTCCGCGCCGTCGATGTCGTGCTCGGCCGCCCGCCCGTCGGTGAGGTCATCCGGGAGCGGTTCCCGCGTGCGGTTCCGCCGCCGGGTCTCCTGAACCACGCGGCGGGCGATCCCGACCAGCCACGGGGCGAACCGCTCGGCATCCCGGAGCGTCCCGATGGACCGGTACGCCCGGAGGAACACGTCGTGAGTGATGTCCTCGGCGAGGCCCGGGCCGGCGTCACCCGCGACCGTCCGGACCAGCCGCGCGTACCGGTCGTACAACCGGGCGAAGGCGTCGCAATCGCCCGCTGCGGTTCGACGCACCAGTTCGCCGTCGGTCGGGGTGGCGTCATTCATCTCACCTCACTGGTGCGTCGAGCCAGCAGATCGTCCAAACTTTTTCACCGTCCGACGTGCGGCAAGCCACTGGTGCCCCTGCTGAAGATCGCGCCGATCCCTCTCGCAAAAGCCTGTGCGAGTCTGGCACAGGCGCGGTCGGCGTGGGCGGTGACAGTGTGTCAGAGGTGGGCGAATAGGCGCACCCGATCGATGCGCGCCGGGCCGCTGCATCTGACGGGCTCTTATGAAACGGTGACGGAATGGGCGGCGGGTCGTGGCGTCGTTTCGGCCATGCGGGCCTCGTGCATAAAGACCGTTTTTGACAGGATCTACAGGATGAACAGGATTTCAAATCGGTCTGTCTTCATCCTGTCTATCCTGTAGATCCTGTCAAAAACGGTCTTCGCCCAGTAATCGCGTTTTAGTGCCACGCTGCCCTCGCCCCGACTGGCAGCGCACCCGAGCGGGCTTCATTCCGCCATACATTCTTAACGATGGTCGTTTCGACAGCGCGCGGAGGGGCCGCCGGCCGTGAGGTCGCCGGAACCGGGCACAAGGTACCCAACTTATCAACCCGTGGGAAGCCGAATGCCGCGTCGGGCAACTGACATCGGAACTTGAGGGGAAAAAAGGGAGAGTCCCGCAGGGAAGAGATCGTGTTCTACAGTGAACCGCGAGCAACCCGGACTTGTCGGTTTTGTGTTCGCGGAACTTTAGCGATTTTGGTCCGCAGGTTGCTTCTGTTCACAACAACTTGCCACTCCCTCAAGGACGAGGCCACCATGCTCGTGCTCACCCGTAAGACCGGTCAAGAAATCATCATCGACGGCAACATCCGCATCACGGTGACGGCCTGCGGCGACGGCCGCGTGAAGCTCGGGATCGCCGCTCCCTCCAACATCAAAATCGATCGGGCCGAGGTCGCGGCCCGCATCGCCGCCGAAGAAGTCGAGTCCCTCGTGGAACTCGCCTGCGGTTGACACACGTTCCGGACTCGCTTACTGTTCCACCCACTCGGACGCGTACCAGGACGGTACACCGCGCGGGCATGGATTGTCCTTATTCGGGTAGACACCCCACCGCCGGGCCATTGGCCTGTCGGTGGGGTTGTCGTTTTGAGCGGGTAACTTCTTCAGTCGAACGGCTTCTTTGCTTCAGGCGGTCATCGAAGCTACTCCTTTCCCAGCAGCAAATCGAAACGGGTGCGACTGGCGGTAGTGGAAATGATGGGCGCGGCGAGGATCTCGAACACCGAACACGGAGGGTGTGTTGGCTGTCCCTGGGACCGCGGACGTGCCGTCCGCTGGTAGGCGTGTGAAGCGTGCAACCCGGTGTTCCGCCAGGCGACCGAATCGCGGGAGCAGCGGACGGCACGTCCGCGGGCACCGGTGTTCGCTCACTTCGGTTTCGGTTCGGGAGCCGGATCGGACTTCGGTTTCGGTTCCGGCTTGGGCGCGCCCTGCTTCCAGAACTCGGTGAGCGTCGGGGCGTCCGGAGGAGCGGACTTCTTGTCGGCGAGCAGCAACCCGTACTCGCGCACGTAGAACGTGCCGCCGGATACGTCCTGGTACAGTTGCAGCCAGGCCCCGACAGGGAGCGTCTCACCTTCCGAGACGACTTGGGGAGCAATCATGATCGGGATGCCTTTCCGAGCGGGGTCATACAGTATTTCCCCGCGATCGTTGACCTTCGGACGCGGGTGAAGCAATTCGCCCCGAACCGGGACATCAAAGCCCACCTCTTTCTTGAGCAACTCCAGCGCTTGATCGATGCGTATTGTCTCGCCCTTCGCACCGAGCTTGATCGGCTTGTCAAGAACGGCGCGGAGCCGGTCCGGGATCGGCCCTTTGATCGTTGCCGGCGGGCTCCCGCCACTTCCATACCAGCGGTACGCACCCGCATTCGGCGCCGGTCCCTGCTGCGTCGACGGGAGGGAATGCGATTCGAAATATTGATCAAGTACCGTTAGGTATGCGCGAAACAATTTCACTTCCCCATTGTTATCCGACCCGGTAAGCAACTTCCACTCCGCCTCTGCCGCCGCGAGCGCTGCCTTCGCCGTTTCAAACTTGCTCCGCGCGACAAGCAACTCCGACTGGTGCCCGGCTCCACCGTTGACCCCCTTAGTCACGTTTTCCAAATGCTGTTCGGCCACCCGCATCTCGGCCGTCCCTTGCTCCACTCGCGATTTGAGTGCCAGCACCCTGAGCGTGATTGTCTGCCGCGCCTTCGCCAGTTCGGCCTCGGCGAGGTTAATCTTGGCCTGGGCCATCTTCACGTCGGGGTCGGTGGCCAGCGCCCTCCCGATGGCCGCGTCCGTCGCATCGGGCGGGTTCGGGACCGGCTTGTCGGCCTTCTTCGGCGCATCGGCCTTTGGCGGTTGCCCGCTGGCCGTGGTGACCGCCAGCGCCAGTGCGAAGGCGGCGCTAATCGTTACGAGCCGTCGCATAGATCTTCTCCTTGAAAGTCGCGTTCTTGATCGAAACGAGCAGCCAGGAATCCCCGGACTCCGGCGCCAGTGCCGCGTCTCCGGCGCGCGACAGGAACAATCGGTAGCAGCGGGCCGCGTTGGCGTAGTCCTGTTGTGCGGTCAGGTAGGCATCGCCGGCGCGTCGGTACAAGGCGGCGGCGGCCGAACCGTCGGCCTGTTCGGCGTCGAGTTCGAGCCTCCCCGCCGACAGCACCGGTTGCGCCGGCGCAGGCGACTCGGGCTCGGCCCCGCCGCCCCCCACCGGAACGACGACGGGCACCGGCACGGCGACCGTTTCGACCTCGCGGACGGTCACCACCCGTTCGCGCACGGGCGCCCGCCACTCGCCCACCCCGACGCCGAGCGCGAAAACGGCCGCCACGCCCGCCAGTTTCGCCCCGCGCCGGAGCCACTTCACCCGGACGAGGTGGTTACTGGTGCGCCGGCGGAGCGCGTCGCGCAGCCCTGGCGTTTCGCCCCCGTCCGGCGGCCCGAGGAGTTCATCAAGTGGGTCAGTCATGGGACTTCTCATACACCTCGCGGAACGCCGCGCGGGCGCGGGCCAGCAGCGATTCCACCGCCTTGACCGATTCGTTCCGGTGCGCGGCGATGTCCGCGACCGCCTGCTGATCGAGGTACTTGGCCCGGAGCACGGCCTCGTACCGTTCGGGCAGTTCGGCGAGCGCGAGGGCGACGCGCTCGGCCCGTTCGACCGCCCCGCACTCGTCCGGCGCGGCCCTGTCATCGGCCGGTTGGAGGGCACGAACGCGGGCCGTGCGGCGGTAGCGCGAGCGGACCGCGCTGCGTGCGGCGTTGGAGGCGATCCCGCACAGCCAGTCGAAGAAACTCCCCCGCGCGGGGTCGAAGTCGCGGACCCGGCGCACGGCGGTGAGCCACGTTTCCTGGATCACGTCGTCGGCAAGATCGGGCAGACCGCCGCACCGCCACCGCGCGTAGCGCGCGAGTGGGGCGTAGTGCGCGTCGAACCACCCGCGCCACGCGTCCGACCTGCCGGCCAGCACCGCGTCGCGAATCGCCCGCTCGTGCCCAGCGTCGGCCGCGCTCATCGAGGGGATATTGTCCGCGCGAGACGAGAATCCTTCGCGGGAATTCGGAAATGCTTCTCTGCGGGCCGCCGGCGCCCCGCCCGGCGACGAGAACCACGCCGCTCCACCGCCTTCCCCGCCGCAACCGGCGCGGGGAACGGCGTTCGGCCAATCAACCGTAACCGGGAGGGAACACGCGCGGCGCCGATCCCTGCCCGTTCGGTACGCGATTAATCCGGAACGCGAATCACAACTGCGTTTCGGCCACTTCGATCGCGCGCAGCAGGCTCGCGGCCTTGTCCACGGTTTCCTGATATTCCGTCGCCGGGACGCTGTCCGCGACCAGACCGGCGCCGGCCTGGACGTAGGCGGTTTGGCCCAGCAGCACCATCGTGCGCAGGGCGATGCACGTGTCCATGTTGCCGCCGAAGTCCACGTACCCGACCGCGCCGCCGTAAGGGCCGCGGCGGTGCGGCTCGAGTTCGTCGATGATCTCCATCGCCCGCACCTTCGGCGCCCCCGACAGCGTGCCCGCCGGCAGGCTCGCGCGCATCGCGTCGAACGCGGTCAGCTCCGGCCTCAGCTTGCCGGTCACGGTGCTGGACAGGTGCATGACGTGGCTGTACCGCTCGACGGTCAGCAGGTCGCTGATCTTCACGCTGCCCAGCTCGGCGACGCGGCCCACGTCGTTGCGGGCGAGGTCCACGAGCATGATGTGCTCGGCCCGCTCCTTGGGGTCGGCGAGGAGTTCGGTCGCCAGTTGCGCGTCCTCCTCCGGGGTGGCGCCGCGGCGCCGGGTGCCGGCGAGCGGGCGGTTCGTGATGACCCCGTTCTCCACCCGGCACATGATTTCGGGCGAGGCGCCCACGAGCGTGACCGCCCCGGCGCGGAGGTAGAACATGAACGGGCTGGGGTTCACCACCCGCAGCGCGCGGTAGATGTCGAACGGCCGGGCCGTCGTTTCGGTGCGGAACCGCTGGCTGAGCACGATCTGGAACGCGTCGCCAGCGTTGATGTACTCGCGGGCCTTCTCCACCGCCGCCTCAAACCCCGCGCGGGTGAAGTTGGAGGCCAGGGGCGGGCGCGCGCCCGCCGCGGCGCGGGGCGCCTTCGGGTCGATGTCGGTGAGTTGCAGGTCCGCGACGCCACGCTGAAGTCGTTCCACCAACTCGTCGACCTGCCGGCACGCGGCGGTGTAGGTGGCGCGGAGGTCGTCGTTCGCGCGGGTGCGGGCGTGTGCGACCGCCAGGATCGTTTTCGCGGCGTGGTCGAACACCACCATGCGGTCGTAAAAGCCGAAGCTGAGGTCGGGGAGCCCGCGGTCGTCGGCGGGGGCGTTCGGCAGGCGCTCGACGTAGCGGACGGTGTCGTACCCGGCGTACCCGACCGCGCCGCCGCAGAACCGCGGCAGCCCCGGGAGGTGCGGCGCGCGAAACTCGCCGATCATCTCTTCCAGCACGCGGAGCGGGTCGGCGGATTCGCCCTCGACCGCCTTCGCCCCCTCGCGGGTGACGGTGCGGGTGCCGAACGCCTCGAACGTGCGGAACGGCCCGGCCCCCAGGAAGCTGTACCGCCCCACCCGCTCCCCGCCGACGACGCTCTCGAACAGGAACGACCAGTCCCCCTCCTGGAGCTTGCAGAACGCCGACACGGGCGTGAGCGTGTCCGCGGTGAGGCGCCGGTACACGGGGACAACGGTGTGCTCGCGCGCGAGCGCCGCGAACTCGTCGAACGTCGGACGAAAGTGCATGATCGAACCCGGGATGCGACGGAAACTGATGCTATTGTCGCGACCCGGGTTCGGAATGGCGAGCGTACCTTCGCCCTGCGGTCACTTGGGCTTTGCCGACTCGATCCCTTCCAGGCGCGTGATCAGCGTGCGGAGTTCGTCGAGCGTCTTTTCGTCCCCGCGGACCAGGATCGTGTTCGTGCGCGGGTCGGCCGCCAGATCAGTATTGGGGAAGAGCGGCTTCAGCGTGAGGACCATTTCATCGGCCTTACTGACCTTGAGGGGGAATACGTTGATGTGCTTGCTCGCCGGAGTTCCGGCCGGGCCGCCTGGTCCCCATCCCCCGCCCGGGCTTCCCCCGCTTGAGCCCCATCCACCCATGCCGGAACTGCCAAAACCGCCACCGCTCGGGCGGGGGGCGCTGCCTCCGGAGCCCGGGGTGCCGGTTCGACTATTCCCTCCAGGGCTGTTCCCGCCCGAACTGCCTGCGGCGGCACGAGCCGCTTCATTCCGGGCCTGGTAATCGAAGTACTGCGCCTTCGTCATGGTGCCCGATTCCGGCAGCGGGATGCCACCGTTTCGCTCGGCCGAGCTTTTGAGAAATTCGCGCGTCTGCGGCGGAATCGCGCCAAGGTCTACTGTGTCGCCGGTGCTGTTCGTGAGCCGCTGGAGTCTCTGCCACCCGCGTTCCGCGTCTTGCCCGCTACGTCCGCTGCCCATGCCGGCTGCGCTCCCCTCTCCGCTACTCACACCGCCCAATGCGCCTTCTATGAATCCCGAGTTACCGGGTTTCACCTTCTTGAACACGAGCGTCAGCTCTCCTTGCCCGAACCGCTCGGCCCCGCAGAACTCCCAGCCCGCCTTGCCGTTTTGAACGATGGCCGCCTCGAACGCCTTGCGGTCGCTCTTGATCTCTACGAGTTTGTGCTCCACGTTCGGTACGGGAGTCGTGGCGGGACCGCTGAACCCACCCATACCGGAAGCACCGATGCCGGGTCCGGCCCCCGGCACGGGCCGCCCGATGCCGGGGAACGCGGCACCAGGAGGCGCGCCCGGCGCTGCACTGCCAGCACCGCCCGGTTGCCCTCGCCCCGGCTCTTGCGCCTCCAGCGACCGGGTGAGATCCTTGACCTCCCGCACCACATCGGGCGACTGTGCGTCGGCGTGCGACAGCAGCGCCGCCCCGCCGGTTAACCCGATCGCCGCGACCAGTACGGTCGCAGTCGCCATCACCTTCGCACGCATCGTGAACCCCTCGGTAAGCCCGCGGGCAAGCCCCGTGACAGCGGCCGAAGCCGCGCCGGGCGCTCGCGGGAACGTTTTCACCGCGTCGAACAACTTCGTGGGCACCGCGCCGGCAGTTCCGCCCGCCAACCCGATCCCGATCGCCGCCGCGGGCGCGATCCCGCGCGCCGCGAGCCGGTCCAGTAACCGCTGCCGGGCCTTGCACAACCGCCCCGACAGCGACCCGAGCGGCCACCCCAGACGCGCCGCCGCGTCCGGTTGCGGCACACCTTCCAGATCGCACAGCACGAACACGACCCGTTCGGCCTCGGGGAGGTGCTGCACCTCCTCGTGTGCCGCGCGCAGGAGTGCGTTCCAGGTGCCATCGGATACGGGCCGGGACGCTTCGGGGCGCGCGACTTTCTGCTCGCGCGCCTTTCGCCGGGCGATCGAGCGCTTGACTCGCGTGGCGGCCCGCACGGCGACCCCGTGCAGCCACGCCGGCAGCGCCTGCCCGTCGCGGACGGTGCGCGCGGACCGGACCAGCGCGAGGAACACGGCCTGGAACGCGTCTTCGGCGTCGGCGTGGTCGGGCAGCAGGTGCCGGCACACGGCCCACACCAGCGGCCCGTGCCGGCGCACCAGTTCCTCGAACGCGGGGTGGTCGCCGTCGCGCGCGAAGCGCGACAGCAGGTCCGCGTCCGGTGTGAGGGACTCGGCCTTGCGGGCGACGGCTTGGAGCAGCGTTCGACTCATCACAGATAGGTTCCCGCGCCCGGCCGGTTCCTACCAGTAACGGAAAGATGAGAAGTAACTTGGCGCGGAACTGTCAGCCACGGACTTTTTGCAGAGCCGCGGCGGCTTCCGAGCGAACATTTTCGGCTTTGTCCTGAAGTGCGGACTCAAGGGCAGGGAGGGCTGAAATCGCGGCCTTACCGAACATACCAAGCGCTCCGGCTGCATTCTCGCGCACGTCGCTATCGCCGTCGGAAGTGAGAATTTTGACCAACCTATCGACAACAGGCGCCTGATGCTCAATCTGCGTCGCGAGTTCGCCAAGGCAGTACGCGCTCAAGAAACGAATATCCCAAACAGTGGCCTCAAGACCGCGGCACAGATCTGGAACAACGGCGGTGCCAAGTGCAACAACAAGATCGGCGGCCTTATTAGCCAAGTCGGCTTCCGCGTGGAATAATTCAATGATGTGTGACAAGACGAGGAGATTGATTTTCCCAATCTGAACTAGCGAGGCAGCCGCACTGCGGCGCATTTCTGGCACTGTTGGATAGCTGATTGACTCGCCCATGAACGTTGATTCATTTCTACCGAGAAATGAACTTAATCGCGGCGCGGCACTTTCGGCAATCGGGCCAAGCCGACCAAGAAGTTTGGCTGCTTGGTGACAGAGAAGTCGATCATTTTCTTCCAATACTCGGCACAAGACCGCGAGGCGGGCGGGTACGTCATCCCCACCCTTTGCGAGCGCAAAAGCTGCATAAAGCTCGACCTGGCCGGGTTCAGTCGCAACGCGCCGAAGTGCTTGAATCGTGTCAGAGGCTGTCGGGTCAATAAGACCGAGTGCTTCTGCTGCTTCTCGCCGAACTGGCATCATGTCATGCTGTAGGGCTCGACGCAGGACCGGAATAGCCGCATTTGCGGCGGGGCCGATTGAACCGAGCGCGTCAGCCGCGCGGGATTGGTCGCTCCAGACGAGGCTGTGTTCAAGTATCTTAATTAGAAATGGAACGGCAGCCGTGGCGGATGGGCCGATGGCCTTTATCGCGTTAAGTGCCTCGCTTCGGGTGCTCGTGTCTTGCAAGCAGGAAATGATTGCAGGAACGGCTGGTGCGGCGGATTCATGGTAATCTTCGGCAAGTGATTGGAGGGCGCTTTGTCGCAAAAATTGAGAACGACTTTTGAGTGCCCTGATCAGTTCTTGGACTTCTTCGTTATCTTCTAACCCATCATCTCCGATAAAATTTCGAACTCGCTCAGCCACGTCTTCGAGAACCTTGGAACGATCGCTGCGATTCCGACAAACATCACGCACGGCTATTAAAAAGCTCCTGATAGTTATCGGTGAGTCTGTGGTCTTGCCAACTAGCTGGAAAAAGCGTTCCCAGAAGGCTGATTTATTCTTACTTTGCAAGACCAATTCGGTTGCAGCCATGTATTCTGCGATTGGGTCGAGAGTGATGCGTACTTTTGTACTATGGGCGACGGTTCGCACGAGTTGGAGGCGCTGTTCGAGGTACTGGAGGCGCTCAACCGGTTCGGCCCCGGCCAACACTTTCAGCACCGCGGCCTTATCGGCTTCACCCGGCCGCATCGTTTCTTGGACACAGGCGAAAGCCGCGGCTCGGAGGTCGGCTTGAACCTGCTCATCCGGGCGGCGCCCTTCGACAACTGAACGGTTGATGAGGGTAACGTATTCGGCAATCAGATCCGGCACCGTTCGCGGCAAGTCGTCCCAGGATCCATCAACACTGGCGTTGACCATGAGATCGGCGAACATCCGCGCGAGGAGCGGGGTGATGTCGCGCTTGCCGACCAGATTCGAGAGCCGCGTGCAGGCGTCGAAGAATTCGGCCTGGGTCGGGAACGCCTCCTCACTTCCCTTAAAGCGGAGGTAATCCGTCAGGAACTTGTAGAGTTTGTCTGCCTCAATGCGGCACGGATTCAAGACCCACCGGGGTTGATTCCCAAGGCGCTCGTCGGTGCGAGCGGTAACGACCAAGGCAGCAAAAGGGAAATCGGGGTCACCCGGACGCACGCGCTCGCGAGTAGCACGCCCCAGTTCGGAGTAGTGGTCGAGAATCACAAGGACTCGCCCCGTTCGGAGCAGGGCGTCGAATACGCGGTCAGGAACGGGGCGCGAGGTTCCTGCGAGCGCCTCTAACTTGCCTCGGATGTGGTTCAGCAGTGGTTGAAGGCCCGATTCGGGAGAAGAAACGTCTTCCTCGACAATGACCGGGAGCATTCGGTGTGGGGCGAGGCGATGTCCAGGTGCGTGTTCGATCGCCCACCGACCGAGCTGACATGCCCAACTCGTTTTCCCAACCCCACCCTCGCCCCGGATGAGGACGCACCCGCGGCCCCGGCTAAATACGGGTTGAAGCTCGGTCGGCTTCAACTCGCCGAAAATGATCGCCTTGCCCCGGTCGTGCTCCAATTCAACGGGGAGAAACAGGTGAATCTCACGCTCTCGGACTGTCGGCAGCGTGGCGAAGTTCGCAGCGGCTTTCTCGGCGTGTTGCTCAACCCAAGCATCGAGTACTCGGCGACTATGGACAATATCGTCCACGAACGGGAGCCGTTTGGCGAGCACTTCGATTGTTTTGGGAAACTTCAGCGCGCTGTCGGCTTCTTGGTAGAGGCCGAGCAGCCAGAGAGGACGCTTCCAGTACAGCAGTCCAATACAAGCGTACACGCCAACGAGCAGAAGCGTTGTACTTCCCGCAAATGTCGTCAGAATAGCCTTGGCAGTTTCATTCATGGATGGCAGCGGATTCGAGCGGGCTTCCTGTGCTTGTGGATCTTAACTACTTTCGGGTTACTGAGGCAAACCGAGTTCTCGCTGTCGCGCTGTGACTTGACTCACCCACTCCCTGGGGGAGAATGGCCCTGGTGCCCGTCTTCTCTCCCGGAGCCGTCCCGTGTCCACCGCCACCGCGCCCGCGAAGCCCAGGCCCGCCAAGCCCCGCGTCGCCGACCAGCAACTGCTGATCGGCGGGAAGTGGGTGGACAGCGTGTCCGGCAAAACGTTCGAGACGCTCGACCCGGCCAGCGGCGAGGTCATCTGCCGCGTGGCCGAGGGCGATAAGGCCGACATCGATTTGGCGGTGCGCGCCGCCCGGGCGGCGCTCGAGACCGGCCCGTGGGGGCGGATGAACGCCAGCGAGCGCGGGCGGCTCATCAACAAGCTCGCCGACGCCATCGAGGCGCACAAGGAGGAACTGGCCGCGCTCGAGTCGCTCGACAACGGCAAGCCCATCGGCGACTCGCTCGCGGCCGACCTGCCGCTCTCGGTCCAGTGCTACCGGTACTACGCCGGCTGGGCGGACAAGGTGTTCGGCCAAACGCTGCCCATCAACGGCCCGTACTTCTGCTACACCCGGCACGAGCCGGTCGGCGTCGTCGGGCAGATCATCCCCTGGAACTTCCCGCTCCTGATGCAGGCGTGGAAGTGGGGGCCGGCGCTCGCGTGCGGGAACACCATCGTCCTCAAGCCGGCGGAACAGACCCCGCTCACCGCCCTCCGCGTCGCGCAACTCGCGCAGGAGGTCGGGTTCCCGGACGGCGTGGTGAACGTCGTGCCCGGGTTCGGCCCCACGGCCGGCGCCGCACTGTCGGGGCACATGGACGTGGACAAGATCGCGTTCACCGGCGAGACCGGCACCGGCAAGATCGTGATGACCGCGGCGGCGCAGTCGAACCTGAAACGGGTGTCGCTGGAACTCGGCGGCAAGTCGCCCAACATCGTGTTCGCCGACGCCGACATGGACGCCGCGGTCGAGGGCGCGTACTTCGGGCTGTTCTTCAACCAGGGGCAGTGCTGCGTCGCCGGGTCGCGGCTGTTCGTGCAGGAGAGCGCGTACGACGAGTTCGTTCACAAGATCGTCGCGAAGGCGAAGGGGCGGAAGGTCGGCGACCCGTTCAGCACGGACACCGAACAAGGCCCGCAGGTGAGCCAGGAGCAGTTCGACCGCGTCATGGGCTACATCGACGCCGGCCAGAAGGACGGGGCGAAGATGCTCGCCGGCGGCGGCCGGGTCGGCGAGAGAGGGTATTTCGTTCAGCCGACCGTGTTCACCGACGTGACCGACGAAATGAAGATCGCGAAGGAAGAGATCTTCGGCCCGGTAATGAGCATCCTGAAGTTCAAGGACGCCGACGAGGTGCTCGCCCGCGGGAACCGCACGCACTACGGCCTGGCGGCGGCGGTGTGGACCCGCGACATCGGCAAGGCGCTGCGGCTCTCGAACGGGCTCAAGGCCGGGACCGTTTGGGTCAACTGCTACGACGTGTTCGACGCCGGCGCCCCGTTCGGCGGGTTCAAGATGTCCGGCATCGGGCGCGAGCTGGGGCAGTACGCGCTGCAACTCTACACCGAGGTGAAGACGGTCACGATGGCGCTGTGAAGATCCGCGGTTGCAAGAGCCGAACGGCCGTTTCTCGACGAAACGGCCGTTCGGCTCTTGCGTCAGAAAATGGGAGACGGTAAGTTCGGAATCAGATCGCACGTTCGTCCGACTCGCACTCGCTTTTGCGTCCGTTACACATCACAGGGCTTTATCATGAAGGCTCCGCCTCTCCCGCGGCGCGGGTTCACGCTCATCGAGCTGCTCGTTGTCATCGCGATCATTGCGATCCTGATCGGGCTCTTGCTGCCGGCCGTTCAGAAGGTGCGCGAGGCCGCCGCGCGCATGAAGTGCTCCAACAACCTCAAGCAGTTCGGGCTGGCGATGCACGGGTACCACGACGCGGTCGGGCAGTTCCCGATCGGCGCCCGCAACAACCCGCGCCAGACGTGGGTGATGTACCTGTGGCCGTACATCGAGCAGACCGCGCTGTCCAGCAAGATCGACTACAACACCCAGCAGTTCTACCTGCCGCCGGCGACCGTCGGCAACTCGATGAGCGGGCTGTGCGGCGCCCGGGTCGCCATCTACTACTGCCCGAGCGACGCCGGCTCGGACCTGAACTCGGCCAACGCGTACTACCAGCGCGCCCGCGGCAACTACGTCGTGAACTGGGGCAACGCCCGGTACGACGCGGCCCCGCCCGCCCAGCTCGCGCCGTTCTACCACACCGGCGGCAACCGTGGCACGCCCGGCAAGGTGGTGATGACCAGCATCAGCGACGGCACCTCCAACACGCTGATGCTGTCCGAAACGCTGATGACCAAGAGCCCGGACGACAACGACTGGCGGGGCGACATCCACAACGACGACGGGGTGTTCAAGTTCATGACCATCACCACCCCCAACTCGTCCGCCCCGGACGTGGTGAACTGGGCCGTCGGGACCGACCCGATGATGCCGTACACCACCTCGGGCTCGCAGTACAGCGCCGCCCGCAGCCGCCACACCGGCGGCGTGAACGCGGCCCTGTGCGACGGCAGCATCCGGTTCTTCTCCAACAGCACCACGCTGAGCACGTGGTCCGCGATGGGCACCATGAACGGCGGCGAAGTGTTCTCTAACCAATAACCGGGGGCGGCGATGCGCGTTCTACGATTCGCGGGCGCGGTCACGGCGTTCGCCGCGGCCGTCGCCCTGGTCGGGTGCTCCGACGGGCCGGACCTGGCCGACGTGTCGGGCACGGTCAGTTACGACGGCAAGCCGCTGGACGACGGGGCGATCACGTTCGTTCCGGCGGACGGCAAGGGGGGGACGGCCGGGGGCGTCATTAAAGACGGGAAGTACACCGCCGCGCGGGTGCCGACCGGGCACACGAAGGTCGTGATCTCGGGCAGCAAGGTGGTCGGCAAGAAGAAAGTCTACCCGACTCCCAACAGCCCGGAAATGCCCGTCACCGCCGAACTGCTGCCGCCGAAATACAGCGACCCGGCCAAGACCGAACTGACTCACGAGGTCAAGAGCGGCACGAACGAGAAGAACTGGGAACTCGGGAAGTGACGAGCGCGGCCCCGGGTGTTCTCGCCCGGGGCCGCGGTTGATTTTGACTGCCGCGTCATTCGTCCGCGTTCACCGGGACACCGTCGCCTCGCGCGGCCAGTTTAAGAAGGGTGGTCAGGGTGATGCTGCTACGCAGCGAGCGGACCGAGCCGTCACCGAACACGACGTTGCACACCCCGGAATGGAAGCCGTACAACTCGCCCTGGTTCCAGCCGTTGACCGCCACCGGGCCGGCGGTGACATGCGCGGCCGTGGACACTTTGCCGGCCGGTTTGACACCCGGCGTGATCGGCCCTTGAGTCCCCGCACAAACAACGTTGTTGCTCTCTTGCCCCCAGCCCCCGGCCAAAAAGCCGAGTGTGGACGCATCTGCGTAACGCTTTCCGCCCGACCAGCCCTCGTGCCGCGCCCCCGACTCACCGAGCATCAAGGTGTTGCTCAGCCCGTCCGTGATCGCCAGGATGTTGGTCCGGCGGTTGTGGGTGAGGACACCCCGAACGCCGTCGTCGCTGGGGGGCGTCATGTTGAGTTGCGTCCAGACGGCGTTGTTGTTGTTGGCGCGGCTGATGGGCCAGTAATCGCCCGTCGCCGGCCCTTTCGTCCAGCCACTCGGGACCGGGCTGACGACGTGCTCACTCGGCACCGAGGGGCACTCGAACGTCGGGATGCGGGTGCTCGTAGCCGGCTGGTTGACCGGGTCGCTCCAGTCGAGCCGGAAGTTGTACCCGCCAGGAATGGAATTCAATACGTTCCCCTGCTCGATGTAAGGGAGCATGAGCGAAAGGAAGCCGTGCTTCGCGAAGTCGGTCCCCGCTGTCGGCGTCACGGCGGGGTTCTTCTGAAACTCCTTCAGCCCCGACCAGTCGGCTGAGCCGGGACTGCTCACGATTGCGGGAGGGAGAGAGCCGTAAGTGCCTTCGTAGTTGTGAACCGCCAAGCCCAGTTGCTTGAGGTTGTTGGAGCACTTCATCCGGGCGGCGGCCTCGCGGACCTTCTGGACCGCGGGCAGCAGGAGCCCGATCAGGATCGCGATAATGGCGATAACAACGAGCAGCTCGATGAGCGTGAAGCCGGGTGAGCGATTCGGGCCAGAACGTGTACGCATAAATAACCCTTCCGCGGGAAACGATGATAAATCCAGGAGGCCGGAGCGCTCCGGGGCGAGAGGCACGGTGGACCGGGCAACTCGATCACGTTTCCCCGTCGGGGGCCGGGCGCCACTGCGGGCGCCCGACGGCTGTGCGCGGGCGAACTGATGAAACCTGCAAACTTGCGAGCCAACCGGTCGAAACGTCCGTTGCCGCGCGGGTGTTCCGCGGGCGAAACCTCAATACTTCTGTCACGAACCCCAGGCGAACCGTGCGAGCCTACTTCTCGTCGAACAGGTGCGTGAGCTTCTGGTCCACTTCGCGGACCGGCGCCCATGCCGTTTTGTACGAGACCCGGATGAACTTCGTTCGCCCGCGGCCGACGGAAATCCCTTCGACCGACGTGCCCGCGAACTTGAACGCCTCGAACG
Organism: Gemmata algarum; assembly: GCF_034097035.1. Taxonomy (NCBI): domain Bacteria; kingdom Pseudomonadati; phylum Planctomycetota; class Planctomycetia; order Gemmatales; family Gemmataceae; genus Gemmata; species Gemmata algarum. The sequence goes on from NZ_JAXBLV010000066.1 coordinate 74,264, forward strand.
TCTGCTCGATCGGCTTCTGAAGGTCCGCGGGCAGGTTATGCGGCACGCCGAAGCACAACTGCGGGAACGGCTTGGACGAGTAGACCGACCGCACGGCGCTCTTCGACACGCCGCCCTGATTGGCGGGGCGGGCCAGCACGTCGTTCATCAGGTCGCTCGCCACGCACACCGCATCGTGCTTGCCGGCCGCCAGCTCGCGGATCGAGCGGTCGTGGCTCCCGGTGATCGCGAACGTGTAGTCTCGCACGGGTAGTAGCCCGAACCGCTCTTTGAACTCGACCATCGGGGCTTTGGCACCCGAGTTCGATGACAGGGCCACGAACCCGACCGAGCGGCCCTTCAGTTGGGCCGGTTCGGTGACATCCGAGTCCGCTCGTACCAGAACCTCGACCGTGTAGCCGTAGTCGCCGTTGTCGTTCGCCGGAACGAACAGCGGCACAAACCCGGCCGTGTTGACGGCCGACGGCACCGCGCCGGTGTTGAACGCGGTGATGTGCAACCGCCCCTCGCGGATGCCCGCCATTTGGTCTTCGGGGCTAGTGAGGTCGCGAGCGTACTTCACCTTCTTGCCCGTCGCCTTTGCGAGTGCGGCGGTGAAGCTGGCCCAGCCCTTCTCGGCCTCGTCCAGCTTCTTTTCGTCGTCGGTTCCGACCACGGAGAACACTAATTCGTCCCCAACCTTCACGAGCTTGCTCGCGTCGGCTGGCCGGTCGGCTACGAGGTCACCGTCGGCGTCGGCGTACCCGTCCGCGAGCTTTTGGGTCGTTGCGAGCCGGGCGACGTAGTCCTTCAGGGACTTGATCTCGTCGACCGGCGGCGGGAGAGGATTGCGAGATTTCTCATAGAAATAATACCCGCCCGCGGCGGCGACGGCCAGAGCACAAAACACGAGCGTGTACGCCCACGTGTTGACTTTGCGTGCGGTCGGTCCCGGAACGGAAGGCTGCGCTGCTGGCTCGCTCATAAGTTCCGCCGGGCGCCAATCGAGGGCGAACGCCGTAAGAGGTAGAAATCCTAAGAAACAAGGTACAGCGGTCAAAAGAAGAAATAATGAAGGAGTTCGGTAGCTCCGGAGCGAATGCCATTATTCAGGCGATCGCTGAAATTATGGCATTACGCGACGCTCCTAAGCCCCCGAAGTAAGCGACGCAAGGAATTACCACTAAACCGTTTGCAAATGAAATAATGTTTGCGATCCGGGTTCCGCTCGCACGCCGGTTGACACGTTCGCATCGAGCAAAAAATTGTGCTCAAGCGGCCGACCGAAGGCTTGGGGCTAAATATCCCGGGGGGCGTGTCGAATACCGTTGCGTGGCGACCGCCTCTGCGGTCACAATGAAATTACAATTGAAGGTCGCCGGAGGCGGTTTCATGAGAGACGACTACGATCGCGACCGCGAAGAACGCCGCGCCCGTCGCCGGCTGCGCCGCGAGGACCGTTACGAGTCGTACCGCCCGACGAGTACGCTCGGCGTCGTCTCCCTCGTGGGGGGGATTCTGGCGCTGGTCGTGAGCCTGATCCCGTGTTTCGGGGTGGTTGCGGTCCCCGTCGCGTTGGTCACCTTATTTTTGGCCCTCCTGTCGCTCGTTGTGGCGCGCCAGTCGGGACAGGCAATGGGGTACCCTGTTGCGGCGACCGCGGTCAGCGGGTCTTCACTGATTGTTTCGCTCCTGTGGCTGGCGATGTTCGGCGCGGTGTTTAGCGAGAAGCATGCGGCCCGCCCCCCGGTTCCCCAGGTCGAAGGGCGCCCGGTCCCGGTACCCGTCCCGGTGCCGGCACGCAAGGCGCAACCGGAACAAAAGCCGCCCGTTGATCCGAAGGCCGCCGATGAGGCGTTCGAGAAGAAGCTGCTCGAAGACCTCGCAAAGGACCGGATCAAGGAGATTATCCGCAACGGCCCCGGCATCGCGGTAACCGCCCCGAACCTCGAAGACGAGTTCGACACGAACCCGGTCGCCGCCGACGCACAGTACAAGAACAAGGTGCTCGCCGTGTCCGGGAAGGTGGTCCGCGTCGTCCGCGACGAGCCGCGTGGGCTTTACGTGCTCGAACTTGCGACCGGCAACGCGACCAAAACCGTGAGCTGCGAGTTCGCGGCGAAAACCAAGGACGCGCTGGCGTCGTGCAAGCGCGGGGACGAGGTGAAGGTGCGCGGCCTGTGCGCCGGGCGCCTGAACGAGTTCGTGAAACTGACCGATTGCGTCGTCGCGAATTGATTGCCGGAATCGAGATCGGGCCGGAGGGCAACACGTGCCCTCCGGCCCGATCTCTTGCGCTTCAACTCCCCCGCTCGGCACATCTGGTTTACGCTCATCCTTACGGATGCGAGTCCACGTCAAATCCGGCTCACCTGACTACTGCGACCGAGCCTGAGCGGTTCGGTTAAGGCCATTCCGCAGCCGCTCGGGCACCCGAACGAGTCTACTTTGCGTAATCTTGATGAGGTCGGGTGCGGGGCCGGACGTGTCGAGCCACCCGCCGGCACGCGCGGGCGGCGTTCACAATACCGAACTCGGAACCGCTGGGTCTGGAACTCTGGCCTTCCGTGTGGCCCGCTCGCTCCGCCAGCGGTTGCAACATCGGGCCGGGTGCATTCGATGGGGCTGATTTGATGCCCCAAGCAACCGCTCGTGGAGCGAGCGGGCCACATGGAAGGCCAGAAGTTGCTGAGTGGTCGTTTCCGACGGTTATTCAGCGCAGCAAGGCGGACGAACACTCGGCTCGTGCCAAGTGTTCGTCCGCCTCGTTCTGGTGCCGCCGGAGCCTCAGCACCGGTTCGCCAGATCTGGTGCCCGCCGGTGGCAGCTTAGTACCGGGTCAGGTCCTGCGTGATCTGCTTTTGGGTCGCCGGGTCCGTGCCGACGTACAGGTGCAGGTGGTCCTTGTCGATGTAGATGACCTGGACCCGCTGCTTCTTCCGGTAGGTCGGGAACGGGTAGTCGGACTGCACCAGTTCGGTGTAGTACACCACACACTCCCAGTGGCAGTGGTGCAGTTGCGCCTGCCCGACCAGCGGGAAGAACCGGGGCGGGTCGATCTTGTCCACGAGCCGGTTCTTGACGATCGAGATGTCGTCGCGGAACGTTTCGTAGATGCCCGGCACGCCGCGCGGCACGCGCGGCATGGCGCGGAGCACCTCCTGGTCGCTCGGCTCGTCCTCGCAGATCGGCGGCGGGAACCCGTCGCGGACCGGCGGCATGATCGGAACCCGGCCGTCGTTCTGGTGGTTGAACTTCTGGTCCATCCGCTCCGCGACCCACGGCTGAACCGGGATCGGGGTGAGGAACCCGAGCGTGAACGGGTTGCAGCCCGACGCGCCCGCAAGGACGCCGACCGCCAGAACCCAGAGTTTCCGCCGAATCCAAGACATACTTCGCCCCCCGTGGCTTGACGGTTCAACAGTCCGTAGCGGATGTATCGGACACGCCGGGCGGAGAGTTTAGTCGGAAGTTGAGAGTTCGCCCGCCGACCGGTTGTGGCGCGGCACGGCCGCTTGGAGGTCGCGCCCCGATCCGGAGCCCTGGAGCCCTACGCATGGTCTTTCTGAACCGCATCTACACGAAGTCCGGCGACGCCGGCGAAACGGGCCTCGGCGACGGCTCCCGCGTTCCAAAGGACGCGGCGCGGGTGGCGGCCTACGGCGAGGTGGACGAACTCAACGCGGTACTCGGCCTGCTCACCGCGAACTGCCCGGAGTGCCCCGAACGCGCCCTCCTCCGGACGATCCAAAACGACCTGTTCGATGTGGGTGCGGACCTGTGCGTGCCGCAACCGGAGGGCGAAGGGGGCAACCAGGGCCTGCGGATCGTTCCGGCGCAGTACGAGCGGCTGGAGAAAGCGATCGACCGGTTGAACGAACCGCTGGAACCGCTCCGGAGCTTCATCCTGCCCGGCGGCGCCCCGGCGGCGGCCTGGTTGCACCTGGCGCGCACCGTGTGCCGCCGGGCCGAGCGCACGGTGGTCACGCTCACGCACACCGAAAAGGTCAACCCGCACGCTCTCATCTACCTGAACCGACTGAGCGATTTGCTGTTCGTGCTGGGGCGCATCGCTAACGAAAACGGCAAAGGCGACGTACTCTGGGTACCCGGCGCGAGCCGCGAAGGAGAGTAAAAGGCCGAAGAGCATTGGCCGCAAAAAAGCACAAAAAGCACAAAAGGGAACCAAGACGAAAACAGCAGGGTTAGTTTGAACTTACTCCTCTGTGTTGGTCTTTAGTTCCCTTTTGTGCTTTTTTTGCGGCCAATCCTCTTCGGCCTTTCTCTTACGGATCGGTCCGCCGTAGTGGCACGCGCTGCACGAGTTCGTGAGGGCCTTGAGTGCATCCGTCGCGACCTTCTTGTCCTTTTCCGACGCGCGGCGGGGTGTCGTTTGATCGGACGGCCGCACGGCGCTACCACTCACCGGTACTCTTCAATCGAATGTGGCATCGGACCGGTTAGTGCGCGATCCAGGCGCGGTTGATGAGAATCGTGCCGTCACGCGACCCGGAATACTCGCCTTTGATAGTCACCGGGGAGCCGGGCTTGAACCCGTCGCTCTGCGACTTCGTGTAGAACGACAGAGCGACTCGGATCTTACCCTTGCCACCGGCCTTTTTACCGGGGCCGGTCGCGATCATTATCGACTCGTTTTCCACCTTCTCCACGAACGCGCCGGTAATGGTGATCGCCTTATCGCTGTACTTACTGTCCGTCGCGACGGGGGCCAGGGCGAACTCGCTCAGCAGCCGGGACGCGGAAACAATCGGGTTCAGGTCCCGTTCGGCACCCTCGAAGGTGGCATCGGTCACGTTCACATAAAGGTCGCCGACGTTTCCCGCGCATTTGCCCTTTACCTTGATCGTTTGTCCGCGGGACGCGATAAATAACGTGCTCGTGTCGCCCTTACGCATTTGAAATCGCACGCTCGTGCCGATGAACTGACCCGGCGGCGGCGTGAGCCCGTCCAGGGACACGATCACCTCGTCCTTGGCCCCCTCGGTGATGTCACTGAGCTTGCCGTCGACGATCAGTGTTCTGTCCGTGTACTTCTCGGCGGCGGCGGTAGGGTTGGCTTTAAATTCACGGGCCAACTCCTCAGCCGTTATGCTGATCGGCGCGCTGTTGGCGGCTTTCTCGGCCTGTTCGGCCTTATTTTTCAGATCGTTTGTGACCTCCTGAACCCGGTCGCCGGCCTTTTGCAGGACGTAATAGACGCCGAGCGACACGCCGCCGCAGCACAAGATTAGCGAGCCGAACACGAGGGCGAGGATGAGGGTCAGTTTGGACCGCCCTTCTTTGCGAGCGGATCGTCCCTCGTCGTCCTCGTAGTCGTCATCGTCGCGGCGCCGCTTCTTCCGCACCGGGCGGTCGTCGCGGTCGTCGTCGGGGGTGTTGCGTTTGCTCCTTTTCGCGACCGCTTCGTCGTTCCGGTCGTCGCCGCGGTCCCGGCGTGCGGGCCTCTCGCCCCGTTCGTCGTCCCGCGTGCGGTCCTTATCGGACGGCCGCTCGCCCTTCGGCTCCTCCGTTTCGTTGACGACCTCGAACAGGTTCTGCGCCGCCTTCGGCTCTTGGGGCAACGGCGGGAGTGGCGAGGGTAATGCCGGCTTCGATGCAGAAGGGGCAGACGCAGAGCCCGGGATTACACTCCCGCATTTGGGGCACTTGACCGCGCGGCCGGCGTACTCGTCCTTCACCGACAGCGCCGCCGAACACGACGGGCACACCAAGCGGATCGGCATTTCGCTCTCCTATTGAAACGGTCGCCCGCATGGCTAGGCGCGGCGCCGGTGAGGTCGAGTTTATGCACCGGTTCGACCGCGGCGCAACGAAAAAGCCCGGCCGTGCGGCCGGGCTAACGAATCGCTAATCTGACCGGCGGCCCGTTATTCCTTGATGATGTCCTTGACGGTCGAGCCGGCCGGGATCATCGGCAGCACGTGCTCCTGGTGCGGCACGTGGACGTTCAGCAGGAACGGCCCCGGGGCCTCGATCATCTCGATCAGGGCCGCGTCCAGGTCGGCCTTGTCGATGACGCTCTTCGCCGTCACGCCGAAGCCCTCGGCGATCTTGCAGAAGTCGGGGTACGGGGCGTGGTCCTCGCCGGCGCCGAGGTACGTGTGCCCGCGGTTCGAGCCGAAGAACCGGTCCTCCCACTGCATCACCATGCCCAGGTGCTGGTTGTTGAGCAGCAGCACCTTGGCCGGGATCTTCTCGGCGTAGGCGGTGGCGAGCTCCTGCACGTTCATCAGGAAGCTGCCGTCGCCGTCGATGTCGATGACGAGGTTGTTCGGGAACGCCACTTTCGCGCCCAGGGCGCTGGGGAGCCCGAACCCCATCGTGCCGAGGCCGCCGCTGGTGATCCACTTCCGGGGCTTGTTGAAGTGGAAGAACTGCGCGGCCCACATCTGGTGCTGGCCCACGCCGGTGGTGATGATCGTGTCGTCGAGCTGGTTCCGGTCGCGCAGGATCTCCCACAGCCGCTTGATCGCGTACTGCGGGATGATGAAGTTGTCCGGCTCGGCGAACTTGAGCGGCTCGGCGTCGCGCCACGCGTCCACCTGCCGCCACCAGTCGGTGTACCGGCCGCCGGCGGTGAGGTCCGCGTTCTTCTCCTCCTTGAGCATCGCGTTCAAGCCCTGGAGCGCGTGCTTCAGGTCGCCGTGCACCGGGACGTGCGCGAACTTGTTCTTGTGGATCTCCGACTTGTCGATGTCGATGTGAACGATCTTGCCGTGCTTGGCGAACTCGGCGAGCTTGCCGGTCACGCGGTCGTCGAACCGCACCCCGAAGGCCAGGAGCAGGTCGGCCTCGTTGATCGCGTAGTTCGAGTACACGGTGCCGTGCATCCCGAGCATCTGGAGGCACAGGTAGTGGTCGGCGGGGAAGTTCCCCAGCCCGTGGACCGTGAGGCCCACCGGCGCGCCCACCAGCTCCGCGAACTCCTTGAGCTCGGCCGCGGCGTCGCTGTGGGTCACCCCGCCGCCCGCGTAGATGAACGGCTTCTTGCTGGCGCGGATGGCGGCGATGATCGGCTCGAGCTCGGCCCGCGGCGCCTTCCGCACCGGGCGGTAGCCGGGCAGGTCCATCGCCACGTCCCAGTCGGGGACGACCGACTTGGTCTGCACGTCCTTGCACACGTCGATCAGCACCGGGCCGGGGCGGCCGGTGGTGGCGATGTGGAACGCTTCTTTCATCACCCGCGTGATGTCCTCGGTGCGGGTGAGCAGGTAGTGGTGCTTGGTGATCCCGCGGCAGATCTCGACCATCGGCGTTTCCTGGAACGCGTCGTTGCCGAGGACGTTGGTGCTCACCTGCCCGGTGATGAAGATGGCCGGGATGCTGTCCATCTTCGCGTCGGCGATGCACGTCACGAAGTTGGTGGCGCCGGGGCCGCTGGTGGACACGCACACGCTGGCCTTGCCGGTGGTGCGGCAGTACCCGTGGGCCATGAACCCGCCGCCCTGCTCGTGCCGCGGCAGGATGGTGCGGAGCTTGCCGCTGACCCGGGTGAGGGCCTGGTGGATGGGCATGCTGGCGCCGCCCGGGTACGCGAAGACCGTATCGACCCCGTGCCGGATGAGGGCCTGAACGAGGATGTCGGCCCCGCTCATCGGGGTGGCGGTCGGGGTCGCGCTGGTGGTCCCGTGGTCGGCCATTGTTAGGTCGCTCGGTAAATGGAGAGGGACAAAGTCTCTCGATGTCGAGATAATAGTATACCAATCCGCGGCGCGGTGGGAACCGGGAACCGTGTGAAGACGGGAAGGAAGGCGCCCCGCGCGACCGGACGAGTGCCCCGGCGTCACCCGGCGGCGGGCCGGAGTTCGATCGCGTCGGCGGGACAGACCAGTTCGCACAGCGAGCACGACACGCAGTCCCGGGGGCGGGGCAGCCACGGCCGCGGGCCGGCCATCGCGAGGCACCCCACCGGGCACACCGCCACACAATCACCGCACCCGATGCAGCGCGCGTCGAGCAGCACCGGCAGTTCGCCGAGCGGGTTCACTCGTTCACGTCCTCCTCGTCGGCCAGGTCGATCACCTCTTCCTCCGGCTCCGGCTTCTTGCGGCGCGGGCGGGGCTTCGGCGGCTCGCTCGGTTGTGGCGCGGGCGTGGCGGCGGTGCCGGCGCGCCGGCCCGCGGCGGCCATCAGCCCGCTCACCACGTCCTCAAAAACCGGGCGGGTGAGCGGCGGGAACAGCGCGTACCGCGCCCCGAGGTCGAACAGCGCCGCCGTCCACGCCACCCGGTCCGCGTCGTTGAACTTCACGTCGCTCACCACGACCGCCGGCACGTCCGGGAGCCGCGCCGACACGTCGGAAACGAGCGCCAGGGCCGCCGCGGTCGCGGCGTCGTCGCCCGGGTCGAGTTGGACCACCAGCACCGACGGCCGGCGGTCGCGCACGAGCGCCGCCGCGTCATCGGGCCGCGCGGCGCGCACGAGCCACGCGCTCTCGGCGGTGAACTCGGCCAGCATCCGCGCGATCCACCCGTCGGTTTCGACGATCACCAGTTGCGGGGCGCGCACGCCGTACCTCCCCCCAGATCCACGCGGAAGCGATTCAGTCCCCGCTCTCGGACTTCCGCGGTTTGGGCGGCTGTGGCGGGATCGGGATGCCCAGCGCGTCGAGCCGGCGCCACAGCTTCGCCCGGAACACCCCGAGCAGTTCCGCCGTCTCCGTCTGGTGGTTGTTGGCCTTCTTCAGCGCGAGCTGAATGAGCTTCTTCTCGACCGCCGCGAGGATCTCGTCCAGGTTGAGCGATTTCGGCGGGTGCGTGCGCGCGATCCCGACCTTTACCCGCAGCTCGTGCGGCAGGTGCTCGCGCAGCACCGGGCCGCTTTCGGCGCCGCGGGCGGCCTCATGGAGGGTGCTGGCCAGTTCGCGCAGGTTCACGGGCCAGGAGTGCTCCCGTAGCACCGCGAGTGCGGCCGGGTCGAGCGGGCGTCCCAGCAGGCGCGTCGCCAGGCGCGGGATGTCCCCCAGGCGCTCGCGGAGCGGCGGAATGCGCACCTCGAACGCCGACAGAGCCGTCTGAAACATCGGGACGAGCGCACCGCCGCTCACGCCATCGCCGGCGGTTTTCTCGGAGCCGCAAATGAGCCGGGTCGCCGGGGTATCAGTGAAGTGGTCCGCGAGCCGCTGTTGCAGGTCGCGCGGGAGCGCCGCCGGCTCCTTCAAATACAGGGTGCCGACGCGGTCCGACCCGACCAGCCCGCCGTGCCCGAAGAGCAGGCTCTCGACGAGGTACGGCTGAAGGCCCGCGCAATCGATTCCGACGAACGCGCGGTCGCGGTTCGCGCTCGCGTGGTGGATCACGCGGGCCGTCGTTTCCTTGCCGCTCCCGGGCTCGCCGACGATCCACACCGGCGCGATGACACTGGCCGCGAACCGCGCCTGCGACACCAGCCGGGCCGCGGCGGGCGTTTCACCGGCCAGCAGGTCGAGCCCGAAGTGCGCGGCCCGGCGGTCACGCAGCGCCGAGACGGTCGCGGGTACCTTCTTGGCCGCGGCCGGCACCGGTTCGCCGACCACCGTCACGAACCCGACGATCCCGAACGTCTCTTTCCCGCGTTTCGCGTCCGCCGCGTCCCCGGGCCGTTCGGCACCGGGCGCGAGCGGGGCGAACGTGACATCCCACCACGGCGGCCCGTTCCGCCCCGGCGGCGCCGGCCGTCGCGCGCGGTCGTGGTGCCCCGCGAGCGCTTCCAGCGTCGGAGCCAGCGCCGCGGCGAGTGGCGTGCTGTGCCGCCGCTGGGAGCACACCATCCCGAGCGATTCTTTCAGCGTGACGCCGGCGAGCCGCTCCCACGCCGGGTTCGCGTACCGCAACCGTTTGCCTTTTCCCAGAACGAACACGGGCGTCGCAGAGTGGTGGAAGAACGCGCGCCACCCGAACCCGCCGCTGCCGCGCGGGCGCCCCTTTCCGGACGGCGGATTCGGCACACCGGACATTCGCGCGGACTCGCGGGCCAGATCACACCGTGATGTGACGAACGACCCGCCTGGCTGATGCAGGCGGGTACAACCTTCGATGTCACTTGGCGGCGAACAACTCGGCGACGAAGTCCCAGTTCACCACGCTGAACCACGCGTTGACGTAGTCGGCGCGCTTGTTCTGGTACTTCAGGTAGTAGGCGTGCTCCCACACGTCGCACCCGAGCAGCACGGCCTGCCCGTCGGTCACCGGGTTGTCCTGGTTCGGGGTCTTCACCACCGCCAGCGGCTTCTCCTTGCCCTTCACCAGCCACGCCCAGCCGCTGCCGAACTGCGTCGTCGCGGCGGTCGCGAACTCCTTCTTGAACCCGTCCAGGCTGCCGAAGCTGGCATCGATCGCCTTCGCGAGTTCGCCCTTCGGCGCGCCGCCGTCCTTCTTCATCATCTGCCAGAACCACGTGTGGTTCAGGTGCCCGCCGCCGTTGTTGCGCACCGGCGCCTGGAGGTCGGCCGGCAGCTTCTTCCAGTCGCGCACCAGTTCCACGATGGACTTGGCGAGCAGTTCCGGCTTACCCGCCAGCGCCTTGTTCAGGTTGTCCACGTAGGCCTGGTGGTGCTTGCCGTGGTGGATCTCCATCGTCTTGGCGTCGATCACCGGCTCGAGCGCGTCGAACGCGTAGGGAAGCTTGGGCAGCGCGAACCCCTTCGCGTCGTCGGCGCGGGTGAGGGAGGGGAGCACGAGCGCGGCGGAACCAGCGGCGGCGGAGCGGAACAGTTCGCGACGGTTCAGCATGTTCGTTCCTGCGGAGGGGTGGAAGCGGGCGCGTGGTTGGGCGCAGGGGCATCGTAGCGACCCGCGTGCCGTCACGCCACCGGGTCGTCCGGAAGTGGGTGCCAGTACGCCGGGACGGGGGCTTCGATCACCAGTTCCTGCTTGGTGAACGGGTGCTCGAAGGTGAGCCGGCGGGCGTGGAGGGCGATCACGCGGTCGCGCGGCAGTTCCGCGGGCGGGCCGAACGGGCGCGCGCTGCCGTAGAGCGAATCCCCGATCACCGGGTGCCCGCGCCACGCGGACTGCACGCGGAGCTGGTGCATCCGTCCCGTGAGCGGGTGGAGCTCGAGGTGGGTGTGGGCGGCGAACCGCTCCAGCACACGGCACTCGAGCGTCGCGAGCTTCGCGCCCGGTTCGCCCTCGTGGCCGCGCGCGGCGCGGGCCTCGTTCTCGACCTTGCGGATGTAATCGTCCCACACGCCGGCGTCCGGCGCGACGACGCCTTCCACGAGTGCCCAGTACACCTTCCGGACGCTGCGCTGCTCGAATTGTGCGTGGACCCGTTGGGCCGCCTTGGTGTTGCGCGCGAAGCACACGACCCCGCTGACGGGCCGGTCGAGCCGGTGCGGGACGCCGAGGTACACGCCCGCGGGCTTGGCGTACTTGTCCTTGATGTACTCGCGCACCCGCTCTTCGAGGTTCGGCACCCCGGGCGGCGCCTGCGTGAGCAGCGGCGCGGGTTTGTTCACGACGACGAGGTGATGGTCTTCGTACAGAACAGCAAGCGGCAGTGTGGCGGAGTCGTTCATGGTGTTTGAAGGCGAGCGGGGGGCGTGAGCCCCCCGAGGGACCCAACGCCGAAGAACTCAGTCAATCAGTTTGTGTTCGTCACGGTGTTCGCAGGCGAGCGGGGGGCGTGAGCCCCCCGAGTGACCCAACGCCGAAGAACACAGTCACTCGGAGCGTGCTCGTCGCTCGGTTCGTATTCGTCACTCGGTTCGTGTTCGTCACTCGGTTCGTGTTCGTCACTCGGAGCGTGCTCGTCGCGCAGTTCGCGCTCTTCACTCGGTTCGTGTTCGTCGCTCAGTTTGCGTTCGTCACTCGGAGCGTGCTCGTCACTCGGGGGGCTCACGCCCCCCGCTCGCCTGCGAACAACGCTACCCCAGCACCCGTTCCGGGAGGCGCCGGGCCGGCGCGGTGCCCACCCCGCGGAGCTTGTTGCGCAGCACCTCGAGCGCCTTGTTCAGCGGCTGATCCGTGTACGGCTTGCTGTCGTCCACGATCGGCTTGCCGTCGATGCCCTTGGGGTTCGGCGCGGCCGGCGGCTTCGGGCCGACCACGTCCGGCTTACCCGCCACCCACTGGCGCTTCAACTGCTCGACCTCCGCGCGGAGCTTGTCCTCCTTCGTGGTCGGGACCTCAATGTCGGGCCTCACACCCCACTGGTCCGGGGCGTCCTTCGAGGCGCGAATGCGGTCGATGTTGGCCCCGCTCGGGCGCCAGTAGGTCTCCGTCGTGAGCTTCACCGCGCTGGGCGGATCGCCGGGCAGCCGCAGCAGCTTCTGAACGCTCCCCTTACCGAAGCTGCGCTCGCCGATGACGACGGCCCGCTTGTTGTCCTGGAGCGCCGCCGCCACAATCTCGCTGGCGCTCGCGCTGCCGTCGTTCACCAGCACCGCGATGGGCTTCTGTTCCGCCGGCAGGAACATGGTCCCGTCCTTCTTGGCCTCGAACGTGCGCTCCTTGCTGCGCCGGTCCCGCGTCGAGACGATCTTCCCCTCGGTTAGGAACAGATCGGACACCGAAACGGCCTCACTCAGCAACCCGCCCGGGTTCTCGCGCAGGTCAAGGATGATCGCCTTTCCGCCGTCTCGCTCGATCTCCTCGACCGCCGCCTTGATCTCTTTCGTGGTCAGCTCGCTGAACCCGCTGACGCGGATGTACCCGATCCCGCCCGGCTTGTCCGCGAACCACTCCCACTTTTGAGGGTCGTCGGCCCGGCGCCGCACACCCGAAACCGGGTGCTGCGCCACCTGGGCGCGTTTCAGTGTGACCTGCTGTTCGGCCGGGTTGCGGCCGGCGCGGCGGGTGGTCAGGGTGACACTCGTGTCGGGTTCGCCGGTGATGAGCTTCCGTGCGTCCGGGACCGTGATCCCCTCCGTGGACGTGTCGCCGACCTTCACGATCAGGTCGTCGGCGATGATCCCGGCGTCGTAGGCCGGCGTCCCGGGCATCGGGTGATCGACCTTGAGGAACTTCGTCTCCGGGTCGATCGTGAGAACGATGCCCACGCCCCCGAAGCTCCCCTGCGCGTCAGTCTCGAACCGCTTGAGGTGCTCGGCGTTGAGGTACTCGGAGTGCGGGTCCAGTTTCCGCAGCCCGCCGTTAATCATGTCCTCGACGAACTGCTGCCGCTCGTCGTCGCTGAGCTCGCGGTAGAAGTTCGAGTCCACCTCCGCGAGGACGTCCACGACCTGCCGAACGAGTCGGTAGTCCTTGTCCGGCGCCGGGGCGCTGTAGCTGATCGCCAGCCCCAGCGCGATGATCGCGGGCACCGCGACGAGCCATGCGAGGTTGCGAAGCGGCATTCGCTCTCCTTCGGAGAGGGGCGGAAGTCAGGGGCGGAAATCGGGACCCGGCGTCAGGAGGCGGTTCGGCGCCTGTTCCCGGCTACTGTCATTGTGGCACAGGCGCCGGCAACCGGCCCAGGGCTCAGGATAGCAGTCCCGCGGTGTTCCGGTTCTCGACTCCTCCGATTGCACGGATTATACACTTCGTTCGTGTTGCGCGGGAGTTGAACCTTCGCAACCGATCTGGTTGTAAAGATTACCGCCAGTCGATTTGTCCTCCCCTCTTGCGCCAGTTATCCTCGCGACAAGGGCTTCGCAAAGCCCGCAATTTACCGCGCCCGCGAGGGACCGAGTATGTACAGCGTTGTGATGATGACCGCCCTCACGGCCGCGCCGGACGCGCCGGGGTTCAACGGCTACTTCCGCGACCTCTTTTTCGGAAACAGTTGCAACGGATGTAACGGGTGCAACGGATGCTCCGGTGGGGTGCGGTACAGTTGCTACGGCGGCGGGTGCTCCGGGTCCGTGGCGTACCCCGCGTCGTGCAGCGGGTGCTGCGGGTCGTCGTGCAACGGCGGTCACGTGTTCGGTCTGGGAATCGGCGACCGCGTCCGCAGCTTCTTCGAGCGCGACAGCCGCACCGGGTGCTGCGGTTCGCACAGCTACGGCTGCTGTGGGTCGCACAGCTACGGCTGCTCCGGTTCGAGCTACTCGTGTTCCGGGTACTCGTGCAGCGGGTCGGCGTACTCGTGCTTCGGCGGCCCGGCGATCTCGTACACGCCGATCGTGACCGGCGGGTTGTCGTGCCAGGGCGGGCTAGTTTACCCCGCACCGCCATCGTTCGATTCGTTCCCGCCGTCGCCGGTGCAGCCGAACATTCCATACGCCGAACCGCGCCCGGCGGAAGCAACGGGGCTGCGCCCCGCCGCACACGCCGCTCCCTCGGCGACCGTCGCGAACGGCCAAGCCGCCCGCGCCACGGTGGTGGTGCGCCTCCCCGCCGACGCCCGCCTCTCGGCGGAAGGTCGGGAACTGAGCCTCGTGGGCTCGGAGCGCCGGTTCGTCTCTCCCGAACTGCCGCGGGACCAGGAGTTCATGTACCGGTTCACGGCGCAATACGAACGCGACGGCAAAATCGTCAGTGTCACGGAGAAGGTCGCGGTGCGGGCCGGCGCGACCGTGTCAGTCGAGTTCACGGACCTGACCGCGCGCCCAACCAGTTCGACGGCCGGCACGACAACCGCGAACGGTTCGGGCACGCCGAGCGCGCCGGTGACGGAGCCAACGAAGGCCGAGCCGCCCGTCCGCGACACTCCCGCCGCGCCGACCGGGCCGACGAACGACCGCGCGACCATCACGGTGAAACTGCCCGCGGGCGCGACCCTCTACGTTGACGACAAGAAGAGCCCGTCGAAGGAGGCGGTGCGCCAGTTCGCCACCCCGCCGCTGCCCGCGAACCGCGAGTTCGCGTACCTGCTCAAGGCGGAAATCATGCGCGACGGGCGGCCCGAGACGCTGAGCCAAAAGGTGCCGTTCCGCGCCGGCGAGCGGGTGACTGTGGACTTCACCGGGCTCAGCAAGTAGAGCGTCGGTGGCACAGCACAGGAGGCACAGGGCTTCCGCCCTGTGCTACGTCCGGCGACCCCTCCGGGGTGCAAGACGAAGGCAAAAGAAAAAAGCCGAACGTCAAAAGTGTTGCTCCTTTTGACGTTCGGCTTTTCCGTTCAACTCGCTTCCCGCCACGGAGGGGCCGGCGGACGTAGCACAGGGCGGAAGCCCTGTGCCTCCTGTTCCGCTGACCGGCTCGTTCTTCACTCCCCCGCGACGGCCTCCGGGGCGAACCCGCGGCGCATCTGGTTCTCGGTGATGGTCCGCGGCAGCACGAACTGCAGCAGGTAGTCCGGGCCGCCGGCCTTCGAGCCGATCCCGCTCAGCTTGAACCCGCCGAACGGCTGGCGGTCCACCAGCGCCCCCGTACACTTGCGGTTGATGTACAGGTTCCCGACCCGGAACTTGCGCTTCACCTTCTCCAGGTGGCTCGGGCTGCGGCTGTAGCACCCGCCCGTCAGCGCGTACTTCGTGCCGTTCGCGATCCGCAGCGCGTCGTCCAGGTCCTTCGCCCGGATCACCGACAGCACCGGCCCGAAGATCTCCTCCTGCGCGACGCCGGCCGTTTCGGGCACGTCCGCGAAGATCGTCGGCGGGACGAAGTAGCCCTGCTCGGCGAGCGCGCCGAGGTCGGTCTGGTGGGCCAGACGCGACTCGCGCTTTCCGGCCTCAATGAACTTCAGGATGCGGTCCCGGGCTTCGGCGTCGATGACCGGCCCGAGCGAGCAGCCCGGATCGTCCGCCGCCTTCACTGCGAGGCTCTTGGTCGCTTCAACCAAGCGGTTCAAGAACTGGTCGTAGATCCCGTCCAGCACGATCGCCCGCGACCCGGCCGAGCACTTTTGCCCGCCGTACCCGAACGCCGAATCCACCACGCCCTTTACCGCCTCGTCGAGGTCGGCGTCGGAATCCACGATGACGGCGTTCTTGCCGCCCATTTCGGCGATGACCTTCTTCACGAAGTTCTGGCCGCCGGGCGTCTTCGACGCCTGCTCGTTGATGAGCAGCGCGACCTTGAGCGACCCCGTGAAGGCGATGAGGGCCACGTCCGGGTGCTGAACGAGGGGCGGGCCGATCACGTCGCCGTCGCCGGGGAGGAAGTTCACGACGCCCGGGGGCGCCCCGGCGGCCTGGAGGCACTCCATCAGCTTCGCGCCGATGATGCCGGACTGCTCCGCGGGCTTGAGGACGACCGTGTTGCCCGCCACCAGCGCCGCCGTCGCCATCCCCGCCAGGATCGCGAGCGGGAAGTTCCACGGCGCGATCACCACCGCCACGCCGCGGGGCTCGTAGAAGTAGCGGTTGTCTTCGCCGGGCACGTCGCGCGCCTGCGGCGCGCCGAGCTTCTCCATTTCGATCGCGTAGTACTCGCAGAAGTCGATCGCCTCGGCCACGTCGGCGTCGGACTCGCGCCACGGCTTGCCGGTCTCGAGCACGATCCACGCGGACAGCTCGAAGCGGCGCTTGCGGAACTGCTCCGCGAGCCGGCGCAGCAGCCCGGTGCGCTCGGCGAGGGGCGTGTCGCGCCACCCGTCGAACGCCGCGAGGCACGACGCCACCGCCCGGTTCGCCTGCTCCGCGGTCGCCATCGCGACCTTGCCGAGCACCTCAGACTTGCGCGACGGGTTCTCGCGGGCCAGAACGGCGCCGACGGGCTGCGGCTTGTTGTCGATGACGATCGGGTACGTGCGCCCGAGTTCTTTGCGCACCTGATCGAGCGCCGCGCTCATGGCGTTGCGGCTCGCCGCGACGGAGAAGTCCGTGAGCGGCTCATTCGCGAAAGGCGAGCGGGGGGCGTGAGCCCCCCGAGCAGGGGGAAGGTGCCCGTTTTGCGTACCGGCGTGCTCGGTGTGACTCATGGGTTCAGTGTGATTCGTGGGTGCGGCGTGACTCGGGGGTGCGGCGTGCGCGTTCGGGTCCAGTAGCAACAGCTCCTCGGCCAGCCCTTCGGCGAAGCCCTGCCGCAGGAACGAGTCGTTCGAGGAGTTTTCGAGCAGCCGGCGCACGAGGTACGCCATCCCGGGGAGCAGTTGCCCGTAGGGGGTGTAGATGCGCACCCGGTGGCCGAGCGACTGGATCGCCTCCTTGATAGGGTCGGCCATCCCGTAGAGCATCTGGAACTCGTACCGCCGCGGGGGCACGCCGAGCTTTTCCGCCACCGCCAGCGCGTGCGAAATGCTGCGGATGTTGTGCGACCCGAACGCGGGCACCAGCCACTCCACGTTCGCCAGCAGGAACTCCGTGAGCTTCTCGAAGTTCGCGTCCGACTGCCACTTTTTCGTGAAGACCGGAACCGGCCAGTGGTTCTGCGCCGCGACCACCGTTTCGTAGTCCCAGTACGCCCCCTTCACCAGCCGGATCCAGACCGGGCACTTCCGAACGTCCCGCGCCCACGCGAGCAGCGCCTGGAGGTCCGCCTCGGTGTCCGTCAGGTACGCCTGGATCGCGATGCCGACGTGGGGCCAGTCGCGGAACTCGGGCTCGGTCAGGATGTCGCGGAAGATCTGGAGCGTCACGTCCTTGAAGCTGTGCTGCTCCATGTCGAAGTTGACGAACGCGCCCGTCTGCTTCGCGAGGCTCAGAATGGGCCGCAGCCGCCGGCACACGGCGCGGGACGTGCCCGCGGGGTCGATCGGGTCGAACTGGCTGAACAGAGCCGAGAGTTTCACCGACACGTTCACCCGCGGGATCGGGCCGCGGTCGTCGCGGTCGATCGTCGGCTCCTCGGGCCAGTCGTTCACCTCGCGGGTGAGCCCGGCGAGCAGGTCCAGGTACTGCTTCTGGACATGGTCGGCCTCGACCTCCGTGATCGTGGCCTCGCCGAGCAGGTCGATGGTGAACGCGAGCCGCCGGGTGCGCATCTGGTGGACCGCGGCGACGGCCTCCTGCACGTTGGACCCGGCGATGAACTTGCGGGCCATCTGCTCCGCGCCCTTTTGGGACGCGAACGCCAGCCCCTGACCCAGAATCCCCCGATCGGGAATCAGCTTCGTGCCCAATCGCACCCACCACGGCAGCTCGTCCTTGGCCTCGTTGAGGTACTCGCGGAGGTGACGGGCCACCTCCTTCGGCTCCTTGAGGTACGGGAGCGTGTCCACGAACCGGAAGAGCTGCACCTTGAGCGCCGGGTCGTGCATCCCCAGGCCCATGAGCTTGTCTTCGACCCACGCGCGGGTGAACAGCACCGGCCCCTGCCGGTTCAGCCGGGCGAAGATCTCGCGCCCGTACTCTTTGGTTCGCTCATCGAGGCTCGTAACCGTAGACGACATGGTGACTCACTCTCGGGCACCGGCGCCGCTCGCCAACCCGGATCGAATAAGGTACGATTCACCGGACCTTCCGCTCACCCATTCGGTGCCCCAATGGTGATCGACAAGATCGGCAAGTTCACCGTACTCAACACGCTCGGCAGCGGTGCCCACAGCAGCATTTTACAAATCCGCCGGGCGGATGATGACCGCGAGTACGCGCTCAAGCTCGTCGACATCGGCGGAAAGGAGGACCTGAAGTACCTGGACCAAGCGAAACACGAGTTCCGCGTGGGGCAGATGCTCAACCACCCCAATCTAGTGAAGGTGTACGCGCTTGAAACCGAGGGCGGGTGGTTCTCCGGCCCGAAAAAGGCCAAGCTCCTGATCGAATACGTTCCGGGGCGGACGATGGACCGCCTGCCCCTGCTCAAAATGGCGAAACTGCTGCGCGTGCTGGAGCGGATCGCGGACGGGCTCACCCACATGCACAAACAGGGCGTGTGCCACGCCGACATGAAGCCGAACAACCTCATGTACGACCGCGGCACCCGGGTGAAGGTGCTCGACTACGGGCTGGCGTGGGTGAAGGGCGAGAGCAAGGACCGGGTTCAGGGCACGCCCGAGTACATCGCGCCCGAAACGGTGGAACACAAGCTCGTCAACGAGCGCACGGACATTTATAACTTCGGCGCGACGATGTACCGGCTCGCGACGCTGCAGCTCCCGCCGTCGTGGTTCGCCGGGGACGGCATGCTGCCGATGACCAAGAAGCTGTTCAAGGAGCAGCTCAAGCCGGTGCGGGCCGCGAACCCGCTGGTCCCGGAGGGGCTGGCCGACCTGATCCACCAGTGCCTCCAGCCGAACGCGACCAAGCGCCCGGAGCGCATGAGCCACGTGCAGGGCACGCTCGACCAGCTCGCCGACGAGGCCGCCGCCAAGCTCGACGACCCGGGCGTATTGGAGGAATAAGGCAAAAGTGAGAAGGCAAAAGTCAAAATCGAACCGGTGAACCGACTCGCTGCTGTGCCTGTTTTGCCTTTCGCCTTTTCACTTTTGCTTTTTTGATGATGAAAGAGCACTACATCCCGATCCGCGTGGCCGACCTCGTCGGCTACCTGTGCGAGGAGGCCGGGCCGCTCGGCGACCGGCCGCTTTCGGCCGAACAGCGGGCCGCGTTCACCCGGTTCGCGCGCACGGTGTCGGAGCACGTCCACACGCTGTACCTGGCCGAGATCCGCCGGCTCAAGGACGCCTACGCCGCGTTCGACCCCGACGCGGACCCCAGGCCGCTCAGCCCGCCGCAGGGCGCGGAGCGCGACGCGGCCCTCGACCGCCTGTTCGACACGCTCGTTCACCTGATGCGGCGGGCCAACTACATCCGGCTCACCCGCGACCAGATGGAGAGCATCATGCGCGGGGCGAGCGCGTGGGGCGTGGACATGGACGTGGCCTGGGAGGCGTTCGACAAGGTCGAGGTGTTCTACCGGGGTCGGGGTACGACCACGCGGCAGCGGCCCGGGCTGGTCCGGTTCTGGCGCCGGTTCCCGGTGGAGGTGACCACGTTCGCCCGCGCCGCGGTGGTGTTCAAGACGCGCCCGCACAAGCGGCTGGACGAGGGCACCGACCACGCCGGCGTCTACATGAAGCTGTTCAAGGACATGCCGCAGATCGACATCGAGATGCTGCTGCCCGGCGGGCGCATCCGGATGCCCAAGTTCGACCGGCTCAAGATCGGCGGGTCGCTCGCCAGCTCGGGGGCGTACCTGCTGTGGAAGCTGAGCCAGTTCCCGCTGATGTCGCTGCTGGGCGGGTTCGGGGTGAACGTGCTGTTCGCGCTGTACACGCCGCTGGCGCTGCTCGCCGGGTACGGGTACAAGACGTGGCACGCGTTCCACTCGTCGCGGCAGACGTACCTGCACCAGTTGCGGCAGAGCCTGTTCTACCAGAACCTCGCGAACAACGGCAGCGTGCTGTTCCGCGCGCTCGACGAGGCCGAGGAGCAGGAGGTGCGCGAGTCGCTGCTCGCGTACTTCTTCCTCTGGAAGTACGGCGGGGACCGGGGCTGGGACACCGAGGACCTGGACTTCTACATCGAGCGCGACCTGAAGAAGCGGCTCCCGGCGGAGGTGAACTTCGAGATCATCGACGCGCTCGCGAAGCTCATGCGGGCCGGGCTCGTGGTGAAGCGGGACCACCGGTACGTGGCGATGCCGATCGAGCAGGCGCAGACCAAGCTGACCGCCATGTGGCAGGGCTACGCGCACACCGCCCCGCGGCATTTGCTCCCGGGCGAGTAGAAAGAGGAAGAGGATTGGCCGCAAAAAAGCACAAAGGGCACAAAAAGGAACCAAGACAGAAGAGTGAGTTCAACACACTTCTGCTGTCTTCGTCTTCTGCATCCTTTTGTGCCCTTTGTGCTTTTTTGCGGCCAATCCTCTTCCTCTTTCTTGGTCGCCGAGGTGCGTTGTGATTTCCGAGTCGCTGTTGGCGGACCGTGCGCGGGCGGTCGAGGTGTCCGGTGTGCGGAAGATTTTTGAGCTGGGTAAGTCGCTCAAGAGCCCGGTGAACCTCAGCATCGGGCAGCCGCACTTCCCGGTGCCCGACCCCATCAAGGCCGCCGCGAAGGCCGCCATCGACGCGGACCACAACGGGTACACCGTCACCCAGGGCATCCCCGAACTGCTCGCGCGGCTGCGGGGCGACCTGCACCAGCGGTTACCGGGGCAGGACCGCGACGTGCTCGCCACGAGCGGCACCAGCGGCGGGCTGCTGCTCGCGCTCCTGGCGGTCGTGAACCCCGGCGACGAGGTGATCACCGCCGACCCGTACTTCGTGGCGTACCCGAACATGGTCGCGCTCGCGGGCGGGAAGCTGGTTACGGTCGATACGTACCCGGACTTCCGGCTCGACCTCGCGCAGATCGAGGCGGCGGTGACCCCGCGAACCAAGGTCATCTTGCTGTCCACGCCGTCAAACCCGACCGGCGCCGTACTCGACGCCGACGCCCAGAAGGCGCTCGCGCAGTTCGCCCGCGACCGCGGCATCCTGCTGATCAGCGACGAGATCTATCGCGCGTTCCATTACGACGGGCCGGCCCACTCGCCCGCCGAGTTCGACCCTAACGTCCTCGTGATCGAAGGGTTCGGCAAAACGTACGGCGTCACCGGGTGGCGGCTCGGCTGGGCGCACGGCCCGAAGTGGCTGGTTCAGGAAATGGCGAAGCTCCAGCAGTGTACGTTCGTGTGCGCGCCGAGCGTCGTGCAGTGGGGCGGCGTCGCGGCGATGGACTACGACGTTTCCGGCATCGTTGCCGACTACCGGCGCAAGCGGGACCAGCTCGTCGCGGCACTCAAAGGCGCGTTCGAGTTCGCGGTGCCGGGCGGGGCGTTCTACCTGTACCCGAAGGCGCCCTGGGGGACCGGCACCGAGTTCGTCACGGAAGCCGTGAAACACAACCTGCTCGTGATCCCGGGCGGCGTGTTCAGCGCACGCGACACGCACTTCCGCGTGTCCTACGCGGCTTCCGACGACACCCTCGCCCGCGGCATCGACATCCTTCTGGAGCTGGCAAAACGGAAGTGATGTCGCTGGCGTTTTGGGGATGAGCTACCTCTATCCCCACCCGGAGTGGTGGGGACGCGCAACGGAATAATTGGAAGTCGCAAAAGAATTGTGCCCGGCTGACAAACGGCAGCGAATAGGACGGTTGCGCGTAACGGGGGCAACACCATGAGCACCGCCGAAGAGGCGGCCGGTACGAGGCAAGGGCGTGTAGCGCCAAAACTCGATCGGGTAGCCCAGCAGATTTTGACAGGATCTACAGGATAAGCAGGATTTTGGGCTGATCTGTCTTCATCCGGTGGATCCTGTTCATCCTGTCAAAATTCTCTTCGCAAATTCTATTTTGTTCTAACTAACTTTGATCCTTGTGGCGCAGGCATTCCGGCCTGTGCGACCTTCTCGCGCCGCACAGACCGGAATGTCTGTGCCACAAAGACAAAAACCAATCGTCTACAGGTGGTCTGGCAACGGCTGCAACTCGGGAAAGGCGTTCACGGTCTGGTCGGGCGTGTGATTGAACACGACCCGCCCGGCGGTGTGCCAATTCCCCCGATGGAAGCTGAACACCGCGGTGGCCGGGCGCGGCTCGTTCGCCGCGGGCACGTCCTCCATGTCTCCCCCCTCAACGGGCGCGAAATCGATCCGCACCGGCACCAGCGCGACGATCGCGCCGGTGGCCGTGTCGCGCACCAGAACCGCGTCGCCGGTGATGGCGCACTTCACCCAGCGCAGCCCCCGGGGCAGTCCGGAGGCGCAGGCGGCCTTCAACAACTGCTCCTCGAACCGCTCGTGCTGGAGCCGGAACAGCTCGCGGCACCGCTCGACGTGGACCGCCCGCCCGAGTTGCCAGAGCCAGCGCACCCCGAGCGCGACGAGCGCCACGACGCCCAGGCCGCCGGCCAACCACCACATGCTCGCTGGGTCCATCGCGCTACCTCGCGAAAATCCCGATCCGGTCCCGGCGAAGCAGGGGGATGGCCCTGAGCGCCCGCTCGGTCTGCGCGCCGTGGTGGCTCCGCGGGAACGCCCGCCGCGGATCGCTCGCGTCGGTGATCTGCTCGGCACTCAAGCCGGCCGCGAGGTCGGCGGCGATTGCGTTGTAGTCGGCCCGCACCTGGCCGCCGTTCACCATGCCGGTGCCGGTGTTGCCGGGAAAGGCGAGCGCCGCCGCGACACACAGCGTGATCGGCACCCATTTCTTACCGGCCTTCGCCCACACGAGGTACGCGGTGCCGAGCAGCGGCCACGTGAGCATCGAGTAACGGGACCACAGCCCCATGTCTTCCCAGCCCTCGAACCCGGCGCGCCCGACTCCGATCGCCAGCGCCACGCCCGTTACTCCAGCCGCGACCGCGATCAGCCCCGCGCCCGAGAGCTTCTGATCCGGCTCCTTCCACCCGCGGAGCACCCGTGCGAGCGTGAGCGTGCCGACCGCGATCACACCGCCGGCCACGAGCGGCCACACCGCACCGAGGCCCATCCCGAGTGACATCGCGAGCACCTCGCCGGTCACGGTGGCGACCCGCACCGCGTCGGTACTGGGCGGCGGGTGGTGTTCGGGGCGGTGATAACCCTGAAAATACGCCGCGACGTACACAACCGGCAGCGCCGTCAGCGCCAGGAGGAGAATCGCCTGCCCCTTCTTACCCTCCCGCCACAGCGAGACGGCGACGAACACGAGCCAAGCGCCCACGGGCGGCACGAGCACCAATCCCGACCCGTTGGTCAGTGCGAGCAGCATCAGGAGCAGCGCCGCCAGCGCCCCGAGCCGAAACGCGTTCGCGCGGGTGATCCGCAACGCGACAACCGCGAGCAGGGTTGAAAGGGTCGCGAACAGTACGAAACACACCTGATAGCCCATCACGAAGTTTTCCCAGTGCCCGATGTGCAGCAGCGAGACGGGAAAGAACGCGTCGGCCCAGTGCGAGCGGCCGCGCAACTCCCCCGCGAGCCGCATCAGCCCGAGCGCGAGGGCCGAGAGCATCGCGATCTGGAGGAACATCCCGGTGCGGAAGTCGTGCGTGAGCTTGAAGCAAATGAGGACCACGAGCCGCGGGAGCGGCATCCGGTGTTCGTTGTGCTGCCGCCAGAGCCACTCGCCGGCGGGTTCGTCGCCCAGCAGGGCGGGTACGAACTCCCACTCGTCGGCGTAAGGGGCGTTCGTGCCGATCGTCGCGACGAACGCCAGCGCGGCGAGCGTCAGCACGGCCCAGACGGCCAGCAGCACGCGACGGAGCGGCCGGTGCGCTTCGCTTGTCGCGGGGGGCGGTGGTGCGTAAGTTTGAGACATCGCGTCCGTATTTGGAGCGGCCGTGAAGCAGCGTTTCGCTGCGCCAGGCCGCGAGACACGCCGCGCGTTCTTTTCAGGGGCAGTATATGGTCGAGCGTCGCATCGAATTGGATCGGCGGTACAGCCGCAAGAAGAAGATGAAGAAGCTGAAGGCGAAGCTGGAGACCGCGACCGGCGAGGCCCGCGAGAAGATCCTGTACAAGATCAAGCGCCACAGCCCGCTGTGGAAGCCGACGCCCAAGCCGGAAGGGCAGTGATCGGCCAGTCGGTCGCAAGTCTCAGGTCCGCAAGTCGTAAAGTCAGTAGTCGACTTTACGACTTGCGGACCTGAGACTTGCGACTCAAGTCATCCGCGCAACACGCACGTCCACCGTGTATTAATTGCCCACCTTTCCAGGCCTTCCGCAAACCCGTAGCTGATTCAATTTCGCTGCTGAGAGTGTGTTCCGAAACTCCCCTAGATTTTGAGCGGCGTGTGGTCTAGTCGTGGCCGCCATGAGTAGGACGCTGCGCCCGACGCATTTGACGGGCGCGCAATGGAGCAGTTGGACCGCCGGTCTGTTGCCGAAGCCCACGTGCGGAGTCGTCCCTGCCGACAATCGATGAACCAATATCTAATTGCCACTCGCTGGCGATAGTTTGACCCATCAACCCACATTCGGCCTAGCGATCAGGAGTGAAAATGTTCCACTTTATCATCTTCTTTCCCGCTGCATTTTTTGTTCCAATAAGCAGTTTTCAAGGGGACTGGCATGTGTACAGGATGAAAGTCCGTGAGCCTGGGACAGAGAAATGGTCTATATACACGTATTCTTGGCCCGGGGGGCCTTACTGGCGAGTTGCTGGCAGTTCAGTGGGCTCGACCTTCATGGACAAGCAAGTCAAAAAGAGCATCTCAGCAAACTGGCAATCAAACGTTAAAAATGGAGTACAATTTATTGATTACGATGGGCTGCACTACACGGGCACTTATTCGGTCAATAAAGACGAAACGATCACATTGACGCTCAGTGGCCATGCCCCTATTGCGCCTGGAGAAGAGACAGTCGGTACGAAGATAATGGTTATTTTTCTTGAGCGCCCGAAACCTCCGCCCACGCCCTTTGGTCCGCGCGAACCCCGTATTGCGCGCCCATGACCTGGTAACTCACGGAAATTGCCGCGTGCATGTTGCGGCGGCACAAAAGATAAGCAGAGCTGAATCGCCTGAAGTTACAGGCAATGACGGCCGGGCCGCTGGCATTAATGCGCATCTTGCGTACTGCCGTAATAGTGCCCACTGGCCGTGGCCAGCACTTCCAGGTCTTCCCAGAACCCCGGGTACGTCTTCGCGACGCAGCCCGGGTTCCGAATGACAACTCCGGGCACCTTGAGGCCCACCAGCGCCAGGCTCATCGCCATCCGGTGATCGTTGTACGTGTCGATCGCGCAGCCCTTGAGCGGGCGCGGGGTGATCGTGAGCCCGTCTTCGCGCTCCTCGACTTCGGCCCCGAGCTTGCGCAGTTCGATCGCGAGCGCCGCGATGCGGTCCGTTTCCTTGTGGCGGATGTGGGCGACGTTGCGGACGGTCGTGGGGCCGTCGGCGAACAGTGCCACCGCCCCGAGCGTCATCACGGTGTCGCTGATGTCGTTCATATCGACATCGACCCCGCGGAGCGGGCCGCCGTGAACGGTGATCCCGCCATCGCTCTCTTCGATCCGACAGCCCATCTGTCCCAGCACGTCGACGAACCGCACGTCCCCTTGCAGCGACGCCCGATTCAGCCCGCGCACCGTAACGCTCCCGCCGAGGACCGCCGCCGCGGCCCAGAAATAGGAAGCGGCTGAGGCGTCCGGCTCGATGTCGTACCGCTCGCGGTGCCCGCGCTGGGGCTCGATGCGGTACGCGTTGGGGGCCACGCGATCGACACGGATCGCCCAGCTCTCGAGCATCCGCACCGTCATCTCGATGTACGGTTCGGACACGACCGTGCCGTCCAGGTGGACGACCGTAGCCGGGTGCTCGGAACTCGCGCGGGCGAACGGCACGGCCATCATCAGCGCGCTGAGGAACTGGCTGCTCTTCGCGACCTTGATGTGAACCGGCCCGGTGCGCAGCCCGTTCGCCTCGATCACCACCGGGGGGCACCCGTTGCCGCTTTCGCTGGTCGCGTTCACGCCGAGCGCCCGCAGTGCGGAGAGCAGATCCTCGATCGGCCGCTCGCGCATGCGCGGGATGCCGTCGAGCCGGTACCGCCCGGCCCCGAGGCTCACCATCGCGGCGAGGAACCGCATCGACGTTCCGGAGTTGGCGACGAACAGGTCGGCGCGGTCGGCCGGGATCGCGCGCGGCGTCGGGTTCGTGACCCGAACCGTGTTCGTCGCCCAGTCCTCGTGAACCGAGTAGCCGAGCTGGGCGAGCGCGCCGAGCATCACCTCGGTGTCCTCGCTCCGAAGGACGCCCCGCAGTTCGCACGGCGCGTCCCCCCTCGCCAGCGCCGCGAGCACCAGCGCGCGGTTGGTGATGCTCTTGCTGCCCGGGACTGTGACGGTCGCGCTCACCGACCGGGCGAGCGGCTGGATTTCGAGTTCGGCGGGGTATGTGTGGGACATGCGGCTATTATCACGAACGGCTCGCGTCCGTCTCCCCCGGCGCCGGGCGATCGGCGCCGGATTCCGGGTACGTCACGCGCATCAGGAACAGCCCTTCGGGCGGCGCGGTGGGGCCGGCGAGTCGGCGGTCCATCGCGTGGAGCACGTCGGCGATCTGCGTTTCGGGCCAGAACCCGCGGCCGACCTGCACCAGACTCCCGGCGATCGCGCGCACCATGTTGTAGAGGAAGCCGTTCGCCTCCACGTCGATCCAGATGCACTCGCCGAACCGGTTCACGCTCAGGTGCGTAATGGTCCGCACACTGGTAAGCCGGTTCGGCCACTCCGTCTCGAAGCAGCGGAAGTCGTGGCGCCCCACTAGGCACCGGGACGCCCGCGCCATCGCTTCGGCGTTCAGGTGCTGGCGGACGAACCACGCGTACTTCCGCAGGAACGGGTCTTGCAGCCGGCCGTCCTGCACCACGTAGCGGTACATCTTCCGCACCGCGTCCTTGTTCGCGCAGAAGCTCTGCGGCGCCTCGGTCACCTCGCGCACGCCGACGTCTTCGGACAGCTTCGCGTTGATCGCCTTCAGCAGCACCGCGCACGAGAGTTTGGACGCGGTGTACACGTTCGCGACCTGTCCGACCGCGTGGACGCCCGAGTCCGTGCGCCCGCTACAGTTCAGGCGCACGCGCGGCTCGCGCGTGATCTCCGCGATGGCTTTTTCGACGGTCTCTTGAACCGTGCGCCGGCCGGGCTGCGTCTGCCAGCCGAAGAAGTCGGTCCCGTCGTAGCGGATGATGAGTTTGAGGTTACGCATTCAAGAGATTTCACTGCAGAGAGCACGAGAGGGCGCGGAGAGAAGACCAAGAGAGTGAGTTTGAACGTCTCTCTTGGTCTTCTCTCCGCGCCCTCTCGTGCTCTCTGCGGTGAACCCGGCTTGTCTGTTCGCTACTTCACAATGCCGCGCTTGACCAGTTCCTCGGCGCACTGCACGGCGTTGCTGGCCGCGCCCTTGCGGAGGTTGTCGGCGACCACCCACAGGCACAGCGCGTTCGGGTTGCTCGGGTCCTGCCGCACGCGGCCCACGAACGTGTGATCGCTCCCCTCGGCGTGGATGGGTTGCGGGAACCGCCCGTCCACGACCTCGTCCATGAACACCACGCCCGGGGCCTTCGCCAGCGCCGCCTTGGCATCGGCAACGGAAACGGGGCGGGCGAACTCGACCGTCACCGCTTCGCTGTGGGCCACCTTCACCGGCACGCGGACGCACGTCGGGCAGACCCCGATGGTCTGGTCGCCGAGGATCTTCCGCGTCTCGTTGATGACCTTGTTTTCTTCTTCCGTGAAGCCGTTCGGGTCGAGCGTCCAGTCGAGGGTGACCACGTTCCCCGCGAGCTGCGCCCGGTGCGCCGTCGGCGCGGGCACCGGCTGCCCCGCGGCCCAGGCGCTCGCCTGCGCCGCGAAGTCGATCAGCCCCTTCGCGCCCTTACCGGACGATGACTGGTAGGTCGCCACCACCACGCGTCGCACCGGCGCGAGGTCGTGCAGCGGCTTCAGCGCCACGCACAGCGGGATGGCGACGCAGTTCGGGTTCGCGACGATCCCCTTCTTCGCATTGTGCAGCTCGTGCGCGTTGACCTCCGGCACCACCAGCGGGCAGTCCGGGTCCATGCGCCACGCCGACGAGTTGTCCACCACGATCGCGCCGGCCTTCGCCGCGATCGGGGAGAACTCCTTGCTGATCGAACTCGGGGTGCTGCTCAGGACGATCTGCACGCCCTCGAACGCCTCGGCCCGGATCGACTCGACCGGGTACGGTTTGCCCGCGAACTCGACGGTTTTACCGGCGCTTTTCTCGGACGCCAGGAATTTGATCGATTTGACCGGGAAGCTGCGCTCCGCGAGCACCTTCCGGATCAGATCGCCCACGGCACCGGTTGCGCCGACCACCGCCACGTTCACAGGCACTGGAGCACCTCAGTAATTGGAGAAGTGAGGGACGCCGCCCTCACAGAAACCATATGAAATCTCGTGAACAGCGGGCGCGATATTGGCGCCCGGCCCGTGGGACGGCGGAGAGACACGATGCGGATCGCGATCGGCGGGTTCATGCACGAGTCGAACACGTTCGCCCCACTCCCCACGGACCTGTCGCGGTTCCGCGACGGCAGCCTCACGTACGGCGACGCCGTGATCCCGAGCTGGCAGGAGGCGCACCACGAGATCGGCGGCTTCATCGAAGGGGCGCGGCGGTTCGGGTTCACCCCGGTGCCGGTCGCGATGGCGTGGGCCACCCCGGCCGGCCCGGTGAGCGACGAGTTCTTCGACCACTTCACCGACGCCCTCGTGACCGGGTTCCGGCTCGCCCGGGCGGAGGGCGTGCTGCTCGCCCTGCACGGGGCGATGGTCACGCCCAAGCACCCCGATGCGGACACCGAGGTGCTGCGCCGGGTTCGCGCCGCGCTCGGCCCGAGCGTGCCCCTGGTGGTCACGCTCGACTTCCACGCGAACGTCTCGCCGAAGATGGCCGAAGCGGCCGAGGCGCTCGTCGGCTACCAGACGTACCCGCACGTGGACCAGCGGCAGCGCGGGCTGGTCGCGGCGGAACTGGTCGCGCGGGCGGTGGGCAAAGCGGTCCGCCCGGTGTGCCACGTCGCGAAGCCGCCGATGCTGCTGAACCTGCTGGGACAGGACACGGGCCGCGAGCCGATGGCCGGGCTGATGCGGATGGCCCGCGCGCGGGAACAGCAGCCCGGCATCCTCTCGGTCAGCCTGATGGCCGGGTTCCCCTACGCGGACGTGCCCGAGATGGGCGCCAGCGTGATCGTGGTGGCCGACGGGGACCGGACCC
This sequence comes from Gemmata algarum, assembly GCF_034097035.1. Taxonomy (NCBI): domain Bacteria; kingdom Pseudomonadati; phylum Planctomycetota; class Planctomycetia; order Gemmatales; family Gemmataceae; genus Gemmata; species Gemmata algarum. The sequence goes on from NZ_JAXBLV010000066.1 coordinate 103,660, forward strand.
GCGCGAAAGCGGTCGCCGACGAGCTGGCGAACGCAATGTGGGCGGTGCGGGAGCAGCTCAACGTGCCGTGCCCGGCCCCCGAAGAGGCGGTGCGCCAGGCGCTGGCGTGTACGCACCTGCCGGCGCTGCTGATCGACCTCGGAGACAACATCGGCGGCGGATCGGCCGGCGACGGGACCGTTCTCCTCGCGGAACTGCTCAAGCAGCGGGCGAAAGGCTGCGTGGTGACGCTTCACTCCCCGTCGGCGGTGGCGCAGGCCAAGGACGCCGGCGTCGGCGGGCGGGTAGAGGTGAAGGTGGGCGGCAGCACCGGCACGCTGCACGGGCCGCCGCTGACCGTTCGCGGCACGGTGCGCTCGCTGCACGAGGGGCGCTGGGTGGAGGTGGAGGCGCGCCACGGCGGGAAGCGACAGAACGACCAGGGGCACACCGCGGTCATCGACCTCGCGGACGGGAACCTGCTCGTGGTAAACACCCTCCGCACCCCGCCGTTTAGCCTCGGGCAGCTCACCTCGCTGGGGATCGACCCCAAACACGCGCGGGCGATCGTCGTGAAGGCGGCTGTCGCCTACAAAGCCGCGTACGCCCCGATCGGCGGAACCATCATTGAGGTGGACACGCCGGGCCTGACCGCAATTAACGCGGCCCGGTTCGAGTACAAGCACATCAAACGGCCGATGTACCCGCTCGACACCCAGTGAACAATCACTCCCCCGACGGATGCCGGATCGGTTCACAGCAGTTCGTTTCGGGGGCGGTAAGACGGGCGCGATCTGTGCGCAGACGCAAGGGGCCGACCCCAAAGACAAGAAGCTACTCTTCGTATCTCGGGGTCCGCGCCGCACGGAAACCAGGGCTCGTCTCGCGGCGCTCAACCGGCTCGAAAAACCGCAACCGTTCCCGCCCCGCTGCCGGCGGCCAGCGACTTGTCGTCGAGCGACCACGCCAACACGGACGCCTCCGTCTCGCCGGGGAACGCGAACTCGCCGACCTGGGCGCCGCGGCGGTTGGTCGGTTGCCACAGCATCACCCTCCCGTCGCCCCCCGCGGACGCCAGCAGGAAACCGCGGTGCTGATAGGCCAGCGCGGTCAGGCTCGAATTCTCGTCGTGACCGGGCAACATCGTCGGCTTGGTGCCTTCCGGCCCCTTCGGCCCGCCCTGACAGTCCCAGATGCACACGACGGGGCCGCCGCCGGTCGCGAGGTACCGCGAGCCGAAGTCCCACGCCAGCTCGCGCACCTTGGTCTTGTAGCCCCACATCTGCAAGTCGCGCGACGCGTCGAAGTACCAGAAGTGAACCGTCGAGTCCTGGTTCCCGTGGGCCAGAATCTTGCCGTCCGGGCTCCACGCCATCACGAGCGGCGACCCCTTCCAGGACAACAGCTTGACCGGTTCGAGCCCGGCGAACGGGTCGTAGGTCGCCGCCGCGCCATACGCGAGGAGCGTGATGTGGTTGGTGCCGGGCCGCCACTTCAGGTCCATCACGGTACCCGCCTGTGCGGGCAGTTCCCGCACCAGTTCGCCGCCCGCGGACCAGACCCGCGCCTTTTTGCCGGCCGCGGCGGCGAGGAACTGCCCCTGCGGATGCCACGCCACCTTCTCGGCCCACGCCGCGCCGGCGTCGAGCGCCTTCACCTCCGCCCCGGTCGCGGTGTCCCAGAGGCGCACGGCCTTGTCCTGCCCGACCGAGGCGAGCAGGCTACCGCCGGGCTGCCACGCGATCGCCGCGGTGCCGAACCCGTTCCCCTTCAGCTCGTGCAGCGGCTTGCCGGTGTGCGCGTCGAACACGACGACCGGCCCGCTGACCGTCGCGGCGGCGAGTTTGGCCCCGTCCGGGGACCAAGTCAGCCCGACGACGTGGTCCGGCGTCGGCGCCTGCCACACCGGGCGGAGTCGGTTCTCGGCCTTCGCGCCGCCGAAGATGTTGATGCGAGCCATATCAAGTCAAAAGGATAAAGGTAAAAGGCAAAAACAAACCACAATACAACGATCTCCCCGGTCCAGCGAACTGCCGGGGCGATCCGACCGACCACTTTATCTCGCGCCTTCCCTTTTGACTTGCGCTACGCCAAGCAGCTCTTGAAGCCCTCGGTGAGGGCGCCGCGGTCGAGGTTGCGGCCGATGAAGATGAGCTTGTTGGACCGCGGCGTCTTGCCCCACGGCTTGTCCGGGCGGCCGTCGAACAGCATGTGAACGCCCTGGAACACGAACCGGTTCGGATCGTTCTTGATGCTCAGCACGCCCTTCATGCGGAAGATGTCCGGCCCCTTCTCCTGAAGCAGTTCCATCATCCACTTGTTCAACTTTTTAACGTCGAGGTCGCCGGCCAGCGTGATGCCCACGCTCGTCACCGACGAGTCGTGAACGTGGTCTGGCTCCTCTTCTTTCATCACCCCGAGCGCGTGCGTCTTGTGCTCGTGCTCGTGCTCGTGATCGTGGTCGTGCTCGCACTTCCCGTGCTCGTGATCGCAGTGGGAGTGATCCTTGTCGTCATGCTTGTGATCGTGTTCGTGATCGTGCGAATGGCCGCCGTTCTTCAGGAAGTCCGGCTCGTGCTCCAGAATGCGGTCGAGGTCGAACCCGCGGACGTTGAGGACGTTGTCGAGGTCGGTCTTCGCGTTGGTGGTGCGGTGGATCTTCGCGCTCGCGTTCATCTTCCGGATCAGCTTTTCGAGCTTGTCCAGTTCCGGCGGCGTCACGAGGTCGATCTTGTTGAGCAGGATCACGTCGGCGAACGCGATCTGCTCCTGCACCTCGTGCGAGTCCCAGTGCAGCAGGACGTGCTTCGAGTCCACCAGCGTCACGATGCCGTCGATGGCGGTCTTGGCCTTCACCTCGTCGTCCATGAAGAACGTCTGCGCGACCGGCCCGGGGTCGGCCATCCCGGTCGTCTCGATGAGGATGTAGTCGAACTTGTCCCGGCGCTTCATCAGGTTGCCGAGGATGCGGATCAGGTCGCCGCGAACGGTGCAGCAGATGCACCCGTTGTTCATCTCGAAGATTTCTTCTTCCGAGTTGATGACCAGATCCTGGTCGACGCCGATCTCCCCGAACTCGTTCTCGATGACCGCGATCCGCTTGCCGTGTTGCGCCGTGAGGATGTGGTTCAGCAGCGTGGTCTTCCCGGCGCCGAGGAAGCCGGTGAGTACGGTGACCGGAACGCGGTCGGTCGCGGTTGCTGGCATCGGTGTCTCCTGATCCGTGATTGGTGGGACAGGGGAATTGTACCAGCCCGGACCAGAGCGCGAAGGTTCGTGAACCCCGTGCCCGCAAAAACGGGCACCGAACACGAGCCGTTACCGCCTCGCGCGACCAACCGACCGAAGAAAACGGGGCGCCCGGCCGGGTCGCCCCGGACCGAACGCCCCGCCAGCGGAAGAGCGGGGAACACCCCCGCCCGCGGGTAGAATGGCGAAGCAGGGAAAACTTGCGCGTGTGAAGCGAACAACCTCACTACACGTGCCGCAGGGCCTCAATCGGGTCGAGCTTCGCGGCCCGCCACGCGGGGTACAGCCCGAACACCATCCCGACCAGAATGGACACGCCCACCGACAGGAAAATCGACAGCACGTGCAGCTTCGCCGGCAGCCGCACCTCGGACGCGAACCACGCGGTCGAGCGGACCAGTTCCCAGGCGGCGGGCACGCAGTACACCGACAGGACGCCGATCGCGGCCCCGAGCAACCCGCCGATTGTCGTCTGGACCACCGCCTCCACGAGGAACTGGAGCACGATGTCCTTGCGCTTCGCCCCGAGCGCGCGGCGGATGCCGATCTCGCGGGTCCGCTCGGTCACGGTCGCGAGCATGATGTTCATGATCCCGATCCCGCCCACGAACAGCGAGATGAACGCGATCACGCCCATCAGCATCGTGAACCGGCTCTGGGCGCGCTCGGCCTCTTCGAGCTTGTCCAGCGGGACCGTCACCGAGTAGTCCTTCTTCGGGTGCTTGCGGTCCAGCATCCCTTTGATCTCGTTGCCCACCGCCTGCACCTTCGCGCGGCCCGCGGGGGTGTCCACTTCCGCGCTGACGGTGAGCGTGATCTGGCTGAACTCCACCTTCTCGTTCATGCGGGCGCCGGCGGTGCGCACCGAAATCACCTCGCCGAACCGCCGCCGGCTCGTGCGAATGGGGATGTAAATGTCCCGGTTGAAGTCTTCGGCGGCCTGGCTGCCGCCGGAGCCGCCGGTCGGCATCCGGTCCTTCAGCACCCCGACGACGACGAAAAAGTGGCTCCGCATCCCGACCGTCTGCCCGAGCGGGTCCTCGTAGGGGAACAGCCGGTCCGCCGCCTCCGCCCCGAGCACGCAGTAGTTTTCGAGGTCGCTGTCGTCGTTCTCGACCAGGAACCGGCCGCGGGACATTTCGAGCTTGTTCACCGCCTGGTAGTCGGGCGTCGTCCCGATGACGCGGGCGTTCACGAGCCGGTCCAGGTACCGCGCCTCGCTCGGGAACACCCGCATGGGCACGATCCGCGACACCGCCCCGTCGGTCGTAAGCGTGCTGAACCGCTCAAGGTCGTCGCGCACCAGACCGTAACTGGTGACGAACCCTTTCGCGGCCGTCGCCGAGTCGTCCGGCGGCTTGGTGCTGCGGACGATGATGTTGGTGGCGCCCTGGCGCTTGATGTCGTCCAGCGCGTCCTGCATGGACCCCTCGCCGAACGACATGAGGGAGATGACGGAGCACGTGCCGATGATGATGCCGAGCACCGACAGCACGGAGCGGAGCTTGTGCAGCCACAGGCTCTTCATCGCCAGTGAGACGCTCCGCTTGAGCTTCGCGGTGTTGCTGGCGAGCGGAACCCGCGCGAGCACCCAGGCCGCCGCGGGGCCGCCGAACACGAAAAACAGTACGGTGGCCACCACCAGCGCCGCCGCGCCGAGGCCGACGAGTTGCAGCAGCGAGAAGTCGTAACCGAACATTCACGTCTCCGAGAGCCGTACCGGGGCGCAGGATCGGGCACGGTGCTCTACCGCCGGTTCTGGCGGCAGAGGGTGGTTCGGAACGGGCGACGGGTCCGAACCGGGCGAGCGGCAGCGTTAAAGGCGCCCGCCTCGGGCTCACGCCCCGGCGAGGAGTTCGTCCCAGGTACTCACGTCGAGCAGTTTTTCGGCCAGCGCGTCCAGCCGTGCGAGGTCCGACAGCGAGTTAAGAGCGGCCTCTTGCGTCGCCGTCGGCGAACCGAACTTTTTCCCCCCCTGGCGGAGTATCAACTTGCGTACTTCATTCAACGAGCCCTGCTGAAGCCCCTGCTGAAGCCCCTGCTGAAGCCCCTGCTGAAGCCCCTGCTGAAGCCCCTGCTGAAGCCCCTGCTGAAGCCCCTGCTGAAGCCCCTGCTGAAGCCCCTGCTGTAAGCCGTCTTGCAGCCCGCGCCGGAGAATCGCCTGGTACGTCACGGATTCTTCCATTTGCATCACCCCTGCGCACACGGCATCGATCAGCGGCTGCTCGAACGCGAGCCCCATCAGCACGTAACTCGCGCCCCACAGTTTGGCGGCCAGCGGAGGGTCCACCTGCTCGTCGATTCGGGCCTTCATGCCACGCACCACAGACGGCAGATCACCCTCGCTGACTCCGGCCAGCGGGGCGAGCGGGAGCAACCCGAGCGGCCCGGTTAGGAACTCCGACGCCGGCCGCTCCCACACCCGCACCACCTGATACCGGAACTCCCAACTCGGCCCGACCGGCGGGGCAACCGGCATGTGCCCGCTCAGCCACGCCATATTGCCACGCCGCCGGAGGAGCACCACTGCGGACGCCACCGGCACCCCATGTCGGGCGGTCAGCAGCGCGTTGTAGCGGAACACCCGGCGCTCGAGGTCCGCGCTCGGTCCGGTCTGAATGTCCAGGTGCAGCAGCCACCGGAACGGCTCGTCCACCCGGATCACCTTGTCCGCGGCCGTGGTGACCGTGGAGAGATCTGCGTCGATCAGCCCCACCGCGGACGCCCGGACGGCCCCGCCAAGGAACGCGACCCAACCCGCCGGGTCCGTTTCGATCAGTTCCTTGGTTGTAGCGTCATAGGGTAAGCTCATTCGCGGGCCGCCTCATCGGCTCGAAGTAAGGAGTACGGCCCTGCGGCGCTCGACGCGCTCAGCGGTCCATCTCGACGATGGTGCGGGTGTCGTTCCGCACGTCGGATTCGACCCGCCCGTCGCGCAGCCGCACCACCCGGCGCGCCCACTCGGCGATGTCGTTCTCGTGCGTCACCATGATGATCGTTTTGCCCGCCCGGTTCAGCTCCCGCAGCATCTGCATGATCTCGATGCTGGTCTTCGTGTCGAGGTTCCCGGTCGGCTCGTCGCCCAGAATCAGGTGCGGGTCGTTCACGAGGCTCCGCGCCACCGCCACGCGCTGCTGCTGACCGCCGGACAACTGGAGCGGCTTGTGGTCCAGACGGTCTCCGAGCCCGACCAGTTCGGCGAGGGCCACGCACCGCGCCTTCGTCCGCTCGTCGAGTTTGATGCCCTGGTACAGGAGCGGCAGCTCGATGTTCTCGACCACCGTATACTGCGGGAGCAGGTTGTACGACTGAAAAATGAACCCGAGGTAGGTGCTCCGCACCTCGGAGAGCTGGTCGTCGTCCATCTCGGACACGTCCACGTCGCCGAGGTAGTAGTGCCCGCTGCTCAGCCGGTCCAGGCACCCGAGCACGTTCAGCAGCGTGGACTTGCCCGACCCGGACGGCCCCATGAGGGCGACGAAGTCGCCCTCGTCGAACGCGAGGTTCAACCCCTTGAGCACGTTGAGGGTCTGGGTCCCCATATAGTAGTTCTTGACCAGATCGACGATGCGAACGATGGCAGGCATAAGGAATCTCGAAGGGCGGGTCGTGGGTTCCTGAGCGGCACGGCGTGAGCCCGCCGGAGCGACAGCGTTTCGCGGGCCGCGTGAGCCCGCCGGCGCAACGCGAGCCCGCCGGTGACACCACGCAGGTGCAATTCGCACCCTGAGTCGTGTCGCACCGGCGGGCTCGCGCCGCGCATCGATCACCCTTGCTGGGGGCCTCCGGCGCCCGGCGGCGGGCCGCCCGCGCCACCCTTTTTGCCGCCACCTTTCTTACCGCCGCCCGGTGCGCCGGATCCGTCGCCCTTCGGGCTGTCACCGAACCCGCCGCCCTTGCCCTCACCCTTGCCACCACCGCCGGGCGCGGCGTCGCGGGTGCGGGTCTTGTCGTCCGGGGCCAGCAGCACCTTCGGGTTCATCACCACGTCGTCGCCCTCGGACAGGCCGGTCTTGATCTCCACGAACTTCTCGTTGTAGAGCCCTAGTTCCACCTGCTTGCGGTCGTATCCCCCGGTCGGAGACTTGACGTACACCTCGCGCTTCACGCCCATCTCGGTGCCGCCGATGATCGCCTGCACCGGAACCGTCAAAACGGCCTCCCTTGCGGTGTCCACGGTGATCGTCACCTCCGCGGTCATGTCCGGCTTGAGCTGCTCGCTCTCGATCCGCTTCTTGGTCCCGTCCGGGAACACCTCGTAGTCGATCATGACCAGCGTCTGGTACAGTTTCACGTCCGAGATCCACGAGTCGGCCTGGCTGGCGACCGCGGACACCGTGCGCACGTGGCCCTCGAACTGGCGGTCCGGTAGGGCGTCGACGCGCACCGTGGCCTTCTGCCCGTCGGCCAGCTTCTTGTACTCCTGGTTGCGGAACTTCTCACGCACCCGGTCCATCAACTCGCCCCGCTGACCCACGAGACGACCGAACGGGTCGGTGTTCAGCAGCATCACCGCCTGGAACCCGTCCACGAGGTGGGTCGGCACCCGCACGTCGCCGCGGATGCGGGCCACCATCGCCTCGTGGACTTTGGTGTTCACTTGCATCCGGTGCAAGTTCGGGATGCGGAGCAGCTTCTGCCCCTCCTTGACCTGCGCCCCCTGCTCGATGAGCCCCTGGCTGCTGCTGCTGCCGAACCGGTTGGACTCGGACCGGAAATACACCACCATCGAGTCCGGCTCGATGTCGCTCGGGGCCGTGATCTTGCACTCGGCGCGCTGGAGCGAGATCTCGCGCTGTTTCTCGTCCTGCTGGATGAACTCGGACGTGGCCCGTTTCTTCTCGGCCAGTGCCTTGGCGAGGTTCGCGTCCGCTTGCAGCACCGCCTGCTCGTAGGCCAGCAGCGCGCTCGTCCGCTTGCTCCGGAAGTCCGTGAGTTGCTGTTTGCGGTCGTAGCTGAGCATCTGGGAGAGCTTGGCCCGCTTGCTCCGCAAGTCCTCGACGGCGCTCTCCATCTTCGACCGCTCGGCCTGGGCCTGGGCGGCGCTCATGTACGAGAGCTTCACCATCCGGTCGGACCACGCGGCCCGCTCTCGGTACTGCTCCAGGTTGCTCTCGGCCAGTTTCACCTGCCCGGTCTGATCGTCCACCAGTTGGCGGAACGAGCCGGTCTCGGACAGCGACGCCATCCCGCCGCCGACCACCGCGAGCGCCCCGAGGGTCGGGTCGTAGTTCAGGCCGGTGAACTTCTCCAGATCGATCTCGGCCAGCGCCAGCGCGTTCTTCGCGGTCTCGACGGCGATCTCGTTCTGTTTGACCACGATGTCGTAATCGTTCTCGGCCTTGATCTTGTTGGCCGAGGCCGTGTCAACCTTGATCTGCTGCTCCTCCTCCTGGTCCTTCAGGGCGGAGTCGTCGAGGATCATGAGGAGCTGGCCGGGCTTGACGCGGGAGCCGTCGTCGATGACCCAGTTGATGGTACTGGCGAACCCCTTGGAGCCGGCCCGCACTTTACACACGATGTCGCGGTTGTCGGCCGACTCGAGGGTCCCCTTCTCCGCGACCGTGACCACCAGCGGCTCGCGCCGGACGGTGTGCAGCAGCACGTCGTTGCGGACGGGGGCCGGGCGGAAGGCGTACCACCCGCCGACCGCGGCGGCCGCCAGCGCCAGCGTCCCGCCCAGTGCCAGCGGCAGCAACAGCTTCCGCCCCTTGGCCCGGGACGGAAGCTGCCGCGGCTTACCGTCCGAATGGCCGGGGGGCAGGAAGCTGTTCACCGACGGGCTGCCGGGGCCGGTCGCCGGCGGGCTCGGGTGAACGACGGGAACTGTCGGCTCGGTTGAAGAACTCATCGATCCACACCCCGCGGTCGTCGAGGGTCATCTGTTCGAGGTCGAGGTACAGCTGCATCCGGCCGGTCTGGTAGGCGACCCAAATCTGGTACAGCGAGTTCTGCCCGGCCACCAACCGGCTCTGGGCGTCGAGCACCTGTTGGGTGAGGGCGGCGGCGCTGCCCGCGTCGTTCCCGGCCCCGGGCGCCGGCGGCGCGAGCAGGATCGCCTGGGCGTTGTCCACCTGCGAGTACCCGAGTTCCACGACCCGCTGTTGGATGCGGTACAACTGAGCGAAGGTTCGCAAATCCCGGAGGTCGCTGCGCACGTCGTTGGTGATGTTGTCCTCGAACGCCATCAGCGTGCGGCGCGAGCGCTGGTAGGAGACCAGTGCGGCACGGTAATTATTACGCTCCGCGCGGCGAATTAGAGGCAGTTGCGCGTTAAAAGTCAGTCGGTGGTCGCTCCGGTCGGCGGAAAACGCGAGACCATTGTTCCGACCGGCCGGGGTGCTGCTTGTTAAATCATACCGGACGTCGAAGACCCCCTGCAACGAATTTGCCTGAATTGCGATCTGGCGCCACGAGTCCACCACCTGCGCCCGGGCGTTCATCAGGTCGAGCCGGTTCGACAGGGCCGCCCGGATCGCGGCCGTGTACGCCTCGTCCAGCGGGGCCGCCAGCGCGTCGGTGCTCCCCTCCTGACCCGCCCCGATGGGCAGCGGCGGCAGCTCGGGCCACTGGTTCCGGACCAGCACCAGCCGGTCGTTGCGGGCCTCCAGGATGAGCAGGTAGAACGCGCTGAACACGTCCCGGAACGCGCCGGCCTGGGCCGCCACCCGGGCCGGGCCGGTGAACTTGCTCCACGGCTGCGACTCGTACACCCGCACCAGCCGGTCGAACTCGCCCAGGTCGATCTCGTCCTCCAGCAGCGCGACGCGGCGGGTGTCGGCGGGCGGCTCCGGCTGGCCCTTCGCGAGCCGCGCGGCGCGGGCGTCGAGCAGCTTCCGCCGCTCCTCCCGAAGCCGGGCCAGTCGGGTGGCGGCCTGGTCGTCGTTCAGTTTGGCCGGCGCCCACGAGTCGAACCGCTCCCCGATGCTCTTCGCGAACGCGGTGCCCTTCGCCAGCGGCGACTCCGTGAGCAGGGCGCGCCACCGGGCGCGGAACTGCGCCACCGGCACCGCCGGGTCGTACTTCGCGGCCTCCAGTTCCACCTGCTGCACCTGCGCGTACACCTCCTCGAACCGACCGAGCTGCTGCCGGATCGGCCGCAGCGGCGTGTCGTCGAGGTCCAGCGCGACGGTCACCGGCAGCCCGAGCTGGAGCTTGTAGTTGTCGAGCGCGTCGAGGTACCCGCGGATACCGCTCCCGCCGCCCCCCCCGCCGCCCGCCGCCACGCCCCCGACCTGCCCGAGGAGCTGGCCGCGGCTGCTGAGCAACTGCACTTCCACCTGCCCCACCTGGAGGTCGGACTGCTGCCCGCCCTCGCGGAACGCCTGGTACAGGCGCAACAGCCGCTCCAGCGCGGTCACGTTCTTGCGCTGGTTGCTGATGACCGCCGACTGGTACAGCAGCGGCATGAACCCGGTGCTTGGGGCGGTCAGGTTGCCGCCGATGCCGCGCCCCAGGTTCTGCGACAGCCCCTGGAGCCCGTACGGGTTGTTCGTGTACCCCCCGCCGCCCGCGATCGCCACGTAGAAGATCTTCCGGAACCGCGCGTACGAGCGCATCGCGTACAGCAGCGTGCGCTCCGCTTGCGTCAGCCCTTCGAGCGTGACGGCGAACCCGCCGCCGCGGAGGAACGGCTGCGCCAGGCTCAGTGTCAGGTTGCTGATGCTGGTCTGCGGCCGGTCGCCGGACAGGTCGATGACCACCTGGTTAGCGAGTTGGACGGCGAGCAGCGCCCCGGTCGGGAACAGTTTGTTGAAGCCCGCCGTGGTGCCCATGTTCCAGCGCTCGCCGCCCCCCAGCTCGCGCCCGGTGGACCGGCGGACCACTTGCTCGGTGAAAAACGCCTGCGCCGCGAAATTGAACCGCTCTAGCGTGACCGGCAGCGCACTCAGGTACAGGTCTTCGCGCCGGTCCTGGTACTCGCGGGCGTTGAACAGCCCAAGCTCGACGGCCTGATCGAGCTTGATGCGGTACCCGGATTGTGCCGACTCGAGCGCTTTGAGGTAGTCCGACGCGGGGTCGCCGGTGGCGAGCGCCGGCGGGTACAGGTCGGACATCGCCCCGAGCGGGTTCCCGCCCGACGGCTTCGTCTCAGACGGCTTCGGGTCGGGCAGCTTCGTTTCGGGTGGTTTCGTCTCCGGAACGGGGAGCGGGAGCGGCTGCGCCGGGGCAACGTCGGGCGGCGGAACCGACTCCGGCACCACGACGGGCGCGCGACCGACGGCCGGGACCGCAACACCGCTCGGCTCGTCCTTGCCCGAAACGACGACCACGGTCGGCGGCGCCAGCTTGGCGCGCCCCGGCTCCGTACTCGGCGTGGGTGTCGTGCGGTTCGCCGCCGTCCACGGGCCGAACTCGCCCGACTTGGCGGGAGCGGTCGGCTCGACCTTCGCAGTGCCCGACGCGGTCGCCGGTTGTTTCGCGACCGCCGCGGACGGCTCGACCGGGCTCGCACCGGGGAAGCCGGGCGGCAAGCTGTGGCGCACGGCGGGGCGGTCGGGGGCCGGCTTCGCTCCGGCCGTTTCCCCACGCGGGAGGGAATGTTGCGCCGTGGTGCGTTCCGCGGCCCCTGCCCCTGGCGTGGTCGGCCACTGAGAGGTTGTCCCCCCGTCCTTCTTCACCGTCGGAGCCGAAGCCGGGCTCTGCTCCGCGACCCCGCGTGCAGGTGGTGGCGGTTCGCCGGCGCGGTTCTCCGCGTCCCACTGTTCGAGCATCGCCACGTACCCGTCCCCGTCCACCCGTCCGACCCCGGACTTCTTCGTGGGGCGCTGCGGATGAGGGGACAGGACGCGGGCCGCGAAGTCGTCCGGCGGGTACGGCGGGCGGTCCGGATTGGAGTTGTCCGCGAACCGCGCCCGCGGGTCCGGGTACACGTGCCAATCTTTCTTCACCTGCCAGTCGGGGAAGATGTTCTTTTGAGAGATCACCCCCGCGACATCCTTGTCGGCCCGCTCGCGATAATGAAATCGCGAGCAGCCCGGTGTCGTAATGAGGGCGAGGAGAGCGAACCCGGCGATGTAGGGCAGGCAGCGTGCTGATCCGTGCATGTCGCACCCGTGCAGAAACCGGAACACCGGCACGTTAGGCACGATGGTATCGACCGCGCAGTCTGCCCGAGTTGAAACGAACCGCACGGACAAGCGAATCCGTACAACCGGACGTTACCCAGACCGCCCCGCCGCATTCACGCCCCGGGGGCGCCCGTACATCACGTCGGTGCGCAGCACGTACTTTCGCCCGCTCTCCACGACCGCCCCCTCGTGGAGCAGCCGGTGCCGGAACACCAGCGCAGTGCCGCGCACCGGCTTCACACGCAGCCACGGCCCCGCACCAAACTGAAAGTGCGTCAGGAGGTCGTGGAAGAAGTTCGTTCCCCCGCCGGTGAAGTCGTCGTTCAGGTAGATCAGGAACGTCAGCTCGCTCGCCTGGAGCTGCCGGAACCGGTGGTAGGCCCCGTCGTGGTGCGGCTTGAACGTCTGCCCGGGGCCGTACCGGTAGAAGCGCCACCGCTCGTTGAAATCGACCAGCTCGTGCCCCTCAATAACTGATGGCAGGAACGCCCTCGCGCGCTCGAAGAGGCGCGCCGCGAGGGTCGGGTCGTCGAGCGTTGCGCGGTCGTTGTCGCGGAACGACTTGATCACCTCGCCGCCGGCGAGCGGCGCGTCGCCGAACCCAAGGGCCTCGCTCTGGGCAATGAACTGGGCGCATTCCTCCGGCGTGAGGAAATCGGTGATGGTGAAGATCGCTTCGCCGTCGAGCGGCGTCCTGGTCATCGGACTAACCTCCATATCAGGAAGTGAGTTCCGAACAGTTTACACTAATTGGCACGCGGGCCGGCGCTTCTGAAACTCGACCCGCACGTCGATGGTGTCGGCCCGCGGGGGCAGCGCGAGCAGCTTCAGCTTCCGCATTCTCGCGAGGTACGGGATCACGGTCGGCGAAACGTAAGCGGCGTTCGCCAGCCCGACGGCTTCCAGCTCCGGAAACCGTGTCAGCAACAGTGTTACGCCCGAATCGGTGACCTGGGTGTCGGCGAGCCCTACGGCCTTCAGCCCGCGCAGGCTCGCGAGGTGCATCAGCCCGGCGTCGGTGACGCGAACGCAGCCCGACAGGTCGATGGCTTCGAGCCCCGGCAAACCGGCAAGCGCCTTAAGTTTGACCAGTTCGGCGTCGCCGGTGGTGTCGGGATTGAGGGCGAGGCGGTACGCTTCCCCGGGCTTCGCGACCACCTCACCGGGTAGTTTTGCGCCACTCGGCGTCCAGCGCGCGTCCAGTCCGTTGGTAGCTCGGGAGAACCAGTGCCCGCGCAGCGGGATCAGCCACTTCTCGGGTTCGGCCGGCACCGCCTGCGCGACGATCGACACCGGCGCCGAGCCGCCTTCAAGCCCCGACGGGGCCGGGAGCGCCGCCCCTCGCCCCTCGCGCGGGGGTGGGGACGGCACCGCAGGCTTCACTGCCGGCGAGCCGCCCGCCCGTTTCGGTTCCGCGGGCACCTTCTCATCCTTCGCCGCCGGAACAGGGGCCGGAGCGGTCCGGCTACCCGCCCGGGCCGGTTCGGAGACCGGGCTCTTCCCGCCGCGCAACTTGCCCAACCGCTCCGCCAGCTCGGCCGCGTCCTTCGGCCGCCCGGTCGGCTCGGTGTCCACGCAGTCGCCCACGATCTCGATCAGTTCATCGGACACGGTGCGGCGTTTGAGTTCGCGCTCGAACCGCGTCCCGGGCGCCTCGGCGAGTTTGCCCGTCAGCATTTGGAACGCGATCACCCCGAGCGCGTGAACGTCGTCGCGCGGGTCCGGTTTCGCGCCGCGGGCCTGCTGGGGGCTGGCGTACAGCGGCGTGTACGACCCGCGCAGCGACGTTTCGAGCCAGCCGGTCATCATCGACAGCCCGGCCGGGTTCGTTCGCAGGTAATCGACCGCCACCCCGCCGATGCCGAAATCGGTGATCCGAAGGCGCACGTCGGCCGCAGAGCCGTTCGACCGCCCATCGACGTGAAATAGGATGTTGGCCGGCTTCAGGTCCCGGTGAACGATCGCGGGGCTGAGCCGGTGGAACGCGCCCACCGCCCCGGCCAGTTGCCCGATCGCGAGCGCCGTCGCCGCTTCGCGTTCCGCCTCCGGGAGCGCCTGCCACCGGTGGATGAGGTCGATCAGGCTCCCGCCGCCCACGTACTCGTACATCAGCCACGGGGCCTCGCCATCAAGTACCGCATCGAGGAGCGGGACGACGTTCGGGTGCGGCCCCTGCTCCATCACGCGGGCGATCACCCGGCCCTCGTGCGAGGTGAGTTTCGCGCGCACCTTCGCATCGGTACAGAACTTCACCGCCCGCGGCTGCGGGAGGAAGCCGTGCCGCGCCAGCCACACCTCGCCGAACCCGCCGGCGCCGAGCAGCTCTTCGAGCTTCCACCCCGGGCGCCCGGGGAGGTCCGCCCCGGGCCGGAAGTGCGGCACCCGCATCGGGAGGAGCTTCGCCAGGTCCTCGGGCTCCCCGATCGCGAAGTCCGGCGGGACCGTCTTCCCGGTCGGGTCGTCGGCGCGCTTCAGCGACTGCCGCACCGCCCCCGGCAGTTGGGTCAGGTACAGTTCGAGGGTGAGCCGGTCCTCGATCGAGCCCTCGTTCACCACCTGCCGCGCGACCTGTTCGGCGACCTTCTTGGCCTCGTCGGCGCTGCTGGCGGCGGCCTTCGCGATCTCCTCCCGGAACGCCTCGGCCTTCTTCCGCTCGCAGTACAGCGCGTACGCCTGCTGGGCGACCTTGGCCACGTACTGCCCGCCGGGAACCAGCTCGGCCAGTCCCTGCACCCCGTGCTCCTTGACCGCCAGCGCCACGCACTCGAAGACGGCGAACATGGGCCTGCTCCGCTCGGAAGTTGGGGACCAACGGTCAGGAAGTCGCGAGGCCGCGTATAACACGGCGCGGCAGTTTGTGCCGGCGCGCCCGCCGGCCTGATGTGCCGCGTCGCGTTCTGATCTCGGCCGGTCTCATCAGGGCCGCGCGAACTTGAAACTACTGAACCCGCCCCGGCCGTGCTAGCTTTCGCTGTTAGGACTTTCGACTTTACGACCGCTCGCGTGTTCCGCGCGTTTGCCCCGGGCTGAATCGCGAGATAAGGTACGGTAGTTCTTCAGAACAGAAGCCCCGTTCAGTTTGGGTGCCGCGTCCCTCGGCGGGCGGCACCGGTTACCCGACACCGCTCAGGTGGGATCGCGCATCATGGCTTGGTCCGCACCGGCGCCGCGCCACGATCTCGGGCTCCTCGGCCGGGTCGTCAGCCTCGCATTGCTCGCACTCCCGGCCGCCCTGCTCGCCGGTTTCGGCTACCGCACGGACCTGATCGCGCTCTACGTCGGCGCGGGTGTTCAGGTCCTCTTCGCGCTCACGCTCTTGCGCGCCCACCCGGTGTGGCGCCCGCCGGTAAGCGCGTCGCTCATCATCCTTTACCTGATCGCCCTCGCGTGGCTGTGGCTGCCGACCCGCGGCTCTCCCGATTGGGCCGTTCACATCGGACAAAGCGCCCTGCTCATTACGGCGGTGGGCCTCGCAGCGGTTCACGACCTGACGCGGACCGGGGCCGAACCGCTGCGCCGCGCGAACAAGTGGTGCGCCAAGCTCGTGTCCCGCACCGACTGGCCGCTCCAGTTCACCGACTGCCGGCTGTTACCCGAGGTCGTCGCCCTTCGGGGAGCCGCTCTGGACGAGATCCGGCCGGTCCTCGCGCTGCTCTCGGACCCGCGGCCGGAGGTGCAGTGCTCCGCCCTGGGGGCATTAGAGTATCGCCCCGTGTGGCGCCCGGGGGAAGCTGAGTTGGTCATGAAAACGGCCCGCGAGAGCGGCGAACCGGCCGTCCGGGTCGCGGCGGCGTACGCGCTGGCCGCGGTCGGGTCCGCCGACCTCATCGGCGGGCTGGCCTGTATGTTACGGGACCCCGCGGCCGAGGCGCGGGCGGCCGCCGCGGAAGCCCTGCTGTGGAACGCCGACGCCAAATGGGCGTTCGCCCGCGAGGGCGTGCGTGAGGCGCTCGCCGACCCGCGGCTCGCGGACGACGGCCCCCTGTTCGCCACCGGGCGGCTGCCGGCCGCGGCGCTCGCCGACCTCACAACCTGGGCCGAGGAGCACGCCCCGCTCGCCCCCCGCGCGATCCAAACGCTGATCGAGCAGCACCACCGCGACCTGACCGACGGAGAGCGGCCCGAACTGGGCAGCCAGCTCGCCGCGATGATGCTCAGCCCCGACGCCCCGCCCGCCCTCCGGGTGGAACTCGCAGCGCTGTTGCGCGATCACAACTTGCTGTCGGTGGACCTGCTCGACAAGCTCACCAACCTGGACCAACCGGGGCCGATGCGGCTGTTCGCGGCGGAAGAGATGTTGCGCATCAACCCGCACGACTCGGACGGCGTGGACGTGCTCCGCGGGCTGGCGCGTCAGCCGAACCGCGAGATGGCGCTGTCGGTTGCGGCGGTGCTGCAAAACGTGCTGGGGTTAGAACTCGGGCTCCCCGGGGGCGAGCGACCGCCGGCGAACAGCAAGGTCGCCGCCGAAGTCGCCCGCCGGGTGCTGCTGTGGGCGAACGGCGCGAACCCGGACCAGCTCCGCCCGACCCCGGGGCCGATGCCCGGCCTGAAGGCGCCGCGGTCCGCCATGCTCGGCGGGCGCCCCGCGGCCCCGAAGCCGTCGGCATTCCCGCCCAACCCGAACGAATTCCCGCGCAGCGGCTCCGGCACGGTGTTCTAGGAATCATCGTTCGGCTGATGACCCCTGTTTTGGCGGTTGCTTTTGTGGCGCCGACCGACGGATCACAAACGCGCCTCGCCCGACCTACATCAGCCGCTTCGCCACTCGCCCGAGCGCATCCGCAACGAACGCCAGCGCCTTGGGCGTCATGAATTCCGT
Source organism: Gemmata algarum (assembly GCF_034097035.1). NCBI lineage: Bacteria > Pseudomonadati > Planctomycetota > Planctomycetia > Gemmatales > Gemmataceae > Gemmata > Gemmata algarum. The sequence goes on from NZ_JAXBLV010000066.1 coordinate 120,781, forward strand.
GTACGACGTTCCGGCTGCGGCGCGCGTGTCGAGATCGGCGGTGTGCGGAACACCCATCGCGGCGAGCTTTTCGCGGAGCCGGTCGTTACCGCGGTAGCACGCCGCGTCGTCCGGCGCGCAACAGAACCACAGGTGCGCCGGCCAGTCCCGGGCGTCGAGGTGCAGAAGCGCGGTGTCGAGCCGGCACCGCTCGCGGCTCTCGTACATCTCATCGAGCGGCGTGCCCGCGCCGTACCAGTCCTGGCAGTCGAACGCCCCTGAAACGCTCACCGCGACCGGGAACCGGTCGGGGTGTTTGAACGCGAGTCGCACCGCCCCCTGCCCGCCCATCTCCACCCCGGCGAGCGCGAGGGTACGCGGCCCGAGCCCCCACGCGGACTCCATCCACGGCACCAGCGATTCCAAAAGGAAGCATTCAGGAGTGATTTCGGTGTCGAACTCCGAGCAGATGCGATCGGCCCACCAGCACCACCCGCCGGCCGGGGCCGCACACCGTAACCGGTGCCGCTTCAGTTCCGTTGTGAAAGTGGAGTCAGTTGCCGGCGACTCTTCACGAAGTGAGTGCAGGTAGAGCACCGCTTGCGGCGCTGCGCCGGGCGGGTCGAACACGTCAACGGCGTGCCCGCCCAGGGCGATCCGTGTCCAGCCGGCGAGCATGGAGCGTTCCGCAAGGCGAGTCGAACACGAGACCCGGTTGAGGCTCTGGTGTTATGTCCGGCGCCGGAGCGCGGGCCTCTGGCCCGCTTGACGTCGGCGGTTCGGTTCGGCTCCGCGGAACCCGGGGCTCATTCCCAGCGCACACCAGCGGGCCAGAGGCCCGCGCTCCGGCGCGAGCGGCCAAGGCCACTCGCGCCGTAACAACCAACTACTCGCGGGCCTTCTTCAGCTTCTCGCTCACCTTGCGGCGGCGCTCGCCGTCCCGCTTGGTCAGGTCCTCGAACTTCAGCGCCTTCTCCCACGCGGCGATGGCTTCCTTCTTCTCGCCCAGCGCCATGTGACAGTCGGCGAGGTGGTCCCAGATTTCGAGGTGGCTGCCGTCCTCGTCGTCGGCCGCGGCCTGCTTCAGCGGCTCGAGCGCCTCCTTGTACTTCTTCTGCTTGAACAGCACCCAACCCAGGCTGTCGAGGTACGCGGCGTTCGGCTTCACCTCGTCGAGCTTGCCTTCCTTCTTGAGCTTCTCCCGCTCCTTCGTGTCGAGTTCGATGGCCTCTTTGATCAGCTTCTCGGACTCTTCGAGGTTCATGTTCGCGTCGCACCAGATGAACCCGAGGTCGTTCTTGTACGTCGGGTTGTCCGGGTTCCGCTTGATGAGCGTTTGCAGGTGCTTGGCGGCCTTGTCCACGTCCTTATTGTCGACGTACAGCCCGGTGAGGATGTACCGGACGCGGTCCTTCATCTGGTCCTTGCCCTCACCCTTGAGGGCGTCGGTGGTGTCGAGCTTTTCGAGCGCCGAGTTGTATGCCTCGATCGCCGCCGGCAGCTTGCCCTGCTCGCGCAGCACCCAGCCCTTGGTCTGGAGGAAGTACCAGTCGGCCTGGGCGCTCACCCGGATGAGGTTGTCAACGAGGCTCAGCGCTTCGTCGAACTTCCCTTCCTTCGCCATCGACTGAACCAGCCGCTCCAGAATGAACGGCTTCGCCCGCTCGTACTCCTCCGGCCCCATGTCGTCCACGAACTTCTGGCACGTCTCGGACACCAGGGCGTACTTCTTCGTCTCCCAGTACAGGTCGATGAGGCCCTCGTAGGCGTCCACCATCTTGCTGCCGCTCTTGATCTTCGTGGCGTTCTCGACGAGCGCCTCGTAGAACGGCTCGGCGACGTCGTACTGCTTGTTGAAGTGGGCGAGCCGGGCGACGATCAGCCCGCCGTTGAAGTTGAACGGGTTGTCCTTGCCCTTCGCCTCCTTGAGCATTTTGCCGGCTTCGGTGACGAGCTTTTTCGCCTTATCCTTGTCCTTCGCGAGCGCGCGGAGCTTGTCCCGCTGCGCGTCCTTATCGGTGATGGAGTTGAGTTTGAGGAGTTCCTCGCGCAGCTCTTTGTTGTCATCGGCCGCACGGACCTGCCCGCCGGCCAGGACCGCGAACCCAACGGCGGCGGCCAGTAGCACCACCCGCCGGACCCTGTTTGCCACCACGGCGCACCTCCTGAAGACGGCGAAACTGTAACCCTGGTGACGATTCTACCTACGCCGCGCAACCGGTGCCATGCCGCTTTGCGTCAGGCAAAACCCAGCACGAGGTCGAGCGCCCAGCACCCCCGGGCGTGTTCCACCGGGGGCGGCCCGGCCGCGTCCGACCGCTCCCACGGGAGCAGCGCGGGGTCGCGCAGGTGCTCCAGCAGGCGTTCGGCCCCGCACCCGGCGTCCTGGAGCGCGTCAGCGAGAATGGGGAGCTGGTCGAACGCGCGGTCGTTGTAGATGCGTTCGGCCAGGAGCCGCACGTCGGTGGTGCGCCAGGCGGGATCGAACCCGACCGGGCGGAACGGGTTCCCGACGACATCGCGCAGGACGCCGGCGTGCGCGGCGGCTTCGGCGTCCTTGTGCGCCTGCCAGAGGTCGCTGACGCCCCCGGCCGTATTGGTAATCTCGTAGGCGTAGGTCTGAGCGGCGTAATTGGCTCCGCTGATCGCATACGACGCGGACGAAGCCCGTGTGTCGTGCCCCGCAGCCGCGGCATCGGCACAGGCGCTGGCGTGCATGTGGGCGATGTACGGCGCGACGCCCTGCGTTTGCCGGTACTCGTCGTAAAATTGACGTGCGGCGTCCTGGGTCTCTTTCTGCACGGCCCGTAGCTTCTTGGCGGTCGCGCGCCCGTCAGCGAACCGTTCCGCAACCTCAACGGCTTGCGCCGCGGGCGTGTCGGCGGCCCAATGCCAGTGCCGCCGGCAGCAGGCGCACGCGAACAGCCGCCACTTGCGATGGCTGGCGCGGCCACCGAGGAATTTGTACATCGCGGCCGGATCGGCGCACGCCAGCCATTCGGCTTCGGTCATCGGGCCTCACTCCTTGCCCAGAACGAGGTCCAGCGCCCAGCACCCGCGCACGTGGGTCGCGGCGGGATCGCGCAGGTGGTTGAGGAGGTCGGCGGAATCGCATCCCGCTTCCTGAAGCGCGTCCGCGAGAATTGGCAGCCTGTCCCAAGCGCGGTCCGTGTAGATGCCCTCAGCGAGAAGTTGCACATCCGACGAGCGCCAAGCGGGATCGAAACTCACGGGACGGAACGGGTTGCCGAAAATGTCGCGCAGCAACTCCATCGGGAAAACGTGCTGTTGCCAGAATTCGGAGGCGTTGCCGCACGCCCGCTGGAAAATGAGTTTGCCGCCCGTGCGAGGGTCAAGGAGCAGCAGCAGTATGTCCCACGGGTCTCCGTGCTGCCGCGCGAGGACCCCGAACTTGCCCTGGCTGTACCATTGTGCGAGTTCCTCGCGCGTCATGAGCCGGTCGGCGTACCGCTCGACCAGATCCAGTTCCGCAAGTTCCTCGTTCGTCCCGCCCCACCCGGTACCGATGCCGGCGCGCAGACACGCGCTGGCGAACAGCCGGGCCTTGCGCTCGCTTACCTCCGCCGGCGCGCTCATGTAGAGCGCGGCGAGCGCGAGATGATCGGATGTTATGGGCCATTCGGCTTCAGTCATCGGGCCTTACGCTTCAATTGCCTTTACGAATCACCTCTTCGCCGAAGCGTTCCATCTCCTCCAATTGCGGGCTGCACTGCAACAGTAGTAGGTTTACTCCGACGGCCTCGAACGCCTTCACGCGGTCGAGCACCTGCTGCGGGGTGCCGACCAACCCGCTCCGCAACCCGCGGTTCGAGACGGAGTAGTCTTCCAGCGACACCCGCTGCTCCAGTTGCGTGCCCGCGAGCCACTGCTGGTAGTTGTGGTACCCGGCAGCGCTCTGCTTCACGTCTGTGATGCGGGCCAGTTCCGCCTTCGCTTCGGCGTCGGTGTTGCGGACGATGCTGTATCCTGCCACGCCGTAGGTCATCGGCGGCAGCCCGAAGCCCTCGCGCCGCCGGCGCATGTCGGTGATGCGCTCCGCGATCTTCTCGGGCGGGTCGCCGTGCATCACGTAGGCGTCGCACGTCTTGGCGATCAGGTTCTTCGCGGCCTCCGATTCGCCGCCCGCGTAGATGACGGGCCGCGGTTTCGTGAGCGGCTTCGGCTGGAGGACGTTGTCCTGCACCTTGTAGAACTTCCCCTCGAAGCTGAAGTGGTCCCGCTTCCACACGCCGTCGAGCACGTCGAGCCACTCCGCGGTGCGGGCGTAGCGGTCGTCGTGCTGCTCGAACTGCACCGCGTACTTGTTCGCCTCGTCCCGCCACCAGCTCGACACCACGTTGAGCGACAGCCGCCCGCCGCCGCCGATGTGGTCGATGTTGGCGGCCTGCTTCGCCAGCAGTGCCGGGTTGTGGAACGTGGGCCGCACCGCGACCATCAGTTCCAGCTTCGACGTGACCGCCGTGAGCGCCGCCGCGGTGCTCCACGCGTCCAGGGAAGGCGCGTCCTCACCCTTGATGTCGTTCAGGTTCAGTTCGGCGACCAGCGACAGATCGAAGCCGATCTGCTCGGACCGCTGGGCCAGCTTCTTGGTGTACTCCCACGTCGCGGACATGTTCTCGTCGTCGACGTTCCGCAGCCACCCGCCGAAAACGGGCATCCAGTAGCCGTAGCGCATGGGTCTCTTTCTGGAGCGCGGGCCTCTGGCCCGCTCGGGCTATCGAGTTCGGTTCGCTGCCGGAGATTCGTGGTTGGTGTTTGTTGGCATGGCTCTGGTCTTGAGTGTGGTCCGCTCGCTCCGCTCGCTCCGCGAGCGGTGTTCCGGGTCTCAGATCGGCTGTACGTTATCCGGCCTGCACCACATCGCGACCGCTCGCGGAGCGAGCGGACCACACTCAAGACCAGAACCACAAGAATCGACGTACCGCGGCCTCATTCGCAAAGCG
>NZ_JAXBLV010000067.1:0-1806 GCF_034097035.1 Gemmata algarum
CCCTCCCAACCTTTACGCAACTCCTGTCCGCATAAGATATTGGGAATGGCACCTGGGCGTGAAAAGGGATGGTCGTGGGTGCCGTACCCCGAATCCCCGGCAAACACGAACGTCCGGCCCGGGAATCGGACCAACAGCACCCGCAGGAGCACACACATGATCCGGGCCGGGGGGCGGTGCGGGCGGTTCCGCTTTCGATCGTCGTCCGCGGACCGGTACAGGTCGATGAGCACCGGGAGCGCCCACGGGCGGGTGGCGAACGGGAACTTCACCAGGACCGCCAACACGACCCACTTGTGCCCATGCCGGAACGCGGTGTACGAGTGGGTCGAGCGGGCCGGGTCCCGGTGCCGAGCCTTGCCGTACACGCGCGCGCCCTTGTGCCCGTCAACCGTGTCGTCACCGACCAACCGCACCGGACCATCCGGGAGCAGGTGGTCGAGCACGAATCGCATCTGCGCGCCCCCGAGCGCGAGTCCGGACCACGGAGCGCGGGACAGCACCCGCTGGTAATCGGTGCGATGTCCCAGCGCCAAATGGCGAAGGGTGCGGAGTATGTTGGCCACGGTGCGCCGACCGATGGTCACCAGCGCACCGACCAGTAATGTCGCGAACCGCTGGTACGTGGGGTTGGTGAAATGGGCGCCAGAACCGAGACCAGCGCCTGAGCTTCGGGTGGTACAATCATGGCCGCCGTCCGTGGGCGAGGGCCACGGGGGAGTATCAGCAGCCCCATGATACCTCACCACGGACGGCCCTGAGATTCGGCACCAGTCGAGCTAAGAGTCTATCCGGAAAGTTGGAGGTGCCCCAAGTACCGTGAGTTGGTAGTGTTGGGTCATCGCTCGGACCGACGGATGGGGCTGCGATGGATCGCGTGTATCCGACGGATTTGACGGACGCGCAGTGGGCCGTGATCGAACCGCTGATCCCACCCGCCAAGCCGGGCGGGCGTCCCCGAACGGTGGATATGCGGTTGGTGGTCAATACCATCTTTTACTTGGCCAAGGCCGGGTGCCAATGGGCCATGTTGCCCCAAGATCTGGCCAAGCGTTCGACCGCCAACGAGTACCTGATGGCCTGGGTCGCCGATGGGACGTGGCAACGGATCCTCGACGCCCTGCGTCCGCAGGTGCGCGTGGCGGCCGGTCGGGATCCCAACCCGGCGAAGGCGGCGATCGACGCACAGACGGTCAAGGGGACCGAGGCGGGTGGGGCACGGGGTTACGACGGCGGCAAGAAGATCAACGGCCGGAAGCGCCCTCGGGTCGTGGATTCCTTGGGGTTGCTGATGGTGGTACTGGTCACGGCCGCGAGTTGCGACGACGGCACGACGGCTCCGCAGGTACTCGCCACGTTGAGCCCGCAACACCGCGCGCGGTTGGACGAGGTGCGGGGCGACGGGAAGTACAACAACCGGACCCTGGACCGGTATTTGGCCCGCGAATCGGTCGGGTACCAGGTGACGGTGGTGGAACGTCCAGCGGGGGCCAAGGGGTTGGTTCATCTGCCGTACCGGTGGGTGATCGAGCGGACCAACGCTTGGACGGGGAATTACCGACGCAACAGCAAGGGCTACGAACGGACAACGGCGGCCGCCGAAGCGATGATCCAGGTGAGCATGATTCACCTCATGCTCCAACGACTCGCACCCGACAAAACGCGCACTCAGGCGACCTTTAAATACACGCGAAAACCCATGCAAAAGGCCACTAAACTTTCCGGATAGACTCTAATACTACTCCGTTAGAGGTCAGAATCGACTCCTGTACTTTCCGCGAATCGGCCGCGCTCAGGCGGCCAGGT
>NZ_JAXBLV010000068.1:0-1755 GCF_034097035.1 Gemmata algarum
ACCGGCGGCACGGGCCGCCCGCGCCGCGCAATCTTTGCTGCGCCGGGCGATGTTGGCGAAACTGGCACACACCTGTGCCACGCTCGCCTCGATGTGCCGCGCGGTGTCCTCGAGCTGAGCGGACACCGCGCCGAGTACGACCCCGATCCCCGCCGCGTGCGCGTCGGGCTGAGCGTCTGTGAGGGCCATGCGGAAGTTCTCCGATCGGTGGGGCACGGGTTACGCGTCGAGGAGCCCGGCGAGGCCGGCGAGCCGCAGGTAGGCCGCCGCCGGTTCCGACACGCCGACGAGCGCGAAGGCCTGTTCCCGCGCGCGGCAGGCGCGCTGGAGTGCGAGCAGCACCTGGACCGCGCTCGTGGCCAGGAACGGAGCCGCGGAGCAGTCCACCACGACCCCGCCCCCGGCCCGCGCCGCGCGCTGCGCGGCGCGGAGCATCGCCTCGAGCTCCGCCGGCCCGGTCCCGCTCGGCAGCGCCAGCGGCGACACGTCAGGAACCGCGTCGATCATTTTGAATCCCCTTTGCGTTTCAGATGTAAGTGCTACTGCCGTCTCGCCCCGGCGATGCGACGGCCAGCCCGTGCAACTCGGCGGGGTCCAGGATCAGAACAATCGTGCCGTCGCCCATGATGCTCGCCCCGCCCACCCCGGGCACCCGCCCGAGCTGCGCGGGCACCGGCTTGAGCACCACCTCTTGCTGGCCGTGGAGCACGTCGGCCGCCACCCCGAACCGCGCGCCCGCCAGGTTCAGGACCACAACCGGCGTGAGGCCGAGGGGGAGCCCCCGCTCGCCGGCGGGGAGGCCCAAGAGCGCGCTGAGCGGGGCGACCGGCACGACGCTGTCGCGCAGGGCCACCGCGCGCCCGCGGCCCAGGTGCCGCAGGCCGGCGGCGGGAACCTTGAGGGTCTCCTGGACGGCCTCGACGGGCAGCCCGAGGAGCAGGCCGCCCGCCTCGACCAGGACCACCGTCGTGACCGCGAGCGTGAGGGGCACGGCGAGCCGGATGCACGTCCCCCGGCCGAGGTCCGAGTGCACGACCACCGTGCCGCCGAGCGACGCGACGTTGCTCTTGACCACGTCCATCCCGACCCCGCGCCCGGACAGGTCGCTGACCTCCGCCGCGGTGCTCAACCCCGGGGCGAAGATCAGTTGCAGCGCCTGCTCGCGGGACAAGGCGGCGGCCTGCTCCGCGGTCACGACCCGCATGGCCAGGGCCTTCGCCTTGACCCGCTCGGCGTCGATCCCGCCGCCGTCGTCCCGGACCTCGATGAACACCGCGTTCCCCTCGCGCCCGGCCCGGAGGCGGACGGTGCCGGCCGCGGGCTTGCCGGCGGCGCGGCGCCGGTCGGGCGGCTCGATGCCGTGGTCGGCCGCGTTGCGCACCAGGTGCACCAGCGGGTCCCCCAGCGCCTCCGCCACCTGCTTGTCGAGCTCGGTCTCCTCGCCCTCGAGCTCGAGGGCGATCTGCTTGCCCAGCGTCCGGGCGATGTCCCGCACCAGCCGCGGGAACCGCTGGAACACGGTTCCCACCGGGACCATCCGCATGCCCATCGCGTTGCGCTGCACGTCCCCGACGATCCGGCAGATCTTGTCGATCGGCTCTTTGAGCCCCGCGGCCCCGGCCCGGTCGGTCCGGGACCGGCGGTGCGCGTGCACGAGGGCGTTGCGCGCGATCACCAGCTCGCCGGCCAGGTTCACGTACTCGTCCAACTTCCGCTGGTCCACGCGCATGGCCTTGGGCGCCGGCGGAGCGCCGC
>NZ_JAXBLV010000069.1:0-1749 GCF_034097035.1 Gemmata algarum
GCTCGAGCCACACGATCTGGTTGTCAGGATCCTTAGAAAGGAGGTGATCCAACCGCAGGTTCCCCTACGGTTACCTTGTTACGACTTAGTCCCAATCAAGAAGTCCGTCTTCGACACCGGTGAAGGTGGCTTCGGACGTCCCTCTCTTTCGTGGCTTGACGGGCGGTGTGTACAAGGCTCAGGAACACATTCACCGCGGTGTTGCTGACCCGCGATTACTAGCGATTCCGGCTTCACGCAGGCGAGTTGCAGCCTGCGATCTGAACTGGGGTGTAATTTCTGTGATTGGCTCCTCTTCGCAGAGTCGCTTCACTCTGTGTACACCATTGTAGCACGTGTGCAGCCCTGGACATAAAGGCCATGAGGACTTGACGTCATCCCCGCCTTCCTCCGGTTTGACACCGGCAGTCCCTCTAGAGTGCCCGCGAGGGTCGCAACTAAAGGTAAGGGTTTCGCTCGTTATGGGACTTAACCCGACATCTCACGACACGAGCTGACGACAGCCATGCAGCACCTGTGCTCGGTCCCCCCATTGCTGGGGTCCGTTCCCGTTTCCGGGTCCTACTGCCGAGCGCTTTCGCACATGTCAAGTCCAGGATAAGGTTCTTCGCGTAGCCTCGAATTAAGCCACATGCTCCACCGCTTGTGTGAGCCCCCGTCAATTTCTTTGAGTTTCAGCCTTGCGACCATACTCCCCAGGCGGGGTACTTAGCATTTTAACTTCGACAGTAAGCCCATATCCGGCCTACTATCTAGTACCCATCGTTTAGGGCTAGGACTACCGGGGTATCTAATCCCGTTCGCTCCCCTAGCTTTCGCGCCTCAGCGTCAGAAGAGGTCCAGCACGCCGCTTTCGCCACCGGAGTTCCTGTAGATATCAACGCATTTCACCGCTCCACCTACAGTTCCGCATGCCCCTACCTCCCTCCAGGCCGTCAGTATCTGAGGCCGTTCCGCGGTTGAGCCGCGGCATTTCACCCCAGACTTGATAGCCCGCCTACGCGCCCTTTAAGCCCAGTGATTCCGAACAACGTTCGCTCGGTTCGTCTTACCGCGGCTGCTGGCACGAACTTAGCCCGAGCTTATTTTTGGGATAGATCACACCTTTCGGCTTTTCTCCCCCACTAAAGCGCTTTACAACCCGAAGGCCTTCATCGCGCACGCGGCATCGCTCGGTCAGGGTTGCCCCCATTGCCGAAGATCCTCGACTGCAGCCACCCGTAGGTGTCTCGCCAGTGTCTCAGTGCGAGTGGCGCGGGTCGTGCTCTCACACCCGCTAGACATCTTCGCCTTGGTGGGCCGTTACCCCACCAACTAGCTAATATCACATGGGCCCCTCCGCGGGCGATGAATCTTTGCTCTCACGAGGTCATCCGGTATTACCCACCATCTCTGATGGCTATCCCGAACCCCCGGGTAGGTACCCATGCCTTACTGCCCCTTACGCCGGTTCCCCCTTGCGGGATTCCCCCGACTTGCATGCCTAATCCATGCCGCCAACGTTCGTTCTGAGCCAGAATCAAACCCTTCAAGTTAATTTTCGCACCCCCGGTCTCCCGGAGGCGACTTGGTCGAGTTCAATCCGGCCGTTGTTCGGTGTCGACTTCACTTGGACCGCGTCGCACCTCGCGGACCGAGCCTCGCGGCCCGACCCACTTCGCTGCGACCCGATCCGAGATGGAGTTAACACCCACTCAACGGCGTTAACCCACCTCAAACAGATCTCACGCACCCACTTGTCAAAGATCA
>NZ_JAXBLV010000007.1:0-16506 GCF_034097035.1 Gemmata algarum
TGGCGGTTTTCGGCCGGCACGTCCTGCGTCACAAATCACAGAGAGGAAAAGTTGCGGAGCATCTGAACACCAATCCGCTGACTTTTCTCGGGGTGAAACTGTGTCGCGTAGACGTTACCCTTCCACACCACTGAGCAGAACGGTGCGGGATAGTCGGCGGTCGCCGCAACGATTTCACTCGCAGCTGGGGTAGCGAAATACGAGTGGACGAAATAGACCGCGGGATCGCCGGACAGCCCGCGGAGCAGTGGACAATCGGGCTTGGTCAGTTTCAATGTGTTCCAGCCCATGTGCGGCACTTTCAGCGCCGGCGATGGGGGAAACTTGACGACATCCCCCTGAAACACGTTCAACCCGACGTGAACACCGTCTTCGTGACTGCGCGAGAAAAGCAACTGCATCCCGAGGCAGATGCCGAGGAACGGGCGGCCCGCGTCGATGTGGCGGCGCACGGCATCGTCGAGCCCGGTCTCGCGCAGCCGAGCAATGGCGTCTCGAAACGCGCCCACCCCCGGCAGCACCACACGCGACGCCGTCGCCAGATGCTTCGGGTCACCGCTGATCGTGGCGTTATGGCCGACCTGCTCGAACGCCTTCTGGACGCTCCGCAGGTTCGCCATTCCGTAATCCACGATCAGCGTTGTCATCGAGCATACCTCATTGGGGGAAACGCACTTCGAGACTATTTTACCGCGGTCAAGGGCGCCTCTGCCGGACGGCGCATGAACAGCGCGGCGGCCAACAACCCGACACCCATGAACCCGCACAACAGGAGCATCGTGGTCCCGTCAAAGAACGGGAACTGTAGTTTCGGGCCGAGCCACGGCCACGCGAACCACGTCACGACGACACCGATCGCCAGCCCGGGGCCGAACGGTAACTCGCGGGGTTGTACCGGTCCGCTCACCGGGGTTCCGGTGGACGAACCTTGGCCCTCGGCCGGAGCCGAGTTCCAAAACACCGATTCGAACACTTTCAGCACCAGCGCGGCGACCGCGCCGGTGAACAGCGACAGCATCGGGATCTGCCAGCCGAGGAATGCGCCGGCCATCATCAGCAAGTCCGCGTCACCCAACCCAAGCGCTTCGCGGCCGAAACCGGTTTCGAAAAACCACTTGGTCGCTCGAACGACAAGGGACCCAACGAACGCACCGATCACGCTGTTGAGCAATCCCATTTTCCAACTCCCCGGGGGGGCGAACTCGAACGTCGGCCCCCAAAACGGCCAGGGCTGAACACCGACCGGAATCTTGCCCGCTAGGTCATCGAGGATCCAAGATGTGAAATGGGGTGGAATGATGTCAACGGAGTTAGCAGGTTGGGGCCACGGCCACGGCATGAGCACACCGCCGATCACCCCGACCGCCATTACCGTATAGGTCACCTGCGCCGGAATGATGCGGTGTTCGGCGTCTATGGCGGCGGCGGCGATCAAGCCCGACAGTAGGGTGGCATGGTACAGGAAGAGCGCCCAGAACCGTGCCGGGGGGAACGCCCCGTCGGCACCAAGGTAGTTGTACTTCATGCCCGGAATGCCGGACCAGTTGAACAGCACCTCGGCGAGGAACAGGGCCAAGAACGCGACCCCGGTTCCGATCTCCACCCACAGGTACCGGGCGGAAAACGATGCACCACACGCCCGACACCGACCGCGGAGGCGTAAAAACCCCACGATCGGGATGTTGTCCGTGAGCCGGATCGGTTGATAACACGCGAAGCACCGCGACGCCGGCCACACGAGACTCTTTTCGTACGGCAGCCGGGCGATCACAACGTTCAGGAACGACCCGATCATCAGCCCGAGGGTGAAGACCGTCACGCACCAGAACACGGCCGGGAAATGGAACCACCAGTCCATGACGTGTGGACACCGTTGACAATTTCTGGGGGGCGGCGATCGTTCCGCGTTTGTGTCGCCACCGACAACTATACCGAGCCTCCCAATATTCGGCCAAAGCGGAACCCGGATCGCCCCGCTGAACCGGGGTCAACCGCGGCAATAATCGTCCGACAGCGGTTCCGTATCCGGTCTCTGGTCGTTCTGGAACTCTCGCCCCTCGCGAACGTCTCATCCGTGAGGCCGAAAACGTGTGATGAATGAGGTCGCGAACGCCCGCCGCGGCCGGCTGAGCGGTTCGCCCGACTGTGTTCTGGTTCTCACGTTGTGGCTAGCTTCTCGTGTTCGCAATTCCGATCGGATTCAGGCCGTCCGGCGGTGTTGCCGTGAGCTAAAATCATTGATTACCTTGGTCGGAGAACCAACTGTGAACGCTCTCCCGCGGCTCGACCAAACGGACTGCTTGCTCGAGGCGGTTCAGCGTCTCTCGTCGGTCCGCTCACTGGCCGAAGTGACCGAGGTCGCGAAAGTCGTGGCCCGGCGGCTCACCGGCGCCGACGGTGCGTGCTTCATTCTCCGCGACGAGGACAAGTGTTACTACGTCGACGAGGACGCCATCGCCCCGCTGTGGAAGGGCAAGCGGTTCCCGCTGGAGGCGTGCATCAGCGGATGGGTGATGCTCAACCGCCAACCGGCTCTGATACCTGACATTTATGCCGACGACCGGATCCCGCACGACGCGTACCGACCGACGTTCGTCAAGAGCTTGGCAGTAGTCCCGATTCGCTCACTCGGTCCCGTTGGCGCACTGGCCGTGTACTGGGCGAACACGGCCCGCCCGACAGCGACCGAGGTGCGGTGGCTTCAATCGCTCGCCGACTCGACCGCCTTGGCTCTTGAATACCTCGAATCGCAGGCCGAAGTGAACAAAGCTCGCGGGATTGCGAACTTGTTGGAGGGTGAAAACGCGCGCCTGCGTGATACGGCGAATCCGGCTACGCCGGGCGAACTCCTCCGGATGTGTTTCCTTACGAAGCGGTTCGAAATCGGTGGTCGGTGGGTGGCAATCGAGGAACTATTGGAGTTGTGTTACGGAGTACACGTCACTCACGGGCTGAGCCCCGAAGGACTGGCCCAGATTAGCGCCGACCGCGCGGCACGTGGCCGGAAGATTGCAAAAGAGGTTTGAGAGCGCGCGGCGGTCCTACCCAGATCGTTTCAGCACCCGGATCCTGAACTTAGATCGAAGTGATCCGCTCCTCGATCACGTTGCGGCTCGGCCCACGCACTCAAGATCGCGTCCGTCAGCGCCTCCGGTGTCAGGGCATCGGTCGCCACCTCACAACTCGCTACTGCGCGGTACAGTGGCTCACGGAACGCAATCAGTGCCCGCACCTCCTCCTCACCGCCAGCAGCAGTCAGGTTCGGCCGGCGCTCCCCGGTTGTGGGGTCACTTTGAAGTCGGGCGAGTACGGTTTCCGGCCTTGCCGTTAGCCACGCGACGAAGCCGCTGTTTTTGAGCAGTTCCCGGTTCGATTCGCGGAGCACCGCGCCGCCGCCGGTTGCGATTACACATGAAATTCGCTTGCACAGTTGAGCGAGCGACTCGGATTCGCGCTCTCGAAACGTGAACTCGCCATCCGTCGCGAAAATCTCCCGAATCGATTTTCCCGCAGCCGCTTCAACGTGGTCGTCGGTATCGAAGAACGTCCATCCCAACCGTTCCGCGAGCAACCGCCCCACGGTCGATTTTCCAGTCCCTCGATACCCTACCAGAACAATTACGTCGGAGTGTACAGTCGCTCCACCGGTCACACGGCCCCCTTCATCAGTGCCAGAAATCCCTGACTACCGTCGTGGTCGCGTCGTTACTCGTCCGCGCTGACGGCGTCCTCACCGGCGGGCGCCTGGGTCGTCTCCTCGTCAAATGCCTTGGTCAGCGGCGAGAGGGCCTTCCGCATGATCGTCCGCATGGCTTCGGTGTCAGGAATATGGCCTGTGAACAACTCGATTTGCCGGGCCGCTTGCCGAACAAACATGTCTACGCCGGTGATGGTATCACAGCCCCGCGCGCGGGCTTCGCGGATAAGCAGGGTCGTTTCCGGCCGGTAAATCGTGTCGAATACGATCGCACCCGGCTTCAGGACGCTGAAGTGGCACGGCGATTCGTCCACGTTGGGGTGCATCCCGACGGGCGTGCAGTTGATGAGTACGTCGAAGTTGACGTTGTGCCGGGCGTGCCAGTCCACCGCCTTACACTTCACGTCCTCGGCAAGCTTCTGCGCCCGATCATACGTTCTGGCCGATATTGTTATCTGCGCCCCCTCCCGGTGCATCCCGTAAGCAGCGGACCGGGCCGCCCCGCCGGCCCCCAGGATCAGCACCGACAGTTGGCTCAGCTGCACCACCGGGCCGTCTTTGGACTTCTGGGCGAGGTGCGCCTTGAGTGAGTCGAGGATCGCACCGAGGTCGGTGTTGGCGGCGGCGAAGGCGCCGTCGTCGCGGCGCACGAGCGTGTTCGCCGACCCGGTGAAAGGCACCGTCGGCTCGGCCTCTTTGGCGAGGATGGCGGCGGCTTCCTTATGCGGGATCGTGACACTGTACCCGCGAACCGGGATCTGCCCGTACACCTCGAGCGCTTGCGAGAGTTGACCACGCGGCACCTGGAACGGCAGGTACAGCGCGTTCACACCAAGTTTGCGGTACATGTGGTTGTGCAGCAGCGGGCTGAGGCTGTGCCCCACAGGATCGCCGAGTACGCCGAAGATTTGCGTGTCCGCGGTGATTTCCTGAACGGGATAAGTCGTTCGGAACTCGTCGAAGCTGGGCAACCCCGGCGCGATGCCGCGTTCTTTGTTAAAAGCCGCATAGATCCACGGCGCCCCGAACTTGAGCGCCAGAAACCGGGTCGGCTGCCCGATGTCGCCCATACAGAACGCCACCGTCGGCTTCGGGGCGGTGCGTTGCAGGTGCAGCACCTTGGCGACATCAGCGGGAGACTGGGCGGCCACCGCGATCTTGTAGACGTCGGCGTCCTGCTTGAGCATGTCGGCGAAAATGTCGTCGAGGTTCGCCGGCGTCTCCGCGGTGTTGTGATAGCTGACGATCCGCTTGACTTTACCGTACCGCGGCACCGCGCCGGCGATATCGGTTTCGAGATCGACCCACTCGAACGCGCCGGACGCGATCGCCTGGCGGATGATCATCATCCGCTCTTGCTCGTTGCCGGAGAACCGCCCACCGTCCGACGGGCGGCGCAAGGTGGCAACCCACGGGCACTGCTTCAAGGGGGTGAGGCGCTTGAAATCTACGGCCTTGGCGAGGAAGTCGAGCCGCAACTCGATGAACTTGGCGCCGCGTTTGACCGCCTCTTGCAGTTCGGCCACGACCATCTTGTGGCGGGTCCGGCCGATGACCACGAGCACCCGATCCGACGACATAGTGTCCCCTCTAGCGGAGGATTCGAAAGGGGAAGGAGGGAGGAATACGGAACCTACGCTCCCACCAACTTACACGGGACGGGCGCGGCGTGTGAGCCACCACAGGCAGAAAACACGGACCCAAGCCGGGATGGCCTGGGTCCGCGCGGTTCTTTCGGATTTCGTCGATCTGGTTCAGAATTCCGGTCAGTGGCGGGCGGGTTACACCTTGCTCGCTTCCTTGTACATGACGTGACGGCGCACGACCGGGTCGAACTTCCGGAGCGAGATGCGCTCCTTGGTGTTGTTCCGGTTTTTCTGAGTGAAGTAGCAGTGGTCGCTGGCTTCGCTCTTCAGCTTGATGATGCTGCGTGCTTCTTTCGACTTCGCCATTTCGTTTACCCTCAAGGGAGTTGAGTGCGTGGACCGGCCACGGAGCCGGGATAGAAGCTACATGATATTGGCCGCACGTCGCGGCGTGGAGGTGCGTTTCGGAATCTGGCTTGCGGGCTCGCTCGTGGGTGGGTATGTGCGGCTGAACCGACTTTCTTTTCCGGAACGTGTGAATGGTCGCGACCATCGCGGCCTGGGGGTGCCTCGTCCCCGCGACGCTGGCATGCCTGGGTTATCTCGTTCCCGCGCTTGCGGGGTTGCGCCGCCGGTCATTCGTACCGCGCCGCCGACCGACCCGCACCTTCACCGTTCTCGTCCCGGCCCACAACGAAGAAGACACGCTCCCACGAACACTTCGGAGCCTCGCGGCTCTCCAGTACCCGCCGGAGTTGGTGCGGGTACTGGTGGTCGCGGACAACTGCACCGACCAGACGGCGAACGTCGCCCGCGCGTTCGGCGCGGAGTGTTCCGAGCGGGCCGAACCGGACCGGCGCGGGAAAGGCTTCGCACTCGCCTTCGGTTTGGAGCACGCCCTTCGGCACGCGCCCGACGCGGTCCTAGTCCTCGATGCCGATTGTGAGATGAGCACGGACGCACTCGGAGCACTCGACGCCGCTTTCGCGGCGGGTGCGGAAGCGGTTCAGGCGGCCGTGCAGTCGGCGAACGCAGACGACGGCCCCGGCGGGTTTGTCGCGGCGGTGGGCGCCGCGTTCGACGCCCTCACCGCCGCCGGGTGGGACGCACTCGGCTTCTCGGTGCCCCTCCGCGGCACCGGGATGGCGTTCGGACGGGGACTGCTGGAACGCATCCCCTGGACCGCGTTCAGCGCGGTCGAAGACGCCGAATACGCCGCACGCCTTCGGCGCGCCGGGGTTCGCGTTCGGTACTGCGCGGAAGCGCAGGTGTCCTGCGAGGCGCCGGCGGGGGTTGCAGAGCTGTGCCGCCAGCGCAGGAGGTGGAGCGGGGCCGGGTTGCTCGCGAGCAAGCCGCTGGTGCTGGGCTACATCGTGGCAGCGGTCGCGGTGGGCGCTCTGTGTGGGTACCTCGCCTGGCCCGCCGCTCTTCTGACCACGCTTGGACTACTGTACCTTCGTGCGGTGTGGGCCGTCGGCGTCACGCGCACCCGTGCCGGCCTGCTCTTACGTGCCCCGGGAGTGGTTGCCCGGCTCGGGTTCGTCACCCTCGGGGCCGCGTTCCGTCGCCCCCCCACATGGGACCGTTCCCACCGGCCAGACGGGGGCCGACGCGCCGCATGACTTTCGCCCGACGGACCCACTGGGCGAAGCGTGCCGCGCTGGCCCCGTTCAGCCAAACCCGCATCGCGGGCACGCAGGTGTTGCTCACCTTCGATGACGGCCCACACCCCGAACACACGCCAGCGGTGCTCGAGCGCCTTTCCGCGTTCGGGGCGTCGGCCGCGTTCTTTCTGGTCGGCAATCGAATCACCGAACCGGCGCTGGTCGAACAGGTCCGGGGTCATGGGCATGCGATCGGGAACCACACGTTCGGCCACGCCGTCCCGCGCTGGCGTGAGTTTCGCGCGTCAATCGATGACGTGCGCCGGTGCCAGTTGCTCGTACCGCATGCAACCCTGTTCCGCCCGCCACTCGGTAAGCTGACCCCGGGGCTGTGGCTCGCGGCTCGGCAGCTCGGGTTACGATGTATGTCCTGGTCGCTAGACAGCGGCGACTGGCGGTGCCGAAACGCGGCGGACGCGAGGCGGTGCGCAAACGAGGTACTGGCACTCGTCCGCCCCGGCGACATCATTCTGTTCCACGATGACCACCAGTGGATCGCGCCGATTCTCGACATCCTGTTACCGGCCCTCGCCCAACGCCAGCTGCTACCGAACAACCCATCGACGACTCGGCAGCCGAGATAAGCCGCGCCAACCTTGTGGAACACGAGCGGCGCAACCGAACGCGGCCACGTACAGGTCCGCCGCGCGCGAATTCCGTCCCACGGCAGGTAAGGGCTCGTGTGGTACAACGAATACCACTCACGGCATCGACTCTCGGACCGAGGGCCACATGAGCATCTTCCGCGGCATCAAAACCACCGAAGCGCGTGTCGGGGTGGTCGGGCTGTACAACTCCGGCAAAACGGTACTGCTCACGTCGCTCATCAACCACCTCCAGGACCACGATCCGGATCGGTTCCCGCTCGGCAAGCCCGGTACACAGCTCCGCAAGTTCACCGTCAAGGAGTCCGACGAAGGCTGGGTGCCGTTCAACTACAGCGGGCACCGCGACGCGCTGGTCAACGCCGGCCGGTGGCCCGCGAAGAGTACCGACCGGTCCCAGTTCGTGTGCCAGTTCGAGCGCTCCGACTGGACGTTCAGCGACTGCCTGCTGAAGCTGTACGACCTCCCGGGCGAGCGGATCGCGGACGCGGCGATGCTGGGCCGCGACTTCACCGGGTGGTCCGAGCGGGTGCTGAACCTGATCGCCAACGATACCGCCTACCGGGACTGCTCCGCGGCGTTTCTCGACGCGCTCAAGACCCCCCAGGTGACCGCGAAAGAACTTCTGGCGGCGTACCGCCTCGCGCTCGCGAACCTGATCCTGCGTTACAAGCCGCTCATCTCGCCCTCCACGTTTCTGCTCGACACGAAGGGCCAAGCGGCCCGGCCGATGGCACCGGAGGCGCTGGCCGAGGCGCGGTTCTGCGGCCTCGACGCCGACTCGCAGTTCTGCCCGCTGCCGGCCGCTCTCCGGCGCGGGGGCACCGCACTGTTCGAGCAGTTTGCCAGTCACTACGAGCGCTACGTGGAGCAGGTGGTCGTGCCGACCGTCGCGGCGTTCCGGTCGTGTACGGCCCTCGTGGTGCTGGTCGATGTCACAATGCTCCTGGCCGGCGGGGTCGGCATGTACGACGACAACCGGCAAATCGTCCGCGACCTGTTCGACGTACTCGAGCCGGGGGAGAACACCGTATTCGGCCCGCTGGCGCGCGGGCTGAGCAAGGTGTTCCTGCCGCACTCGTGGCGCCCGGGCTGGATCACCCGGGTCGCGTTCGTGGCGCCGAAACTGGACCTCGTTCACCCGCTCGACCGCGACCGGATGCAGTTGCTCACGCGCCGCATGGTGGAGCGGTTCGCCACCGACCGCGACGGGCTGCGGTCGCAGTTCTTCAACGTGTCGTCGGTGGTGTCGACCAAAGCCCTGGCCGCCGAGCCCGGTGGCCCGCGGGTGCTGGTGGGCACACCGCTGCGCGGCGCCGACGGTCGGAAAGTTCCCCCGGGCGCCGAGCAGCGGTTCACCTCGTCCGAGTTGCCCAACGACTGGCCATCGGAGTGGCCCGCCGGGCAGTACACGTTCCCCGAGGTCTACCCGCGGGTGCCCACGCGAAAGGACTACCCGCCGGATCAGGTGAACCTCGACAAGCTCGCCACGTTCATCATCGACTGACGGCCCGAGCGTCACGGGATGTACACGAACTCGTGCGTGTTGAACACCACCACGCACAGGTCCGCGAGCGCCCGGACCTGCGCAAGTTCAGCCCCCTTGGGAATCGCCGCCGAATCAATCCCGACCGGCACCTTCGCACGAATGCGTTCGCGCACGGTTTCGGCCTGCTCCTTCAAGAACTCCGCCGCGAGAGACCGCTCCGTCGCATTCGGCGCGCGGCCGACGGCGCGACGGTACAGCGCCTCGACCTGCCTCACGGAGTCGCTCCCCGTTTCCTCGAACAGCGTCAGCGCAAGCGCCTTCGCCTGATCGTGAACGAACGGGCTGTTCATCAGGATCAGCGCCTGCGGGGCGAATGTGCTGACCGGGCGGGCGGCGCACGAGTTGAGCGTGTCGGGCTGGTCGAACGCTTCGAGCAGCGGTTGCCGCACGTTCCGCTTGTTGAACAGGTACAGTGAGCGGCGCGTGTGCTGCCTCGCATCGGGCGTGACCGGCCACAAGCCGTCGGGCTCGCCCTCGGTGAAAATGAGGTCGTACACTTCGGGCTCCAGGGGCACTTTCACGGACGGCCCGCCGAGTTCTCGGTTCAGGGTCCCCGCGGCCCCCAGGATCGAATCGCGCACGGCCTCCGCCTCGAGGCGCCGGCGGTTCATCCGCCATAACAGCTTGTTGTCGGGATCGGCCTTCGACTCGCCGTCGGCGGTCGCCGACTGGCGGTAGGTTTCGCTGGTCACGATCAGTCGGTGGATGCACTTCAAACTCCACTTCGACTCAACGAGTTCGGTCGCCAGCCAGTCGAGCAGTTCCGGGTGCGTCGGGCGGTCGCCCCGGGTGCCGAAGTCGTTGGGCGTGGCCACGAGCCCGCGGCCGAAGTGGTGCTGCCACAGCCGGTTCACGATCACCCGCGCCGTTAACGGGTGGTCGGGCGTTGTGAGCCAGTCCGCCAGTTCGCGTCGGGTCTTTGGAACCGACGCATCACCCTGAACGAGCACACGCGGCAGGCCGGGCTGCACCTCCACCGATTTCAGATGCGCCTCGCCGCGTCGAAGGACGTGGGTTTTCGCGCGTCCCGAGTTCTCGATCGCCCACGCCGCCGGTGTCGGCGGGGGCATACGGGCTTCGAGCGCGTGAAGTTGCTCCCGGAGCTTCGCGCGCGTCGCAAGATGATCCGGTGCCATCGCGGCGAGCACCTCATCCCAGCTCACGTTCGTGAGCGTTTTCGCCTGCGCGGCGAGGGTCTTCTGCGCCGGAGTGCGTTTGTCGGCCGGCACATCAAGGGCGTCCTTGAAGCGCGGCTCCAGTTTCTCGCGCTTCTCCTTCGCGACCTTCGCACGCACCGGGGCATCGAGTTCCGCGATCTGCTTCTTCAGCGGCGCGGTCTTCGCGGTGATCGCTTCGGCCAGTTTGTTGCGTGCGTCGCGCTGCTCCGCTGTGGCGAAGTCCGTGTCGGCATACTTCGCGTTGGCGAAGAACGCCTGAAGTCGGTAGTAATCCCCGGCCGAGAGCGGGTCGAACTTGTGGTCATGGCACCGGGTGCAAGCGAACGTCAGGCCCAGAAAGGTCGAGCCGATTCCGTTCACCATCTCGGTGAGCACCTCCTGGCGTAGCACCTCCTGATCGAGGTTCCCGCTCACGAGGTGAACCGGGCCGCACCGGTGCAGGCCCGTGGCGATGAGCAGTTCGGGCCGACTTTTGGCGTCTTTGCCCGCCATCTCGTCGCCGGCGATCTGCTCGCGCACGAACTGATCGTAAGGCTTGTCGGCGTTAAAGCTGTTGACGACGTAATCGCGGTACCGCCACGCGTGCGGCCGCTCGGCGTCCAGTTCGTACCCGTTGGTCTCGGCGAACCGCACCACATCGAGCCAGTGCGTCGCCCATCGCTCGCCGAAGTGCGGCGACGCCAGCAACCGGTCCACGAGCTTGTCGTACGCGCCGGGGCTGTCATCCTTCAGAAACGCCTCGACCTCAGCGGGCGTCGGCGGGAGCCCTGTCAGGTCGAGCGTGAGGCGCCGGATCAGCGTGAGCTTGTCCGCCCGGGGGGACGGCTTCAGCCCTTCCGTTTCGAGCCGCGCGCGAACGAGCGCGTCGATCGGGTTGGCCCCCGGTGGCGCCTTCGGTAGCACCGGCCGCTTCGGCGGGACGAACGCCCAGTGCGCGCGGTCCTTCGGCTTCAGTTCGGGATCGGCGTACTTCGGCGGTTCGCCCCCGGCGTACTCAACGGCGAGCAGCACCAGCGCGAGCAGGGCGACCGGAACGGCGCGGCGGGTCATCACGGCGGTCTCCGCGGAGAGCGTCCAGCGTAAGCGACCGACTACATACCGGGCAACACTTTCTCGGGCTCCGCGAAGATCGCCGGCACGCCCCCGGTGTGGATGAACGCCACCGCCGAGCCGCGCGGGTAGCGGCCCGCGCGCACGTCAGCCACCAGCGCCGCGAGCGCCTTCGCGGTGTAGACGTGGTCCGTCAGGATGGCTTCGGTGGTCGCCAGCAGGTGCATCGCCTCCTGACCGGCCGGCGAGGGCAAGCCGTAACCCGGCGCGATGTAGCTCTGGTCGGCATCGAGATCGGAAGCCGCGAGCCGGTGCGGGAGGCCCATTAGCGCGGCCGCGGCGGTGGCATCCTCGGCCATCCGGGTGGGAATGTCCCACGGCCACGGCATCGGGCAAATCAGCCGCGCACGACCGGAAAGCCCCAACAGGCACTTCCCCAGCGCGACGCCGGCACCGGTCGCCCCTGCGGACGACACGTAGTACGCCTCCGGGTTCACGCCCAGCGCCGCGAGTTGCTCCGTCAGTTCGGCCATACAGAGCGCGTAACTGGCGGCGGCCATCGGCACCACCCGCGGCGGGTCCCAGAAGTACGGCTTGCGACCCGCGGCGCGGAACTCTTCCGCCTTTCCCGCCAGCAGGGCGTTCAGTTCGGGACCGATCTTCGCGTTCGTGAACTCGACGTGCGCCCCGACCAGATAGTCGAGGAGCAGGTTCCCCTGCGGTTCCGTCTTCTGGTGGGCGCGCGAAAGGTAAAGGCGGCACTCCAGCCCGAGTTTCGCACACGCCGCGGCGGTGGTGCGGCAGTTGTTCGACTGGACCAGCGCGCCCCAGACGAACATGTCGGCGCCGCTCGCCAGGGCGTCGCCGAACAGGAACTCGTTGTGCCGGGCCTTGTTCCCGCCCAGAACCAGGCCGGTGCAATCGTCACGCTTGATAAAGACGCGCACGCCCCCACCGAGTGCGGCCGAGAACCGGTGCAGTTCTTCGAGCGGCGTGGGCAGGTGCGCGAGCCGCACACGGGGTAACTTTGCGACGGCGGCGCGCACCTCCGCCGGACTGAGCGTGGGACCGGACATGATTCTTCTCCGCGTTCGGTGTGGAGACATCGTAATTGAGCCGGCGGACGCTGGCCCGGAATATGAGCGGTTGAATCCCGGCGCGAGGTACGGTCGAAGATAAAGACTGGAACGGGGTTTCGCAGAACGCCGCCCTCGGCGAGGGTCGGCTTCGGCATCGTGCTGCACTGCCAGCAGTTCGCCCGAGCGACCTGGAGGGGCTGACGCCGTCCGGGACCGCGAAGAGGTGGAAGCACCCGACTGAACCGCAGCAGTGGCAAGTGAATGTCTCGAAACACGTTACGCACCGCCGCTTGAAGGAATCGGGATTCTCCCCGACGGGCACGGGAACCGCGAGCGGGTCTCGGCGACCGGTGATTCGGTGGTAGCCCCGTACCAGCGAATGGGTAGTCCGCGACCAGCCGGGAGTCAGCGAATGTCCAGCCGGTGTGCCACCAGCACCCAATCCGAAGCGCCCGCGCCCGGAGGCGCATCGAGTTGAAAACGGTCGAGGTCGTCCGGGTGCGGTTCATTCACCAGCCCTTTTTCTCGCCCGCGCCCAACGTTTCGGTCGCGACGACCGAACCACACAGGAGCCCCCCGACTCGTGTGTTGCGCGAAGCGACATCTGGTGGCTCACCGCCGCGCAGACCGTCGCTATTCGGCAGATGTCAGGAGCGTGCCGTGCGCGCGACATCTGGACGACGGCAGAAGACCCGCGTTCCGCATTTGCAGCGGCGGCGGGTGGCCGCTGTCGGTAAACTGTCACGAACCCGCCCGCCTGCGGCCGGTTCAAGGATGCCAACGGAAATCGTGCATGACCGCGCCGTCTGTCGCCACGCTGTCCCCCGCCCCGCACGCCGCGAAGACCGGCCGCCGCAAGTCCGTCTTGATCGTCGGCGCCGGGCCGGGTGGTCTGGCGGCGGCGCTGCTCCTCGCGAAAGCCGGCCTGGACGTTCACGTCGTGGAGCGGTTGCCCCACGTCGGCGGCCGGTGCTCGGCACTGGAAGCGGAGGGCTTCCGGTTCGACCTCGGGCCGACGTTCTTCCTGTACCCGAAGGTGCTCGAGCGCATCTTCAAGCTGATCGGTCGCGACCTGCTGACCGAGATCCCGATGGTGCGGCTCGACCCGCAGTACCGCATCTCGTTCGGCGGGGGCGGCCAACTGGACTGCACGCCCGATGTGGCGAAGCTCGAAGCCGAAGTGGCGAAGATCAGCCCGCAAGACGCCCCGAACGTCCGCCGGTTCCTCGCCGACAACCGCCACAAGATGGAGCTGTTCCGGCCCTGTCTCGAGCGGCCCTTTTCGGGCTGGACGGACCTCGTCCGCTGGCAGCTCATGCGGCTGTTCCCGACGTTGCGGCCGTGGGCGTCGCTCGACTCGGAACTCGGCCGGTACTTCGGTGACGAGCGCGTCCGGCTGGCGTTCTCGTTCCAATCGAAGTACCTGGGGATGTCGCCGTTCAACTGCCCCAGCCTGTTCTCGATCCTGTCGTTCCTCGAATACGAGTACGGCGTGTGGCACCCGCTCGGCGGGTGCGCGGCGGTGTCCGACGGGATGGCCCGCGTCGCCCGCGAGTGCGGGGTCCGCGTCTCGCTCAACGAAGAAGTCGAAGAGGTGCTCTTCGACGGGCGCAAAGCGGTGGGGGTGCGCACACGCACCGGCGAGCACCGCGCGGACGCGCTGGTCGTGAACGCCGACTTCGCCTACGCGATGACGAAGCTGGTTCCCAACCGGCTGCGCCGCAAGTGGACCGACGCGAAGATCGAGAAGAAGAAGTTCTCGTGCTCGACGTTCATGATGTACCTGGGCGTCGAGGGTCGGTTCGACAACGTGCCGCACCACACGATCCACACGTCCGCGGACTACCTGAACAACCTCCGGGACATTGAAGACCGGCACGTCCTGTCCGACGACCCGTCGTTTTACGTGCAGAACGCCACCCCGACCGACCCGGGCCTCGCCCCGCCCGGAATGAGTACGCTTTACGTCCTCGCCCCGGTGACGCACCAGCACCCGAACGTGGACTGGCAGAAGGAAACGCCCGCGTTCCGCGCGAAGCTGTTCCGGCAACTGGAAAAAGTTGGACTGAAGGACGTGGAGCGGCGCGTGCGGTTCGAGAAAATCGTCACCCCCGCGGACTGGGAAAACCGGTACAACGTGTACCGCGGGGCGACGTTCAACCTGGCGCACACCTGGGGCCAGATGCTTCACCTGCGGCCGCAGAACCGCTTCAGTGAGCTTGGCGGGGTGTACCTCGTCGGCGGCGGCACGCACCCGGGCAGCGGCCTGCCGGTGATCTACGAGTCCGCCCGCATCACCAGCCGGCTGCTGCTCGACGACCTCGGACTCGACGCCGAATGGCTCGGCGTCCCCGGCGCAGCGGAGCTGCCGGTGTCGGCCCCGACCGCGTGAAGCTGGTGACCCCGGTCTTCCGCCCGGTGTGAGTTTCGGCGACGACGGGTCACGCGGTTCGGCATCAATCTTAAACACCCTGCACCACACACGAATCAGACACAATGACACGGAACACGGCGGAACGGAATCGCGTGGGCGTGATCGGCGGCGGACTCGCCGGGCTGGCGTCGGCGTGCGTGCTCGCGGCCCGCGGGTACTCGGTCACGCTGTTCGAGAAGAGCCCGTGGCTCGGCGGTAAGGCCGCCGTCCTGAGCGAGAGCGGGTTCCGGTTCGACATGGGGCCGACGATCCTCACCATCCCGTCGGTGCTGCGGCGCATCTTCTCGGAAGCCGGCCGGCGGCTGGAGGACTACCTGGAACTGATCCGGCTCGACCCGCAGTGGCGCTGCTTCTTCAGCGACGGCACCTCGCTCGACCTGATCGAGGACACCGACGCGATGGCCGCCCGCCTCGACGCCTACGCCCCCGGCACCGGGTCCGCGGACGGCTACCGGCGCTTCCAGGCGCTCTCCGAGCGGCTGAACCGCATCTCCCAGCGCCACTACTTCTGGAAGTCGATCGGGTCCGTGCGCGACATGATCGACTGGCGGGCCGGGTTCTCGCTCACACTCATGAGCGACGTGCTCAACATGCGCATGGGTCGGTCGGTCGCGGGGACCGTTCGGAAGTTCAACCCGGACCCGCGGGTCGCCCAGATGCTCGACCACTTCACGCAGTACGTCGGGTCGTGCCCCGAGTCGTCGCCCGCGGTGCTGTGCGGGATCGCCCACATGCAGACCGACGAGGGCGTGTGGTACCCGAAGGGCGGCACCCGCGCGGTGCCCGAGGCGCTCGTGCAACTCGGGGAGGAGTTGGGCGTCGAGTACCGCCCCGACACCGGCATCAAGCGGGTGCTGACCGAGCAAAACGGCGCCCGGGTGCGTGGGGTGGAAACCGACACCGGCGAGACGATCGAACTCGCGGCCGTGGTGTCCAACGCCGACAGCGCCCGCACCCACCGCGAGCTGCTCCGCGAACAAGCACCGCAAGCGGCGAAGCGGTTCGAGCAGCGCCGCGGTTACGAGCCCGCGTGCTCCGGCGTGGTCCTCTACCTGGGGCTCAACAAGGCTTACGACCACCTGTTGCACCACGACTTCGTGTTCTCGCGCGACCCGCACGAGGAGTTCGAGTCCATCTACCGCAAGGGCGAACCGGCGCCGGACCCGACCTGCTACATCGCCTCCACCGCCCGCACCGAGCCGGAAACCGCCCCGCCCGGCGGCGACGCGCTTTACGTCCTGGTTCACGCTCCGTACCTGCGGCCGCACCACGACTGGAAGAAGATGCTGCCCGAGTACCGGCAGGTGATTCTGAACAAGCTCAAGACGACCGGCCAGATGCCGGACATCGAGAGCCGCATCGTGTACGAATCGGCCCTCACCCCGCAGGACATCCACGACCGCTACCGCGTGCTCAACGGCGCGATCTACGGGCTGGCGAGTCACGGCAAGTGGAACGGCGCGTTCAAGCCCGCCAACCGCTCGCCGGACGTAAAAGGGCTTTACCTCGCGGGCGGCGCCGCGCACCCCGGCCCCGGGATGCCGATGGTGCTCATGTCCGGCTGGATCGCGGCGGACGCGCTCGACCAGGACGGCGTCGCCTCCAAGGACACCCGCACCCCGGAACCGGCCGGCGTCTGATACAGGTATCCAGTGAGGGTGCCG
>NZ_JAXBLV010000070.1:0-1708 GCF_034097035.1 Gemmata algarum
GGCCTGGTTCAGGAGCGGGTAACAGTGTCGGTTGAGTGATTCACGAAAATGCCTGTTTCCCCGAGACTGGTGGTTGCGACGCCTCCAGAACTCAAAGGAACCAGGCATGTGTGTTTCTACTCCACAGCCGCCGGCGGTCCACTCCCCCGTTACCAACCCGCCACCCGCCCACGCGCTGCGACCCGAGCAACGCCAACGCCTGGCGCTCCACGCGCTGGCCGGCACACAACCCATTTCCACCCTCGCGAGACACACCCACGTCAGCCGCAAGTTCGTTTACCGACAACAAGACCTCGCACGAGAGGCGCTGAATAACGCCTTTGACCCGCCACCCACCGACGCGTCGGTCCTGTTCCACCTCCCCATTACCAAACGTTGGATCGAGCAGTTCACGCTTGGCTTGGTGCTCATCGGGCACTGTCCGCTGCGCGGGGTCGTCGAACTCTTTTGCGACTTCTTCGACCACGAGATCTCCCTCGGCACCGTCCACAACATCGTCCACTCGGCCGTTGAGTCGGCACGGCATCACAACACACGCTACGATCTGTCCCCGGTCCGTATCGGCGCGCACGACCAGATCTTTCAGCACGGGCAACCGGTCCTCGTCGGGGTCGATGTGGCGTCCACCTTCTGCTACGTACGGAGCCTCGAAGAGCACCGCGACGCTGACACCTGGGGCGTCCGGTTGTTGGAGTTGCAGGATCACGGCCTCCGACCCGACGCGACCATCGCCGATGGGGGTCGTGGTCTGCGCGCCGGCCAGGCCCTCGCTTGGCCCGACACACCCTGTCGCGGCGACGTGTTCCACGCCCTGCGTGATCTGGGCCAGTTGGTCCGGTTCCTGGATAATCGGGCCTACGGCGTCATCGGAGCCGGTGACCAGCAGCAACGGCGCATGACACGGGCCAAGCGGCACGGTCGCGGCAATACCCAATCCAAACGGCTCGCGTTGGTGCGTCAGGAGCAAGACCGGGCGATCACCCTGGCCGACGACGTATCCGTGCTCATCGGCTGGCTGCGGGACGACACCTTCGCCGTTGCCGGTCCCGACCACCCGACCCGCGGCCAACTGTTCGACTTCGTGGTTGCCGAGTTGGAGTCGCGGGAACCCCGGTGCCCGCACCGGATCGGTCCGGTGGTTCGTGCTCTCCGCAACCAGCGCGACGACCTGCTCGCCTTCGTTGCCGCCCTCGATGAGCAGTTGGCCGCCGTGGCGAAGGAGTATGAGGTGTCGCCGGCGTCGGTGCGTGAACTCCTGGAGGTGTCCGCGTTGGACGGGCGTTGTCCCGCTACGTGGCCGCGGGACGCGGAGTTGCGGCGTCGTTTGGGTGCCCGGTACTGGAGCTTACAGAACGCAGTGGCGGATGTAGCGTCCCAGACGGTCCGGGCCAGTTCGGTGATCGAGAACCTGAACAGTCGGTTGCGCGGGTACTTCTTTCTGCGGAGACATCTGGGTGGTGCGTACCTGGATCTGCTGCGGTTCTTTCTGAACCATCGACGGTTCGGTCGCAGTGAACATCCGGAACGCGTGGGTAAGAGTCCGGCGCAGTTGCTGACGGGCTGTTCCCATCCGCACTGGGTGGAACTGTTGGGCTACCAACCCTTCAAACGCAACTGACCACACACGCGACGCTCTTGACGCCAGCCGCCGTCCACGCGGCCACGCACCCGCGCGCGCCTGTTACCCATGATCGGGCCTTTTTGAACC
>NZ_JAXBLV010000071.1:0-1633 GCF_034097035.1 Gemmata algarum
GAAAGTCGCGGCCGGGGCCGCATCTGGCGCATCGCACCGAAGGACTTTACGGCTGCGAAGTTGCCTGATATCGGTGCGACGGCGCCCAAACAACTCGCCGAGGAACTGACCGGCACGAACCCGTGGCGCCGGCTCACCGCGCAACGGCTTCTGGTGGAACGGCAGGACAAGCAGGCCGTCGCGCGGGTCCGCGAACTGCTGCCGAAGGCGGTCGGTACTCCCGGTCGCGCGAACCTGCTCTGGGTTCTCGACGGACTGGGGGCGCTGGAGGCGACCGACCTGTACGGCGCGCTCGCCGATCCGGAGCCCGGCGTTCGTGAGCAGGCGCTCCGTCTCGCGGAGCAATTCCTCCGGACTTCGCCGACCCTTTGCCTTCGCGTGACGCCCTTGCGTACCGATCCGTCTCCGCGGGTTCGGTTCCAACTCGCTCTGACGGCAGGCGCGTTGCCCACAACGGACGCGGTGCGAGTGCTCGAGGAGATTCTCAGCAAAGATGGTCGTGATCCGTGGACGGTAACGGCCGTGCTGAGTTCGGCTCGTGAGTACGGCTTCCACCTTCTGCAGGTGCTGACGCGGCCCGACCGCCAGCCCGACCTCGCGCTGACGACCCGAGTCGCCGCAATGATCGGCGCCCGGGGTGATGCGCAGGAGGTCGGGTTGGTGCTCGAATTGGTCGCCGAACGACCGCTCGCGCGCGGGTGCGAGGTTGCGGTCCTCGACGGGCTGGGGCAGGGGATGCGGGCCTCCGCCGCGCCGCTACCCACGTGGTGGCAGAAGCCGCCTGCGGGAGCCGCAGACGCCCTCAAGAAGGTCCGCAAGCGGTTTGAAGCCGCTGCTGGTGTGCTGCGCGACGAGAACGCGACTTCGAGCAATCGAATTGCGAGTGCCGCGCTGCTTGCTTATGGACCGTTCGACTTAGCCGGTGACGCCCTGGTCGCTGCACTGGTGCCTGCGACGCCGGGAGATGTGCAGGGGGCGGCGGTTCGCGCGCTGGCGGTTCACACCGACCCTCAGGTGGCCGCGTTGCTGCTCAAGAACTGGGCGAGCTACGGCCCCGGCCTCCGCCGCGAGGTCCTCGATGCACTCCTTGGCCGCCCGGACCGGATTGCGAAGCTGCTCGACGCGGTTGACGCCAAAACGGTTACCCAGTCCGAGTTCGCACTCGAGCAGGTTCAGCAACTGAAAGCGCACCCCAACGCCGCGGTCCGCGCGCGGGCGGTTACAGTGTTCAAGCTCGCCGCACGTGCCGATCGCGCCAAGGTGATTAAGGAGTACGCGACCGCGCTCGAACTGAAGGGCGACGCGTTGAAGGGCAGGGCGGTGTTCAAGAAGTCATGCGCCGCGTGTCACAAGCTCGACGGCGTCGGCTTCGATGTAGGGGCCAACTTGCTCGCCGCGCTCCCGAACAAGTCCGGCGAAGATCTGCTCGCCGCCGTTCTGGACCCAAACCGCGAGGTCGATCCGCGATACGTGTCCTACAACGTCGTCACTGCCGACGATCGGGTGTTAAACGGCGTGGTCGCTTCGGAATCGCCAACCAGCATCACGCTGCGTCGCGCCGACGGAAAGGAAGATGTGATCCTGCGCTCCAACATTGCGACGTTGCGTTCGACCGGTCTCTCGCTCATGCCGA
>NZ_JAXBLV010000072.1:0-1609 GCF_034097035.1 Gemmata algarum
GTGCTCAACGCCTCACGGCGTCACTGAAGTCTGCACCACCTGCACCGTGGTCGTACTGGTGGTGAAGGTGAAGTGCTCAACGCCTCACGGCGTCACTGAAGTCTGCACCGGCACGGGCACCGTGGTCGCGAGCGCGGGCCGCAGTGCTCAACGCCTCACGGCGTCACTGAAGTCTGCACGAGAGCGTCCGGCGACTCCGGCGGGCGATGCGGCACAGTGCTCAACGCCTCACGGCGTCACTGAAGTCTGCACTTCGTCGTCGCTGAGGATGCGGCGGGACCGCCGCAGTGCTCAACGCCTCACGGCGTCACTGAAGTCTGCACCTTCCTGGTTGAGGTGCTCCCCGATCCGTCGGGCGGGTGCTCAACGCCTCACGGCGTCACTGAAGTCTGCACTGAGACACCGGCTTGCCGACGGCCGCCGCAACGCCCGGTGCTCAACGCCTCACGGCGTCACTGAAGTCTGCACTCCCAATCAGCCACGCCCCAAAACGTCCCCTGTCTGTGCTCAACGCCTCACGGCGTCACTGAAGTCTGCACCACAGCCTACCCCTTCGCGCGCACGCACTGGCACAGTGCTCAACGCCTCACGGCGTCACTGAAGTCTGCACGCGAAGCACCAAGCCCGACGGCCCGTCCGACTTCGAGTGCTCAACGCCTCACGGCGTCACTGAAGTCTGCACAGTCGCGCAACTGCAAAAGCTCAAGTCCCAGGCCGGGTGCTCAACGCCTCACGGCGTCACTGAAGTCTGCACCCCGCGGTACCGGTCTGCGCTCATGGCACTGCCGCGGTGCTCAACGCCTCACGGCGTCACTGAAGTCTGCACAAGTCATCCGCTGGCCTTCGCAGTGGTCGTTGAAGTGCTCAACGCCTCACGGCGTCACTGAAGTCTGCACCGCCTTCAGGGCGAGCACGCGGTCAATCGGGGCTTGGTGCTCAACGCCTCACGGCGTCACTGAAGTCTGCACTGAACGTTCCGTTGGACATCGTCGGCGCCCCTAAGGTGCTCAACGCCTCACGGCGTCACTGAAGTCTGCACAGCGCCTACATCGGGTGGCAGGGCGGCAACGTCATGTGCTCAACGCCTCACGGCGTCACTGAAGTCTGCACCGGTAGAGGGGGACACCATGCGAGACCTGAGCCGGGCGTGCTCAACGCCTCACGGCGTCACTGAAGTCTGCACTTCGGCTCCTGCACGGTGGCGAAGCGGGCCGCCGGGTGCTCAACGCCTCACGGCGTCACTGAAGTCTGCACGTCGGCCCCGAGCCTCGCCTGTACTCCCACTCGCGTGCTCAACGCCTCACGGCGTCACTGAAGTCTGCACCCCGCGCCGCCAAGTCCCGGAGCCGGCGTGAGAGCGGTGCTCAACGCCTCACGGCGTCACTGAAGTCTGCACGCGACCCGCCGCGCCGCGAGCCGGGCCGGGACCGGTGCTCAACGCCTCACGGCGTCACTGAAGTCTGCACGCGACCAGTACGCAGAGCACGAGGAACAGAAGGAGTGGTGCTCAACGCCTCACGGCGTCACTGAAGTCTGCACCCGAACCGCATGACGAACCGGTAGGCCGTCATGTGTGCTCAACGCCTCACGGCGTCACTGAAGTCTGCAC
>NZ_JAXBLV010000073.1:0-1605 GCF_034097035.1 Gemmata algarum
GGCGTAACCGGTCGGGCTCGGTGTGAAAAGTGTTGTTATGTAAGTGATCTTGGCATGGGCTGGTGACGAAATGGCCTTCTTGGCGGAAAACGTGAGTTACCACACCACCCGTCGCCCGAACCAAGAAGGCCGTGAGTCATGATCGCACACGCCGCCGAGATCGGCAATGCCCCGTCCCTGAGCGCCCTCACCGACCCGCTGCTCGCGTTCGCGCATCAGGCGGCCCATCAGGGGCGTCCCGCCCACGAGGTCGAGCGGGCCATCTGGGACCGGGTCCTCGAGTTGGGACGCGCGGCCCTGGGCCTGTTCCTCAAGCTCCAAGGGACCGGGGACGTGGCCCCCAGGTCGCGCTCCCCGACGGCTCGGTCGCCGACCGGCTCCCGACGACCCACGCCCGGACGTATCGCTCGGTGTTCGGGGACTTCACCCTGACTCGGACCTGCTACGGCACCCGGGACGGACAGCGGATCGCGTTGGTACCGCTGGACAACCGCCTCCAGTTGCCCGCCAGCGACTACTCCTACCTGCTCCAGGAGTGGGACGCCGCACTCGGGTGCGAGTCCGCCTTCGCCCGGGTCGCGGCCACGATCCGCGACATCCTCGGGGTCGAACAACCCGTCGATTCCCTGGAGCGGAACCACCGCCGGGTGGCGGCCTCGGTCGAGTCGTTCCGGGCCGCGCGGCCGGTCCCGGGGCCGGCCGACGAGGGGGCGGTGTTCGTGGTGTCGGCGGACGGCAAGGGGGTGCCGATGCGGCGGGGGGCGGGCGACCCGCCGGCGAAGGCCCGCCGGGGCAAAGGTGATAAGGCGAACAAGAAGCGGATGGCGATCGTCGGGGCCGTGTACTCGGTCGATCGGCACCCGCGGACGGCGGCTGAGGTGACCGCCGCGTTGTTCCGGGATCCCCGTTCGGACCGGGCTCCGAGACCGGATCGGCCGGTGCCGGTGGGCAAGCACGTGTGGGGGCGGTTGAGCCGTGCGTCGGACGGGTCCCTGGGGGAGCCGATCGACGCCGTGTTCGGGTGGCTGACCGGTGAGTTGGGCCGGCGGAACCCGTCGGGGCGTCCGGTGGTGTGCGTGATGGACGGGCCGGAGGCCCTCTGGGACGGCCGGGTCCGGCACGTGCCGGGGGCGGTGGAGGTGCTGGACATCCTCCATGTCACGCCCCGTCTGTGGCAGGCCGCCCACCTGTTCCACCGGGAAGGGACGCCGGGGGCGACCCAGTTCGTCCGTGACCGGGTGGAGCGAATCCTGGGCGGGTGCGTGAAGGGAGTGGTCGCCGGGTTGCGGCGACTGGGGACCACTCGGGGACTGAGCGGGTCGAGGAAGAAGGCCCTCGGGACGATCTGCGGGTACCTGTCGGGGAACGCCGGCCGGATGCGGTACGACGAGTACCTGCGCGAGGGCTACCCGATCG
This sequence comes from Gemmata algarum, assembly GCF_034097035.1. Taxonomy (NCBI): domain Bacteria; kingdom Pseudomonadati; phylum Planctomycetota; class Planctomycetia; order Gemmatales; family Gemmataceae; genus Gemmata; species Gemmata algarum. The sequence continues at coordinate 1,417 of NZ_JAXBLV010000073.1, forward strand.
CCAGCGGTGTGATCGAGGGCGCGTGCCGGCACTACGTGAAGGACCGGCTGGAGCGGTCCGGGATGCGGTGGACGAGGGCCGGTGCCCAGGCCATGTTGGACGTCCGAAGTGAGTTCCTCAACGGCGATTGGACGGTGTTCCAGAGCCACCGCATCGAGCGGGAGACACAACGGATGTACCCGCACCGAC
>NZ_JAXBLV010000074.1:0-1587 GCF_034097035.1 Gemmata algarum
AGGGAACCAGGTCCACCGGATGGACTACCCGGGGTACCGGGCGAAGGGCTGGTTGATCGGGAGTGGGCCGGTGGAGGCGGCGTGCAAGCAGGTGGTCGGCCAGCGGATGAAGGGCAGCGGGATGCGCTGGGGTGAGGCCGGGGCGGATGCCGTCTGCCACCTCCGCGCCTTGTTCCGAAGCGAGAAGGGACCGTGGGACGCCTACTGGGCCTCAGTCGCCTGAACGCCCGACCATTAATAGTTACCGACTCAAGAGACGCTCACCCCACCTCCTCGCCCACTAATTCGCGGAAAGTACAGAACCGAGTAAACGTCCGCCCACAACCCGCGCTCGTTCTGAGGGCATTCCGGAAGCTCTCAGCTTTTCCCCAAGAGGAGATCGACAACCCAGCAACCGCGGACATGAGCGCCCTTCGGATCACGGCAGTGGTTCAAGATATCGTCGTTGTCGCACCCGGCGTCCTGAAGTGCGTCGGCGAGAATCGGCATCGCGCTGAAATCGCGGCTCTCGTACATTTGCGACGCAACCGCGACCGCCGTTTCGGTGCGCCACTCGAAAGCAAAATTGATCGACTGGAACGGGTTGCCGAAGATGTCGCGGAGAAGGTTGCACTGCACACGTGACTCGGCCGTTTTCACCGGCACGAACGCGGAGTCGAGTTCCCCCATTGCCGGGCACAGGAGACTGGCTATGCTCCGCCCACCCTTGGATGAGACGTTTTCCCCGAGGCGGCGTATCCCATCCGCGTGCCCCACCTCGTGGTCGCTGGACGTGGAGATTCGCCGATGGCGTGGTTCCGAGTCGACCGGACCGACGACGAGCAAGCCGTCGTCAACACCGAGCGGGACGCCCACCCGGAGGCTCATGTCCGGCGGAAGATGCTGGTCCTGTGGCTCCTCCACTGCGGGGTGACCCGGGGCAAGGCCGCGGAGATCGCCGGCCTCGGGCGAGCCACCGTCCCGCGTTACGTGGCGGCCTACCGGGAGGGCGGACGGGACGGGTTGCGGCGGTGGGACGTGGTCGGCCCGGTGACGGACTTGGCGGCCCACACCGAGGCCATTACGCGGTCCCTCACCGCGCAACCGGTGCGTACCACGGCCGAAGCCATCGAGCGGATCCACCAGCTCACCGGGCTGCGCCGCGGGCTCACCCAGACCCGCACGTTCCTGGCCGGGCTCGGGTTCACATGGCAACGGTCCCGGGCCGTCCCGGTGCCCCCAAAAAGTCGCTGACCGAGCACGTTCAGATCCAGCGGCAGTTCCTCGGCACCGAACTACAACCGACCTTGGACGCGGCCGCCGCGGGCACCGGGCACGTGCTGTTCGTGGACGCCGCTCACTTCGTGTACGGCACGTTCTTGTGTTGCCTGTGGTCCATCGCCCGGGTGTTCGTCCGCGCGGCTTCGGGTCGCCAGCGGTTCAACGTGTTGGGGGCCTGGAACGCGGTCACTCGGACCCTGGTGTCGGTTACCAACAGCACCGTGGTGAACACCGACACCATGTGCCAACTGCTGCGGGCCATCGCCGCCCAGAAGCTGGTCGGCCCGGTCACCCTGGTTCTGGACAACGCCCGGTACCAGCGGAACC
>NZ_JAXBLV010000075.1:0-1574 GCF_034097035.1 Gemmata algarum
ATCACTCCTCCCGGCGCCACCCCCTTCCCTTTAGGGAAGGGGGCCGGGGGGTTAGGTTGCCTTCCCCCCCTCCCTTCAGGGAGGGGTTGGGGGTGGGTTGTCTTCGGTTCTGCTCCCCCTTCCCTTCCCGCCGGCCCACGGAAGCTCCGCTGACCGGGCCGGCGAGCACGCCGAGGGGGCCGGGGGTTAGGTCTTCGCCCCGCGCCCCCGCACCGTCCCCCCGAGCGACATGCGCCGCGTACCGGCGGGCCAGAGGCCCGCGCTCCAGTACCACCGCCGCTAACCTTCACCCCGCCGGCGCGAGCCGCGTCACCGCGCGGGTGGCGCGGACCACCCCGCCGCGCGTCGCCTCCGGCACCCAGAACGCTTCCGCCGGCCCCGACCCGGTGTAACGGAGGTTACAGCACCAGAACACGTGCGTCCGCTTGTTCCGCGCGCCGGCCCGCGTCGCCACCGGCGCGAACCCCAGCGCCGACCAGAACCCGCCCGCCTCCAGGTCCGCCGCGCACCACAGGGACACCTGACCGACCGTCACCGGCAGCCGGTCCGCGAACGCCCGCACCAGACCCGTGCCCAGGTGCCGGCGCCGCGCGTCGAAGCTCACCGCCGCCTGATAGATCACGGCCACGTCCGCCCGCCGGTGGTAGCGGGGCGCGGCGTACAGGTACCCGGCGGGGGTGTCGTTCTCCAGCGCCAGCAGCACCCGGCCGCGGTCGATGGCCTCGCCCAGCGCCGCCCGCGACAGGAACCCGATGGCGTGGTGGTGCAACCGCTGGAGGTGATCGAGGAACGTCCAGTCCCCCGACACCGCCGGGCGAACCAACACGGGCGCAGGATCGGGAACCGGAGCCGGCGCAAGAAGGGTGCTCATCCCCGGCCGATGTCACGGGCCGGCGAGAAGGTGGGGGCAGGGCGGCAACAACCATCCACTCGATGCCAAAGATGATGATCAACCCGTCCCGGGAACTCACCCGCGGCCCCGGGCGCCCCGCCCAGCGGATGGGCTCATCCGGCGGCACCTCACGATCGAGGGCCGCGCGGAGCGAGCGGGCCACACTCAAGACCCAAGACAACCGCCCCCCGGCCCCTCGTCGCGCGCCGGCCCGGTCAGCGGAACAACCTACCCCCCAACCCCCTTCCCTTCCGCCGGCCCGGTCAGCGGAGCTTCCGTGGGCCGGCGGAAGGGAAGGGGAGCAAGACAACCCACCCCTAACCCCTCCCTGAAGGGAGGGGAGTAAGAACCACCGCACACCCGGGGCGGGATCGGTGCGCCGGTGTCTTCCTCCCCTCCCTTCAGGGAGGGGTTGGGGGTGGGTCGCCCCGCGAGCGCGTGAACGTCCCGGGGGCCGTGAGTGCGGCTCAGCCCTTGCGCTTCTTCTGTAACGTTGCCGCAAACGACCACGCCCCGGCCGGAGCCGGGGCGCGGGGGTGCGCCACGTGCGTATCGGGTTTAGCTCGGCGGGCTCGGCGGAGCGGTGCCGCCCATCCCGAGCCGTGCTTGCAGCTCGGCCAGTAGCTGTTTCGCTGCCTCGTCCGACAGCGCCTTGGCCCCGGCCGACACGACCGCGGCCTTG
>NZ_JAXBLV010000076.1:0-1527 GCF_034097035.1 Gemmata algarum
CCGGGTTTGTAATCAGGCAGCGGTTCGCCGGTAGAAGGGCGAACCGGGTCGAGCGGCGAGGTGCTTGGCGAGTCGTTCGTCGTCACTCAGGACGGCCGCTCGCACCGCTCGCACGCTCTCGGCACCGTCCTCATTCCAGAACTTCTCGGTTCCCTTCACCCGGTAGTTGACCTCCTTGATCAACGACTCCACCCACGAACTGGTCACCGGTCGCCCCGCCTTCCGATACTCCGGGTACTTCATCCGATCCGCATTGTTCTTCAAGTACCCACGCGCCCGCTCGAGTACCACACGCACGTCCGTGTGCTCCGCGTCCTCCGGTGGCTCACCGATCCGTTCTTGCTCGCGGTCCATTTCCGCGAGTACCTCGGACACACGGCCCTGCCAGCCGCCACGCATCCCGCGCACGTATCGGTTCCACTGCTCGGCGTCGCTGCCGCCGCTCGCACGCGCCGCTTGCCACACGTAGCCCAACACGTGGATGACGTCCACCACCGCCACGTACTCCGCGAACCAACGCTTCTGGATCGCCCAGTTGTACGCCTGACCGTCACCCACGAACGCACGACGGCCCGCGGCCTCGACGTTCCTCGCCTTCGCCTCCGCACCCACCAGACGGCCGAACGCTTCGCGGTCGCGTGTCGTCGCCACGCACGTCCGCACCACACGCTCCGGTTGCCAGCCGATCCTCTCCGGGGACGACACGACCGGAGGATCGGCCGCTCCGCCTGCGATGCCGGGCGCTCTCGCGACGGAGCATTGCGTCATGTTCCCGACGTGCGTGCGGTCGAGGAAGCACGCGGGCGGTTCCGGTTGCGGGTCGGTGTCGTGCGCCGTGCTGGTGAGTGTGACCAGGCACGCGACCTTGTCCTCACGCCACTGCGGGGATCGCGCCCCGCACCCGTGCCCCCGGGCGCGGCACTGGTAGCGGCCGCCGTCGACCTCGACGGCCACCACGTCCGGCGTGTTGGGAACCCGGGCGTCGAGTTTGCGGCGGCGGTGGGCCTCGGCCTGCTCGTCGCGTGTGGCGACCAACTCGGCACCGACCGCCTCGGTCAGTCGCCCGACGTGCCGACCGCTGATCGACACGTCGGCCAGGAGCCGGAGGGTTCGGGCGGCCAACTCGAACGACCGGAGTCCCCCCCCGGCGTGGACGACCTTGGCGAGTACGGAGGGGCTGTACCCGTGGGCGTCAAGTTTGAGGTGGGGTCGTTGGGGGGAAAAAGTCCCGGCGACAGGCGGGGCAGTGGGCGATGGGTTCTTGCAGGGTGATGGTCGCCCCGCGTGCGACCACCTGGCGGGGCCGTGTGCTCAAACGGCCGGGCTTCTGGCAGGCGGGACAGGGCGACTCGTCGGGGAGTCGCTGGGCTTGTCGCTCGGCGAGGTGTTCGAGTGTGCCGGCGGCCAGCCCGGCGGTGGCCGCGGCGGCGATCTGCTCCATCTGGTCGAAGTCCACATCGAGCCCCGGCCCACTGTCGCCGTAGGCGTGCCTGGCGACGATTTTACCCCACTGCTTGGCGAGATCTG
>NZ_JAXBLV010000077.1:0-123045 GCF_034097035.1 Gemmata algarum
ACCAGCCACGGGTATGTGCTTCGGCGGCGGGCGGTGATGGCGTCGCAGAGGAGCCGTTCCACGGCGGAACTCCGGAGGCGGAGCGTGGATTGTCGCGCCCTCGGGCACGCGGTGTATCAGCCCTTTTGTGATGGGCCTCCCATGAACGCGATGGGCGAGACGTTGAAATAGGCCGCCAGCGCGACAATGTGCTCGCGGGTCAGGGTCCGCTTGCCCGTCAGAACCGCTGAAAGGGTAGACTGCGCGATTCCGACCTCCTTCGCCAACACCGGTTGACTGACCCCGCGCCCCTCCATGAGCACCCGCAGCACGTCCCCTTCGGCCGCTTCCGGCATCGGGTGCGCCGCGATCTCGTACCTCTGGACGAGCTGGCTCAGGGTGTCCAGGTAGTCGGCCGAGCCGTCGTCCAGGTCGTCACGCACCATCAGCTCCGCCACAAGCTCGCGCGCGAACGCCAGCTCCTCCGGCGAGCGAATCGTGCGGAGCGGGAACCGCGCGTTGAGCGCCAGAAACGTCTTCGGAACGAGCGCCCATCCCGCGGGCCGGTTCGCCCGCCGGGAAGCCGCCCGCGCGGGCCGCTTGGCGGCCCGGGTGGTTTTAGTCGCCATTCTCTTTTCTCCGGTCGGTGGAGAGGAATGTTCTCGCCTTCCGGTTGCGGCGGTCACTTCTTCGACCGCTTCGCCTTCGGGCTTCGCGTCGGACGCGGCCCCTTGCCCTTCGGCCGGGCCTTGTGGCACCCGCACTCGTCGGGCCAGTCGTTCTTGTCGTACTCGGAGTGCGTCATCACCTTGCGGACGAGCACCAGCCCGCCGCGCGGGGCGTCGGCAAACCGCACGAAGGCGACGAGCCGGATGTTGTTGTTCCAAACGTCGAACACGTAGCAGTCGCCCACCTTGTCCGTTGAGCGGAACATCTGGCGCAGCTCGGCGAAGTTGCGCCAGGTGGCGGCCTCCACCGCCGCGTACCACGCCCGCAGGTGCGGCTCGCACCCGGCCGGGGACTGCGGTTCCGCCCAGAAGTCTTGCAGCGCTTGGAAGGACATCACCCGCACAGCTTGCGCCTCGAAAGGGCCGGCCCCGGCACAACGACACTATCGCAAAATGCGATGAGGCATTAAGTGAATTTATCGCAATTTGCGATAGCGACCGTGCCGGCGTGGTCTTGGCGGTTGGTCCAGGTTGCCCAGCGGGAACAGCTTGGCGAGCGGTCAGGGGTGGGGCGCGGGGTGTTCGGTTGGGCGGACGCGCGCTGGCGCGCACCCGCGGCTGGTGAAATGCTAGCAGTTCCCAACTGCATTGAACAAGGGCCGCTGTGACGCTTCGCCCGAGCCAGCCCGGTTGGTACTGGATTTGGATAGCAGAGAGGCACCGCGCCCCGAATTGCAGGTTGCCAGGTGTAACGGATCGTACTTCGAAAGCGCAATTGCGCCAAATATGGCGACCGCTCAATCGTCAGACATGAGCTGGTTCGACGGCCCGCTACCGGTGGCACCGTACCCAACGCCAGAGCGGCTCAACCGCCCTGGTTGACACGCACGCCGTGCGCTGGTCCAATACAGGCTTCCCCTCGCCCGCCAAAGGACCGCCTTGCAAACCGAATTCTTCGAGGTCACGACCGACCCCGATTCGCAGGTGTTCATCAACCTCGCCCTGGTGTTCCGGGTGGCGATCGAGCACAAAGGCGGGAGCAGCGTCGTCACCTTCTTCTTCCTGAGCGGACCAGAGCCCAGCGCCAGCTACAGGGTCCCGAGCGACAGGGTGAAGCTCCTCATCGAGCGGTTCACGTGAGCCGCGGCTTCCACGCGGACCGTGTCACCGGCTTCACCAGCGGGTTCGGGGCGGACGGGGTGCGGCCGGTGCAGGGGTTGGGGAGGGGTTTTGCTCCGACAACCCAGACCCAAACGCGGCACGCGGGCAGCGCAGCCAAAAACGCCAAACTTGCGCATTCCGCGCGAACCCGCCATTCCCGATTTGCCGATACACCTGGGCCGTTCCGTCATTCGAGGTGCGAAATGGACTTCGCGTTCTCCCGCCGCGGGTTGCTTCAAGGGGCTGCGGCCGTCGGCGGCGCCCTCGCCGCGAACGCCGCCCACGCGGGACCGGTCGCGGACGCCCGCGCCGCCCGCCACCCCGGCTGGGTGTTCGGCCGCATGACCGGCGCCGAGGCACTCTGCGAAGCGCTCCGCGCGGAGGGCGTGGGGTGCGTGTACGGCATCCCCGGCGCGCAAGAGAACGAGCTGTGGGACACCTTCAAGGAGAAGGGCATCCCCTACCTCCTCGTGACGCACGAGTTCTCCGCCGCGTGCATGGCCGACGGCTACGCCCGCAGCACCGGCCGCCCCGGGGTGCTGTGCGTGGTGCCCGGCCCCGGCGTCACGAACTCGCTCACCGGGCTGGGCGAGGCCCTGCTCGACTCGTCGCCGCTCGTGGCGATCGTGGGCGACGTGGCGAACGGCGAAAAGGCCAAGCCGTTTCAGGTCCACTCGCTGAACCAGGTCGAACTGCTGAAGCCGGTGTGCAAGTGCGTGTACCAAGTGCAAACGGTCGCGCAGATCGCCGCCGCGGTGCGCCAGGCGTTCGTGACCGCCGCGGAGGGCGAGCCCGGGCCGGTCGCCGTCGTGGTGCCGTACAACCTGTTCATCGAAGCCCACGACTACCGCACCCCGCCGCCCGCGGCGCCGGCCCCGCCGTTCGACGAAGCGGCGTTCGCCCGCGCGCTGCCGCTCCTCGCGGACAAGAAGCACCGGGTCGGCATCTACGCCGGCGTCGGGTGCATGGCCTACGGCGCCGAACTCGCCGCGGTCGCGGAGCTGCTCCAGGCGCCGATCGCCACCAGCGTTTCGGGCCGCGGGGCGGTCGGCGACGGGCACCCGCTCGCGGTCGGCTGGGGCTTCGGCCCGCACGCCTCGGAGGTCGCGGAAAAGGTGTTCGCGGGCGACAAGAAGCACCCGCTCAAGTCCGGCGTCGATACGGTCCTTGCGATCGGCGTGAAGTTCAGCGAGGTGTCGACGGGCTACTACGGCAACCCGCAGCCGAAGCACGTCGTTCACGTCGATGCGAACCACTGCAACCTGGGCCGCGTGCTCAAAACCGACGTGTGCGTCCACGCGGACGCGGGCCTGTTCCTCGGCCGGTTGCTCGCCTGCGGCGACCAGCTTCGCCGCCCGGAGGACCGGTGGCTGCTCAACCGCATCCGCGACCTCAAGGCCGACGCCGCCCGGTCGCTGTGCAACATCCCGGCGGCGAAGTGCGGGGTGGACCCGCTGGCGACGGTCGCGGCGCTCCGCAAGGTGCTGCCCGAAGACGCGCTCCTCTTCACCGACGTGAGCGTGACCGAGCACCTGGCGGCCGAGCACTTCCGCGTGTGCCACCCGCGGACGTACTTCAACCCGGTGGACAACCAGGCGATGGGCTGGAGCGTCCCGGCCGCGCTCGGCGCCCAGCGGGTCCACCACGGGAAGGCGGTCGCGACGCTCACCGGCGACGGGTGCCTGCTGATGAGCGCGCTCGAGATCACGACCGCCGCGCGCGAGCACCTGCCGGTGAAGTTCGTGATCCTCGACGACCAGTCGTACCACTACATGCAGATGCTCCAGAAGCCGGCGTACCTGCGGACCACGGCCACGATCCTCACCCGCCTCGATTACCGGGCGCTCGCCCAGGCGTTCGGGGTGGCATACGTCGAAATCGCCTCGCACGCCGAGCTGGAAGCGAAGCTCCGCGGGGCAGTGTGCCACGACGGCCCGGTCCTGGTGCGGGTGGTGACGGACTACGGCAAGCGCGAGGTGCGGTGGGTCGATGCGGTCCGCGCCCGGTACACGAAGGAGTTGACGGCGGCGCAGAAGGCGCGGTTCCTGGCCCGAATCGGCTCCCGAGCCATCCAGCTCGAAAAGAAGAGTGATTAAGGACTTCCGGTCAAAAGTCCGGTGTCGAAAAGGGCACCGGCACCGGGCGCCGTCCGTCGTGTCGGTGTTGAGCGCGCGTGACGGGGGCGCAAGCGTAAAAGCTGAACGCCGACGCCGCATCCGGCCCCGGCTGAGGCGCGGCTCGATGCCAGTGCCGCGTCTTCGTGGCGCCGACTTCCGTGCGGTCGCGGTGGCGAGCTTGCGTTCGCCACCGCAGCCGCGCCCGCGGCACACGTTCAGGGCTTCGTCGCTTTGATCCGCATTTCGAGATCGGGTATCTCAGCCAAAAGGCGGTCGATATCCTTTTGCAGCGCCGTCGTTCGCGCGGCCTTTTGTGCGGCGGTGTAAAAGATGTACTTGCCGCCGGCGTCGAAGTAGTCGTCCGGCGGGGTCGGCTCGCGGTACACGTACCGGCTCTTGGACGCCTTGACCTTGCTGAGCTTGTCCTGAGCGGTTTCGAGCGCTTGTTTGGCCGCCGCGAGCTTGCCCGGGAGAGCCGCGATCTCCGCCTCGCGCTCGCGCTTGGCCGTTTCGTTCCGGAGCCGCTCCGCTTCGGCTTCGGCCTCCTTCTTTCGCAGCTCGGCGTCGCGGCGTGCGCGCTCCTCGGCCAGCAACCGTTCGGCCTTGAGACGTTCGGCCGCGGCCCGCTCGCGGAGCGAGCGCGTGCGCAGCCGTGTCAGATTCGCTCAGGTTGCGTTATCCGGCCCATGAGGTGCTGGGGGCACTACCCAGGCTGGATGCGAAGCCTCTCGCTCACGGATCGGCTAGTTATGTCTGATTCTTGCAGCGCATACAGAAAAATCTAATTGTTACAATATCGAATCTTTTCAGCAACGGTTGTGCAACAAAGGCAACAGACACAACCAGCCGGATCAGGTATCAGGTCACCTCTTCGCCGAACAACAGGCTCTCTGTTCGGCTGAGACACCCATCACGACAACCATAAAGACAGACAGGCAACGGCTTACCCGCCCGCGCCGAACTCGCTGGTGCAGCCAATGGCGCGAGTTACGTGGAGTTGTGGCAGTCACGAGCAGCGGCCCGCACGCGAAATTGAAGTAGGGCAACTGGCCCCGACAACAACAAAAGCTGTGGGAAAACGAACCTGATGCGTACGTTTCACACGGTAGCAACTGGCAACGGATAAAAGCGTTCGATTTCACTACTGCACAATTTGGCAGCAGCGAAGCAACAATCGCGCGCACGAAAAAAACTTTTCAACTCTCCTTGTTTTCCAACCATCGTTGCGGTACCTTGCTTCAAGCCTTTCGCCATCGAGCGATACTTCAGACTGTCAAAACGAGTGCAAGCCAACTGCGATCATTGTCAAAATCAAACAATCAATTGATTTGATACATTTCATCATGGATGGTGGCTGATTTTGCATGAGACAGTGGACAAATGACCTACAGCACTCACGTTCGACATGCGACGTTCGGGCCGGAAGGCGATCAAGATTCCTTTCAAAGAGTGCCTCACCATGAGTCGGTTCACGAGCGGCGGCGTTGCCAGACTCCTGTTCTGTGCAGGGCTTTTCGCGATCGGCTGCTTGGGTCTTAGCGGCGTAGCGTTAGCTGCAACGCCGCCTTCGGTGACTATTACGGCTTCGCAAGACAAGAAGACGGGCGAATGGACGTTCAGCGGTACCGTCAACGTCGGCGTGCCGGCCTGGACGGCTGGTGGGTCGGGATCGGTGTCCATCATTCCGTTCCCGATGGGAGCAGCACAGCCGAACGTGATTGGGCAAGTCAATGCGCAACAGAACGGCTGGACAACTGCCTACCCTAACGCACCCGCAGGAAACCTACCCGTCCTCCCAGCTGGAACTTACAACGTGGTGGTGTCAGTTCGATTTACAAGAGCGGGCCAGCAGCCCGTAACTCAGACAGCAACTGTACAAATCATGGTTCCATAACGTGAACGCGGCGTCGTTGCCGGTTGCCGACAACGGGTAGCGGCCTGCGGCCGATTCAGCCGGACGAGGAGAAGGCCATGAAACGATTCGGATTTACGCTGATCGAGGCTCTGGTGGTGATCGCCATCCTCGCCGTACTGATTGGGCTCCTCCTTCCCGCCGTCCAAAAAGTCCGGGCCGCCGCAACCCGCCACAAGAGCGTTAATAACCTGCGGCAAATCGCTCTGAGCCTGCACAACGCCGCATCCGATCACGACTCCCGGCTGCCCTCCTTGCGCCCGGCGACCGGGAGCATTAACCCGTTGTCTGATTCGATCTTCGACTTTCTGCTCCCCTATGTCGAGCAGAACAACTTGTACGCCAACCGGTCGGCGCTACCGTTCGCTTACGCGTGCAAAATCTACCAGAGCCCGGCGGACCCGACCTTGGCAGACGATGGCTATCGCACGGTTACGGTTACGAGTTACCCGGTTAACGCCTGGGTGTTCGACGGGATGCCGTCGCTCAAGTCTTCGATCCCTGATGGGACCTCCTCAACCGTGATGATCGGCGAACGGTACGGCGTCTGTGGGTCCACGTTGATCATGTACACGGAGACGGACGCCCACGCGTTCACGCACCGTGCGTCCATCGCTGACGGCGGCCCCATTGGAGGGGGGCATAACCTCGGGGATGTTTATCCGATCACCCGCGGGTCGCCGCCGGAAACAGTCGGAAGTGAGCCCCTGTCGACATTCCAGGCCGCGCCACGCTCGGGGCATTGTGATCCCGCCCTGGCTCAAACGCCGCACCAAAGCGGGATGCTCGCCACGATGGCAGACGGGAGCGTCCGAACGATCTCCCCGAGCGTTTCGCCAACCGCTTACTGGGCGATGATTACTCCGGCCGGCGGCGAGATTGTAGCCGAGTAAGGGTGCGTTTTGAAATCGCTCGGTGCGAGCGGGTCACTTCTTGTTCGCGGTCGGCACCGGGGCATGCACCGACTTGCGCCACCCGTCACCTTGGACGCCGGACGGATGCTGGTCCCTGTGGTAGCTACGGACCTGCGCGAGCGGTTGGCTTCTCGGGTGTCGTGCCGCCCGGCCCGCGCCGCTCGCTGTGATTTGGGTGGCGGGAACGTCCGGCCGTGCCGTGTCGGAGAACCTGGGTGCGGGAACACCCGACGTACCGGTTCCCCGTTCGGCCGCACCGGGAACGCGCCCGGCGTTCCCGGCTACAGCGAGACCTTGCCGTGGACCTTCGGATCGCTGCCCACCTCGGGGCGCGAGCCGGTGATGAGCGCCCGGCCGGCTTCGATCAGGTACTTCACCCCGCTGGTGCCGCTGTTGTCCCAGTACTCTCCGGTCTTGCCGTCCACGCGGAGCAGCACGATGTTAGGGTCGTCCTTGCCGCCCGGGAACCACACCTTCCACTCCACCTTCCAGAGCTGCGCGACCTTCGCGCGGTCCTCGACCGGGGCCGCGGTTCCGCTCAGCGAGACGAACTTGGTGCGCGACTGCATCGTCACGACGACGTGCCCGTCCCGCGCGAGTTCGTCCATTTTTCCGGAGTGCCGGTCGGTGGCGAACCAGAGCGTCCCGTCCGGTTCGACCGCGGCGAGGGCCATCGGGCGGCCGTGCAACTGGCCGTCGGCGGCACGGGTGACCAGCATTGCGAGGCCGAACTCTTCGAGCAGTTCCCGGAGCTTGTTGTCGGGTGTGGTGGCTATAACGAGTGCCCGTGTGGAATCCCCGCCGCGACGGCGGATCAGGTGAGATGTGGCAACGCAAATCGCGGGCCGCGCCGGTGCGAGGTATCTTCTCTCCCCCCTTCCCTCATCCGAGCGGTCCGCGAAGTTCCGCGAACTCGGCGCCGAAATGCGCTGTCGGTTCCCGGGGGGCTTACGTCCCCCGCTCCCCTAACTAAGATGACACGGCACGCTCACCCCGGACGCCAACCGATGTCCCTTTCTCTTGAACAAGTTGCGAAGGTCGCGAAGCTGGCGCGGCTCGAGATGTCCGACGCGGACCTCGCGCGGATGCAGCAGCAGCTCTCCGCCATCCTCGACTACATCGACCAGCTCAACCAACTGAACACCGACGGCGTCGAGCCGCTCGCGCACCCCCTGCCGGTGCAGAACGTGTTCCGGCCGGACACGCCGGTGCCGTCGCTGCCCGCGGCGGCGGCGCTCCAGAACGCCCCCAGCAAGATACTGGACAAGGACTCCGGCTACTTCGGCGTGCCCGCGGTGTTCGACACCGACGAGCCCGTCAGCCACTGATTCGGGTCGGAAGTCACAAAGTCGAAAGTCGTAAAGTCGAAGGCACTCGGCGTTACGGTCTTCGACTTTGTCGCGTTCGACGTTACGACATCAAACGTTATGCCCTCGGTTTCGACCTCCCGGAACAGCCATGTCCCTCATCGAGAAGACCGCGACCGAGCTGCTCGCCCTCCAGAGCGCGGGGAAGGCCAGCGCGCTCGAGATCGCCGACGCGTTCCTCGCGTCCGCCGCGGCGCGCGAGCCGAAGCTCAAGTCCTTCACCCTGCCGCCGGACGCCGACGCCGTGCGCGCCGCGGCGAAGGCCGTTGACGCGAAGCGGGCCAAGGGCGAGCCGCTGGGCCGCCTCGCCGGCGTGCCCGTGGCCGTGAAGGACGTGCTCTGCACCAAGGGCGTCCGCACCACCTGCTCCAGCAAGATGCTGGCGAACTTCGTACCGCCCTACGACGCCGACGCGGTCGAGCGGCTCAAGGGGGCGGACGCGATCGTCTTCGGCAAGACGAACATGGACGAGTTCGCGATGGGCTCGTCCACCGAGAACAGCGCGTTCCAGGCCACCCGCAACCCGTGGGACGTGGAGCGCATCCCCGGCGGCTCGTCGGGCGGCAGCGCCGCCGTGGTCGCCGGGTGCCAGGCCCCGCTCTCGCTCGGGACCGACACCGGCGGCTCGATCCGCCAGCCGGCGGCGCTGTGCGGCATCGTCGGGCTGAAGCCCACCTACGGGCGGGTGTCGCGGTACGGGCTGATCGCATTCGCCAGCTCGCTCGACCAAGTCGGGCCGTTCACGCACGACGTGACCGACTGCGCGCTGATGATGGAGGCGATCGCCGGCCACGACGCGCGCGACAGCACGAGCGTCGCGGAGCCGGTGCCGCACTACACCCGGACCGTCAACGACCCCGTGAAGGGGCTCCGGATCGGGGTGCCGAAGGAGTTCTTCGGCCAGGGGCTCGACGCGGAGGTGGAGGCGGCCGTCCGCGGCGCGCTGAAGGAGTACGAGAAGCTCGGCGCGACCCTCGTGGACGTGTCGCTGCCGCACAGCCCGTACGCGCTGGCGGCGTACTACATCGTCGCGCCGGCGGAGGCGTCGAGCAACCTCGCGCGGTTCGACGGGATGCACTACGGGCACCGCACCGCGACCAAGGGCGACCTGATCGCCACCTACTCCAAGTCGCGCGGCGAGGGGTTCGGGCCGGAGGTGCAGCGCCGCATCATCCTCGGCACCTACGTCCTGTCGAGCGGGTACAAGGACGCCTACTACCTGAAGGCGCTGAAGGTGCGCCGGCTCGTGAAGAAGGACTTCGACGAGGCGTTCAAGACCTGTGACGTGGTGATGGGGCCGACCACCCCGACCGCGGCGTTCAAGGCGGGCGAGAAGTCGGACGACCCGCTGGCGCTGTACCTGTCGGACGTGTACACGGTGTCGTGCAACCTGGCGGGCATCCCGGGGCTGAGCATGCCGTGCGGGTTCACGACGGCCGGGCTCCCGATCGGGCTGCAACTGCTCGGCGCCCCGTTCGAGGAGGAGAAGCTGCTGCGGGTCGCGCGGATGTACGAGGCCGCGACCGCGTGGCACACCCGCCGCCCGGTGGTGTAAGAAACGGTGGCGGAACGGACGGGCCGGGCGCGGCTTCGTTCCGACACAAACGGGCCTTGTGTTGACGAAGACAGTTTTTGACAGGATCGACAGGATGAACAGGATTGAAGACAGACCGATTTAAAATCCTGTCGATCCTGTCAAAATCGTCTTGGCCCAGCCATCGCGTGTTGAGCTACCCAGCTTCCGGGCTGCTGTGTTACCCCGAGCGGGTTGCCTGCCCGAGGCGAGGGCAATGTGGCATCGAAGCGATGGATGGGCGAAGGCAGTTTTGACAGGAGCGACAGGATAAACAGGATCTAAAGTTGGTCTGTCTTCATCCTGTTTATCCTGTCGATCCTGTCAAAACGGTTTTCACGCACGAAGCCCGCATGGCCGAAACGAAGCCACGACCAGCCACCCATTCCGCCACCGTTTCGCACTTTGCCGCACGGTCCGGGCGGGTCGATCGCTGTTACAGCGACCGCGCCAGCCCTGCGACCACTTCCGCCGCCTTGCGGCCGATCTGCGGCCAGTCGTAGGTCGCACGGGCCAGCTCCCGCGCCCGTTCAGCCATCCTGGCACCTTCCACCGCGTCGGCAAGTAGTTTCGCGGTCGCGTCGGCGAACGCGGGTCGTTCGGCGAGCACGAAGTGCGTCCCGGGTTCGGCGGCGATCCCTTCCGCGCCGACGGCCGTGCTGACGACCGGCAGCCCGGCGGCGAACGCTTCGAGGATCTTCAGCCGCGTGCCGCCGCCGGCGTCGAGCGGCACCGCCAGCGCCGACGCGCGTAACAGGTACGGCTTCACGTCCGGCACGCCGCCGGTCACTTCGATCCCCGGCGAGCCGTTGAGCGCGAGCAGATCCGCGGGCGGGTCGCGGCCCACGACGGCGAGAACCGCGTCCGGGACGCGGGCGCGCAGCGCGGGCAGCACGTCGCGCGCAAGGAACCGCGCCGCCGCCGCGTTCGGCCCCCAGGACATCGTCCCCAGGAACATCACCACCGGGGGACCGCCGCGGCCGGTCGGGAGGTCCGCCAGCGCGGCGCAATCGACGCCGTTCGGAACGGTGTGAACGGCTTTCGCCCCGAGCGCGCGGAAGTGCCCGGCCTCGGTGTCGGACACCGCGAAGAGCGCGTCGCACTCCCGGGCCGCACGGCGCTCGGCGCGGTCGAGCCGCTTCGCCTCGCCCTGAAGGAACGCGCCCTTCAGAGGGCTGGTTTGTTCCTCGGCGGTGCGGCGCACGAGCAGCGAGTAGACGTTGTGCAGGTCGATGACGGCGGGCACGGCCGGCGCCGCGGCGCGGTACAGGAGCCCGTCGAGGTGGTCGAGGTACAGCACGTCCGGCGGTGCCGTCTTGAGTTCGTGCTCCCACACGCGGGCGGCTTCGGCCCACGCGTGCCGCCGGTACATCACGTATGGTTCGGCTTTCAGAGCGGCGCCGAGCAGGCGCTTCGCTTCGGACCACTTCGAGCGCGCCGGCACGGCCGCCGGGCGCACGGCGATCCCGGCCTTCTGAAGCGCCTCGACGCTGGCGGCCTGGTCCGGACCGACCGGGCACACCAGCCGGAAGTCGGTGGCGGCGGCGAGCGCCTTCATCAGGTGAAAGCTGCGGATGTGGCCGCCGGAGTTGAGCGGCCACGGCGGCTCGCTGGTGGCCGCCAGTACGCGGGGCTTCGCGGTCACGCCTCGCCCTCCGCCGGGGCCTCGAACCGGTTGCGGATCACCTTGGCCGGCACGCCCGCCGCGATCACGTTGTCGGACAGCGGTTTCGTCACGACCGAGCCGGCCGCCACCACCGTTCCCTTCCCCACATCGGCGAGGACGATCGCCCCGCTCCCCACCCACGCCCCCGCCCCGACGGTCACGAGTTTGCGCTCGCCGCCCTGCTCGCGGATCGGCTTGGTGGGGTCGTTGAAGTAGTGCGTCATTCCCCCCGAGGGGATCTGCACGTTGGCCGCGAGCAGCACGTCACGTTCCAGGTGAACCAGCCCCAGGGTACACCGCGGGCCGACGTACACGTTCTCATCGAGCATCGCGCCCGGCTGCGAGAAGAAGGTGCCGAACTCGACGCACACGGACGGGTGGCAGCGGGCGAGCACCCGTTCGAGGAACGCCCGTCGGAGGTACTGCCCGGTCAGCCCTGGCCAGAGCGAGAGGAGTTGCGAGCGGGATTCGAGCGCCGGCCCGCGCCCGCGGGCCGCGGCACTGAGCCAGAACGACGCCAGCACCGGCGACACGCCCACGAGGGCCGCGAGCCGGGCCGCCCCTTTCGCGGCGCGCTTGAGCGGAGAAGGAGCGGCCGAAGGCGGAACGTGGATGACCGGCGAACTCATGGTGCAGTTGTGTTCTGGAGGCTGAGCGCGAACGGTGAAGGTGGCACAGGGCTCCCGCCCTGTGCTACGCCCGGCGCGGAACAAGTTAAAAGGCAAAAGTGTCAAGGCAAAAGGGAAAGCCGAAAGCGCCCGCACTTTTGCCTTGACACTTTTGCCTTTCAACTTGTTGCGAGCCGGGCGTACAGCTTGTAGTACTCGTCAACGGTCCGGGCCAGTTGGTAGCGCTCAACCGCCCGGGCGCGGCCGTTGGCGCCCAGCCGGGCCGCGAAGTCGGGCGCGCGGAACAGGCGGCGGATCGCGTCCGCGCAGCAGGCGGCGTCGCCGCGCGGGAACAGCAGCCCCTCTTGCTCGTGCCGCACGATCTCCGGGTTCCCCCCGACGGCGGTCACGACGGCCGGCAGCGCGCTCGCCATCGCTTCAAGCAGGGTCAGCGACGCCGCCTCGCTCAGGGAGGTCAGCGCGAACGCGTCGGCGGCCCGCATCAGGTCGGGGATGTCGGTGCGGATGCCCAGGAACCGCACGCGGTCCGGGACGCGCAGCTCCACCGCCAGGGCTTCCAGCTCGTTCCGGAGCGGCCCGTCCCCGACCATCAGCAGATCGACACCCGGCAGGTCCGGGACGGCCGCCGCGAACCCGCGGATCAGCGTCTTCTGGTCCTTCACCGGGTGGTGCCGGGCGACGTGGATCAGGTACCGGCGCTCGGGCTCCAGCCCGACCTCCTCCTTCGCCACGTCCTTGTCCGCGGGCGGGCCGTACCGGTCCACCTCGATGCCGTTCTCGATGACCGCGATCCGCGCGCCGGCGAACCCGTCGGTGCGGCACAGCCCCCGCGCGCTGAACGCGCAGCACGCCGTCACGGCGTCGGCGAGGTGGTCGAGCGCGAGCCGGTTCACGGCGCGGCGCAGCGGCGACACGCGGTCCGGGTAGTGGCGGCCGTGCTCGGTGAGGATCAGCTTCGGCCGGAACCCGCACAGCGGCTTCGCCAGTGCGGAGTAGAAGAACGGCGTGTACTGGTGGGCGTGAACGACCTCGACGCCCCGCTCCCGGATCGCCGCGGCGATGCGCCGGCTCACGCGCCAGTCGCGCCCCGGCTTGCGGTGGAAGCACACGAGGTCGACGCCCTCGGCCACCAGCTCTTCGCCGATGCGGCCGACCGCGTCGAGGCAGAAGACGGTCGGCCGGATGCGGTCCCCGAGCCGGCGGATCGTCTCGCGGACGAGCACCTCCGCGCCGGCCACCTGCATCACGTGGACGACGAACGCCACCCGGACGGGCCTCACGACGGCACCGCCACGGGTCGCGGGACGGCCGGGTACGGGTACGGCAGCGTGAGCGGCGGCAGCCCGGACGGGGTGGGGTTCAGTTTCGCCGCCACCGCCCGGGTGATGGCGTGCAACTGCACCGCCATCAGGACGCAGATGTAGGGCATCTCGAAGTGCTCGAGCGACAGGAACAGCGCCCCGAAGCAGAACAGGACCAGCGCGCACTCCAGCCCGGCGGCGAGCGACTTGATCTTGAGCGTCTCGGGGTCGGTGTACGGCCGCAGCGCCCGCCGCGTCTGCCAGAGCCCGACGAACGCGGACGCCAGCAGCCCGACGTACAGCGCGAGCGCCACCCAGCCGCTGTCCGCGGCGGTCTGGAGGTACTGGCTGTGGATCGTGCGGCCCTCCATGTCGGCCCCGTACTGGTACGTGTACAGGTTCGAGTTGCGGATCCCCATCCCGAACAGCGGGTTCTCGTTCGCCATCTGGATCGCGATGCCCCACGTCACCTTGCGGGAGTTCGCGCTCTCGTCCATCCCGTGGTTGCTGATCGAGAAGAACCGCTCCTGGATCTCCTTGCCGGCCATCGCCACCACCAGGCAGGCCCCGATGGCGTAAATCACCCCGACGAACCGCTTGTTCCGCGCCCGCATGAACATCGGCACGGCGGTCACGCACAGCGACAGCATGGCCCCGCGCGAGAACGACAGCAGCACCGCGTGCAGCAGGATCGGGATCACCGCCAGGTACGCCCACCGCCACCACCGGGCGCTGGCCTCCCACGCGAAGAAGCACAGCGGCACCGCCATCGCGAAGATGAGCGCGGCCCCGTTGTTGTCCAGCCCGCCGTACCCGCGGGTGGCCAGCATCAGCCACCCCGCGGAGAAGTAGAAGAAGTTGATCTCGTAGGCGATGTACACCGCGCACGCCAGCACGACGAAGTAGAGCGTCCACAGCTCGCGGACCGTGCGGAGCACCAGCGTGGCGCACAGGAACATCGCGAAGATCTTGACGTACTCGATGAAGTACGGCCAGGACACGTCCGGGTGCCGCGCGGTGACGTAGGTGAGGCTGATCCACGCGGTGAACGCGAGGAACAGCACGTGGCTGCGGGTCAGCTTCGGGTTGCCGTACCAGGGCGGGGTGGACGCGGCGAACGGGGTCCACAGCTTGAGCCGCCACAGCACGGTGACGGCGAGCGTGACCACCGCGACCGGGAACGACCAGTTCTCCTCCGAGAGGCGGAGCCCGGAGTACTCCACCCAGTCCCAGATCGCCTGCGGCCGGAGCACGGCGTACATGTAGTAAACGGCGATGCCGTACACCGGGGACAGCACGACCGTGCCGGCCGTCCCCAGGAACATCGTCACCGCCATGAACACCAGTTGCTTCATTCGCTCCGTCCTGACGCGCCGCCGGCCTCGCAACTATCCTAGTACCGCCAACCGATACCACCCGGATTACGGGCGCGTGTTGTACCATCTTTCATAGCACACTGGAAAGCCCACCCCGGATCTCGAAAGGGCGCAACACCTTGGAACCGATCGCCGTCGATTTGAACGTCGTCTGTCCGCCGGCGGGCCGCGGGCCGGTGACCACCGGTATCCCGTTCCCGAAGGGCGCCCTTCCGGATGCCACGCGGCTGCAACTCCGCGACGCCGCCGGGGCGGCCGTCCGGCTCCAGTCGCGCGCAACCGACTTCTGGCCCGACGGTTCGGTGCGGTGGGTGCTGCTCGACTGGATCGCCGAAGCCGGAAAGGCGCCGTACCGCGTGACCGTGGGCGAACCGCTCGCGATCGAAGGACCGGAGGTCAACATCAGGAAACACGAGCGGTCCTTCGCCCACAGCCGCGAACCGGTCACAATCGCGACCTCCGAGGTCAACACGGGATCGGCCCGGTTCGAGGTCGGATATCAGTTCCCATTTACCCCTCTCGATCCGAGTGGTGAAATTCCGCAAACTCCGTCCGGTGTGCTCTTCTGCGTCGGCAACGATGCCGGATTGGAGTGTCAGGCCGTTACCGTTACGACGGAAATCGAAGAGGCGGGACCACTCCGGACGTGCTTCCACCTGAAAGGGTTCCTATCGACCGCTTACACCCCCCAGACGCCCTACGCCGAGTTCGACGCGCGACTCCACTTCTTCGCCGGGGCGTCTGTCGTGCGGGTGGAGCTAACGATCCGCAACCCGCGCCGGGCGGTCCATCAAGGCGGACTGTGGGATTTGGGCGATGCAGGATCGATCGACATCAAGGGCGCGTCGCTGACGTTTGACCTACCGGCCGGGGGCGGAACCGCAACGGTCCGCTACTCGCCCGAAGTCGGTGCGCCGGCCGACGAGTTATCACTGACCGACGAGTTATCACTGACCGATGGGTTGACGTCACCGACCAATGGATTCTCGTGGCCGTTCGAGTTGCATCAGGATTCGAGCGGCGGCGAGAACTGGCGCAGCACCAACCACCTTAACCGCTCGCGTGAAGTGCCAACACGGTTCCGCGGCTACCGGCTGAAGGCCGGCGGTCAGGAGCGCACCGGACTTCGCGCCACGCCGCTCGTCACGCTGTCGCGCGGTGAACATGCGGTCGGGGTTGTGGTCCCGCAGTTTTGGCAGAACTTCCCGATGGCGATCGAGGCTGCCAACGGCGTGCTCGACCTCCAACTGCTGCCGGATCAGTTCGGCGGCGTTCAGGAGCTTCAAGGCGGGGAGCAGAAGACGTGGACGTTCGCGGTCGCGTTCGGGCCGGACGCCACGCCGGAAGCGCTCGAATGGTTCCGGCAGCCGGCGCGGGCGTTCGCCTCTCCCGAGTGGTACTGCGCGAGCGGCGCGGTTCCGTACCTCACGCCGAAGGCCGCCGACCCGAACGCCGATTACCTGAAGCTCGTGGACTCGGCCGTTGAGGGGCCGGACAACTTCGACGCGAAGCGCGAGAAGATCGACGAGTACGGCTGGCGGCACTTCGGCGACATCTACGGCGACCACGAGGCCGTTTACGGCACCGATGCGCGGCCCGTCGTGTCGCATTACAACAACCAGTACGACCCGGTCGCCGGGTTCGCGTACCAGTTCCTGCGCAGCGGGCGCCTCGACTGGCTGCGCCACATGGAGGAACTGGCGCAGCACGTCATCGACATCGACATCTACCACACCACGCAGGACAAGTCCGCGTACAGCGGCGGGCTGTTCTGGCACACCTACCACTACGCCGACGCCGACACCGGCACGCACCGCTCGTACCCGCGGGCGCTGCTCCAGATGTCGCACATGCCGGGGCTCGACCCGAACAGCCCGCAGGCGCGGCGGTCGAAGGGGCTGTACGCGCGGGGCGGCGGCCCGGCCGACGAGCACAACTACACCACCGGCCTGATGCTGCACTACTTCCTCACCGGTCGCGCGCAGTCGCGGGAAGCGGCGCTGGGGCTCGCGCGGTGGGTGATCGACATGGACGACGGCCGCAAGACCGTGTTCCGGTTCCTGTCGCGGGCGGACACGGGGCTCGCGAGCCAGAGCCGCGACGACAGCTACCACGGCCCCGGGCGCGGGTCGGGCAACTCGCTCGCGGCCCTCATCGACGGGCACCGGTTGAGCGGCGATCCCGCGTTCCTGGCGAAGGCCGAACAACTGGTCCGGCGGTGCGTTCACCCCAACGACGACATCGCGCGCCGCAACCTGTTGGACGTGGAGAATCGCTGGTTCTACACGATCTTCCTGTACTCGCTCGGCAAGTACCTGGATTACAAGGCAGGTCGGGGCGAACTCGACCGGATGTACGCCTACGCCCGCGCGAGCCTGCTCCACTACGCCCGATGGATGGCGGACCACGAGGTGCCGACGCTGTCGCGGCCCGAGATTCTGGAGTACCCGAACGAGACGTGGGCGGCGCAGGACGTGCGCAAGAGCGAGGTGTTCAAGTTCGCCGCGAAGCACGCGACCGGCCCCGAGAAGGCGCGGTTCCTGGAGCGGTCCGAGTTCTTCTTCCACGACTCGGTTTCGCGCCTGACGGCGTTCGAGTCGCGCACGCTGGCGCGGCCCGTCGTGCTGCTGCTCACGTTCGGGCAGATGCACGCGCACTTCCAGAAGCACCCCGACGAAGCCGCCCCGCCCCCCAAAGAGGACGTGCGCGAGTTCGGTACGCCGGAAGCGTTCGTGCCGCAAAAGACGATCGCCAAGAAGCGCGCGAAGTTGCTCGTGGTCGCCGGGGCCGCGGCCGGGGCGGTGAGCGTGCTGGCACTGGTCGCGTGGCTCGCGCTGCGCTGAGTGCGGCCGGCGCGGTGCGGAATCGCCGCGCGCCCGCTCGGTTCGTAATCTTTTGCTTGCTTTCTTCACCCCGCTCCGGTCTTCTTGGCGACTCGACTTCTTTCTCCCGGGGGCGTTTCGCATGTCGGTTCCGGCGCGGGCGTGGGCGGTGACGGCCGCCGGTACGGCCGTCAACCTGTGCCTCGGCATCCTCTACGGCTGGAGCGTGTGGAAGGCCGCGCTCGTGCCGAAAGACAAGACGCTGTACGGGCAGCCCATGACCGGCACCAACGCCGGGTGGACGTACCTCTCCAACTCCGAGGGGAACCTGGCCTACGCGGTGTGCGGGGTGACGTTCGCGCTGTTCATGATCCCCGGCGGGCGCCTCCAGGACCGGTACGGCGCGAAGCTCGGCGCCACGCTCGGCGGGCTGTTCCTCGCGCTCGGGTGTGTCGTCGCCGGCGTGCTGAAGAGCTTCGAGGGGCTGGTGCTCGGGTTCGGGGTGCTCGGCGGCATCGGGATGGGGCTGGGGTACGCCGCGGCCACGCCCGCCGCGGTGAAGTGGTTCCACAGCAGCCGACGCGGGCTGATCGTCGGGCTGGTGGTGGCGGGGTACGGCGCCGCCGCGGTGTACATCTCGCCGCTCGCGGACTACCTCATCGAGACCTACGGCCTCACCGGGAGCTTCGTGGGGTTGGGCGTGCTGTTCGCGGTCGTGGTGGTCGTCGCCGGGCAGTTGCTCACCCCGCCGCCGATCGGGTACGCGGCGCCGGCGCCCGGAGCGGCGGCGCAGGCGGGGGCACCGGCCACCGGAGCACCGCCCGCGCGCGATTTCGGCGCGACGCAAATGCTCGCGACGTGGCAGTTTTACCTGCTGGTCTTCCTGTTCGTGGGCTCCGCGCAGTCCGGGCTGCTGGTGATCGCCAACGCGAAGTCGTTCCTCAACGACGCGGCCGAAAAGGGGAGCTACTTCGCACGGAACGGGTGGGTGCTCGTCACCTTCATCGGCGCGGTGAACGCCCTCGGGCGCGTCGGAACCGGGCAGTACTCGGACCGGGTCGGGCGGCTGAACGCGTACGCGCTCAACGGGATCGTGTCCGCGGTGTGCCTGCTCGCAACCCCGTGGGTGATTGGGGAGAAGAACGTCGCGTTCCTGTTCGTGGTGATCGGGGTGATGGCGTGGCAGTACGGCGGCACCCTCGCGGTGCTGCCGGCGGTCACGGCCGATTACTACGGCCCGAAGAACCTGGGCCTGAATTACGGGCTGGTGTTCACGGGGTGGGGCATCGCGTTCTTCGTGCCGCAGCTCGCCAGCGCGATCAAGGACGCCACCGACCGCTGGGACGGGGCGTTCTACCTGTCGGGCGGGCTGCTGGTAGCGGCTGTACTGGTTAGCCGCATAATCCGTAAGCCGGTTTCGGTCGCGCCCGCGGCCTGAGAACCTGGGTAACGTGCTACAATTGGGCACCCGCCGGGGCCAACGTATATGTTGTTCGCGCTGCTGTTCTTCCTGATCGCGTCGCACGCGCTCATGGACTACTCGTTGCAGAACGACACTATGGCCTCGTGCAAGTGCCGCCAGAGCACGCACCAGGTCGCGGCGTACGTGCCGTGGTACTACTGGCTCACCTCGCACGCGATGCTGCACGGGGTCGGGGTCGGGGTCGTGTTCCGGTGGATGGGGTTCGACTGGAACGTGGTCGCCGCGGTGGCCGTCGCCGAAACCGCGATCCACTGGGTCACCGACTACGGCAAGTGCGCGAAGTGGTACTCGCTCCACGCGGACCAGGCGATTCACATCACCTGCAAGATCGTGTGGTGGGCGCTGGTCGCGGCCGAAGTCGTCAAGCCGGTCGGGGCGTAACATGCGGTCCTCACGCCGGGGCGGGCGCGCGGTCACAACGCTCCTGATCGGGTTGGTAGCGCTCGCGGCCGGAACCGCCGGCGGGTACTTCCTTTCCGGCCGCACGCGCCAACCGGCTTCGTCGTCGGACGGGCCGGGCGGTCCCGCCAGCACGGACCGCGTGACCGCGCTCGGCCGGCTCCAGCCCGAAGGCGGCGTGGTCCCCGTTTACGGCCCGCCGGGCGACCGGATCGCGAAGCTGTACCCGATCGCGGTCGGCCAACCGCTGAATGCGCGCGCGCCGATCGCCGAACTCGCGAGCCGCCGGGACCGGTTGCAGGAAGTGCAGGTCGCGAAAACACAACTCGACGAGGCGACCGCGGCCCACGCCGCCGCGAAACGAGCGGGCGAGAAGAAGATCGCCGCCGCCGAGGCCGAACTGAACCAGGCGAAGGCGAACAAGGTCAGCGATCTGGCCGCGCTGGACGCGAAGCTGAAGGCCGTAGAGCTTCAATCGCAGACCGCCGCGAAGCAAGTCGGTCGGCTCCGGAGCTTGAAAACCGCCCCGGAAGACCTGGAGCGCGTCGAACTGCTCAAAGCCCAGGCCGATGCGGAGTTGTCCGCGACGCGCGCGACGCGCGACAAGACGCAGACCACCTACGAGGAAACCGAGAAGGCCGCGCAGGCCCGCATCGCGGCAGCGAAGGCGGAGCTGGACGAGGCGCTCGCCCGCGCCCCGATCAAGTCGTCGGCGGAGAAGGTGCAACTCGCGGAGCAACTCGCCGAACTCACGGTCATCAAGGCGCCCGTATCCGGGGTCGTGTTGAAGGTGAGCGGGCGCGAAGGGATGCCGACCGGCACCGAACCGATTTTGCAGCTCGCCGACCTGACCAAAATGACCGCGGTGGCCGAGGTGTACGAGAGCGACGTGGCGCGGCTCGCGGGCTGGGTCCGCGGCGGGCCGGTGTCCGCCGAGGTGAGCAACCCGGCGCTCCCGAAGCCGCTGGCGGGTGCGGTTCGATCGGAGGCCGATGTCACGCGCATGATCGCCCGCAACCAGGTGTTCGCGATGGGGCCGCGCGAGGACGCCGACCGGCGCGTGGTGGAGGTGGTCGTTCACCTCGACGCCGCGAGCAGCGCGGACGCCGGGCGGTTCGTGGGGCTCCAGGTGACGGTCGCGTTCGCTCCCCCGGCGCGGTAACCGCCCCTGCCCCCGGCCTCTTGCGTGACCAACGCGGAGCGTTTCTGGAGCGCGGGCCTCTGGCCCGCTCGACCAACGCGGATCGGGGTGCTTTGCGATCACGCCGTTACAACCGGCGCCCGAAACTTCATTCATATTCTGGCCATTTACGTCTGTTTCAGCCGCTATCTTTGTGTCACAGACAGTCCGGTCTGTGCGGCCTTCTCGCGCTGTACAGGCCGGAACGTCTGTGACACAAGAAACAGGCACAACGGGCGCGACCGTGAATCAGGCGGGCCTTTTGGCCCGCGCTCCGAAGCCGGTGCGTGCCATCAGCCGTTTATCTCCGCCACACAGGTTCGGTGTGGGGAACGACACAGGAAGGATGGTTCCGTGACACGAAACCAGACATAACGAACCGGCGTGAGCCCTCATACACGTACCCGGTGCTACGGCCGCTGTCTTAACGAGCCGCGACCGCCCGGGAGTGGGGTACGTGTCACCGCTCCCGGGCGGTCGCGGCTCGTCAAGACAGCGACACCGCAGGTGGGTTCACGTATCAGGCGCCGGATCGGTGATTCTTTTAGCTCTGTCGTTCCCGTCAGCCGCCCGAGCCACTTGGTAACCTGCTGGGTTAGGAAGTAGACGGGAAGTGGCATATAAGTGGCATAAAGCTAGCCGAGAAGCGGCAGAAAAGTGACTCACGGCATCAGCCCCGCAACGGCTCGACCGGTAGTTACGTAAGGCTCGTGCGGGCGCCGCCGATGCCGAGCACGTTGGCGCAACATGTGGCTTTGAGAAACCTTGCGTGCGAGTGGCGGGGCGGACGGGGTTAGCGTTCAGTGCCGCCGGTGGGCTCGTGTGACCGCCGGCAATCGAACAAAAGGCCGGACCGATGGACGAAATCGCCGAACTCCGCGACGCCCTTGACCGGCTGCACGCCGCGATGGACGACCTCGTGGTGCGCGGGGTGCGGGCCGCGGGTTCGGCCGACCTCGCGCGCCTCACCTCTCTTCGCGACGAGTTCCGCACCGCCGGCGCCGAACACCTTGCGGAGAAGCTGACGACGCTCGTCGATGCCGTGCAAGCCGGCGAGCGGTCCGCGGCCCGAGCGCTCATGCGAGCGGTCACGACGTTCCGGCTGTTCGACCGGATGCTGACGCTCGAAGTGGCCCGCGGCGTTCTCGCGCCGCCGGCACCCGAGTTCGGCGACGAAGACGCACCCGAAGAGGACGCCTAGCCGTGCTACCGCCCGCCGCCGACCGCCCGAAGCTCCGCGCCACGCTCGACCAACTGTCGATCGCGGTCGAAGAGTTGCTTCTCGGCGGGCTCACCACCGCCTCCGATGCGACCCGGCAGACGCTCGCCGGAGCGATGCAAGAGGCCGCCCGGATGCGGCTCCTGCGGCTCGGCGGCACGCTCCGCGTCGCCACCGACGAACTCGGCCGGTTCACGCGCCAGGAGAAAACGTTCTCGCGCCGCCGGTTCACGTTCTTCCTGAACCGCGCGTGGCTGCTCAGCCGCGGGATGATTCACGCGCTCGACACGAGCGACGAGAAGGAGTACGACCGCCTCACCTGGGCGCCGCCGTCGCAACCGCTGCCCGCCGTCGAGGTGGTGAACCTCGGGGTCGTGAAGAAGGTCGCCGAAGGCACGTTCGCGATGTTCGAGTTCCGGCTGCGGGCGGTCGCGGACGCCGGCCCGATCAAAGCGGGGCAGAAGGTGAGCTGGTCCACGGTGTTCCCCCTGAAGAAGGACCAGGACATCCCGCCGGAGGGGTTCCTCCACCTGCCGCAGAAGCAGAAGTTCTCGCCGTTCCTGTTCCTCGAACGCACCAGCCTCAACGTCACGAACGCGACCGTGTCGGGCGACGAGGTCGGCGGCTGGAAGCTGTCGCTGACGGACCAGAGCACGGTCACGGTGGGCAAGCCGTTCGCGCAGTGGGACCGCTACCTCCAGTGGTCCGCGCCGGCCGCGGCGGAGCGCCTCGCGAAGCACGTGGCCGGGCCGCTCGACCTGGACACCGAGCTGCAAGAAGAGGTCGTGATCCGCGACTACGACATCGGCAAGCCCGGGGACGGCGACGAACCGGGCCAGACCGTGTACGAACTGACATCCGGCCGGCTTAAGCTCCATGCGGTCGTCGGCGCGAACCCGGAAGGCAAGGCGCTGCGGGGCGCGTTCGAAGAATTGCGCAAGGCGAAGGCGCCGAACCCGCCGCTGTTCGGCGTGATGCACTACGAGCGGTGCCGGCTCGTGCTCCAGCCCCTGACCACGTTCGCCGGCGGCCCGGACTACATCACGATCTCCAAGGAGAACGTGAACAAGGCCGCGCTGCTCAAGGCGATGAACTTTACCTCGTAACCCGAACCTTCTGCGCTCAACATGGCCAAGAAACCCGCCCCCGCCACCCCGACCCCCGCCCCCGCGACGGGCGCAGGGCCGGCGCCGACCGTGACGCCCGACACCGTGCTCCGCGAGCCCGCCGAGCGGCGGTACGCGGACCAGCTCGAGGCGCTGCGCCAGAACGACGCCGACACCCCGCCGGCCAACTGGAAGCTGTCGCCGCGGGCGGTGCTGGCGTACATCGTCGGCACGCCCAAGCCGCTCAAAGCCACCATCAGCGGTAAAGCGGTCGAGGTGCCGATCACGCGCAAGTTCTTCGGCGACGACGGGGTCGTGGAGCGGTCGATCGTGACGCTCGCGTCCGAGCGGGCGCTCCTGCTGGTCGGCGAGCCGGGCACCGGGAAGAGCTGGCTGTCCGAGCACCTCGCCGCGGCCATTTGTGGCACGTCGCTGCTCACCATCCAGGGCACCGCGGGGACGACCGAGGAGCAGATCAAGTACTCGTGGAACATCGCGCAACTGATCGCGCACGGGTACAGCCCGCAGAACATGGTCCCGTCGCCCGCGGTGATCGCGATGCGGGCCGGGGCGCTCTTCCGCTTCGAGGAGCTGAGCCGCGTCGTGCCGGACGTTCAGGACGCGCTCGTGTCGATGCTGTCGGACAAGGCGGTCGCGGTCCCCGAGCTGCCCGACAACGCGATGGTGTTCGCGAAGCCGGGGTTCAACATCATCGCCACGGCCAACACCCGCGACCAGGGCGTGAACGAGCTCTCGGCCGCGCTGAAGCGCCGGTTCAACTACGTCCACATCCCGATCGTGGGCGACCAGAAGACCGAGGTGAAGATCGTCCAGCAGCGGTCGGCGGAGCTATTGGAGCGGTACAACCTGCCGGCGAAACTCAGCCCGCCGGTGATCGAACTGCTGGCGACGGTGTTCCGCGAGATCCGCAACGGCAAGAGCAGCGACGGGGTGAGCATCAAGAAGCCGAGCACCACCCTCTCCACCGCCGAGGCGATCGGGGTGGCGCTGGACGCGGCGCTGCACGCGCGGTTCTTCGGCGCCGGCGAGGTGGGGCCGGCGGACATCGCCCGCAACATGATCGGCGCGGTGGTGAAGGAGGACCAGGAGGACAAGAACGCGCTGAAGGAGTACGCGACCGTGGTCGCGAAGAAGCGGGGCGCGAAAGAGAAGGCCTGGAAGGAGTTCCACGACGCGCTCGTGGAGCAGTTGTAGGAGGGGAAGACAGAGTTCACCGCAGAGGGCACGAGAGGGCGCAGAGAGAAGACTGAGAGTACGGCAGGAGAGGCCATGCGAGAGAAACTGAATGCCATTTCGGAAGCGGTTATCGGCGCCGCGATCGCGGTTCACCGTGAACTCGGTCCCGGGTTACTCGAGACCGCTTACGAAGCCTGCCTGGAATTCGAACTGATCGATCGCGGGTTCGCGGTCGAGCGCCAACGCGTGCTCCCGGTACAGTACCGTGGCGTGACTGTCGATTGCGGTTTCCGTCTCGACTTGTGCGTCAACGAGTTGGTGATCGTGGAATTGAAAGCCGTCGAGAAACTGGAGCGGATTCACGAGGCTCAGGTGAACACGTACTTGCGCCTCACCGGTTTGCACCTCGGGCTGCTGATGAACTTCAACGTGACGAAAATGGTAGACGGCATCAAACGCATCGTTCGCGAGTTCCCGGAATCGTCCCACTGAGCCCAGCTTCCAACCTGAACCGCGCAGAGGGGGCACAAGACAGACGCTGCCTTTAACTCTCTCAAAGTCTTCTCTCTGCGCCCTCCGCGCCCTCTGCGGTGAACACTCTTATGTCTTCTGCCACTTTGACGGACGCCGGGCTGGACCCCGCCGAGATCGCCCGGCGCGTCGATGCCGTGCTCGCGGACCCGCTGTACTGGTTCCCGGTGCGGCACCACTCGCCCACCACCGCGCGCCACGTTCAGAGCGCGATTACCGCGCGCAGGCCGAAGGTAATTTTCATTGAGGGGCCGTTCGAGGCCAACGACCTCATCCCCTTCGTGACGGACCCGGCGACCGCGCCGCCGGTCGCGATCTACTCCTCGTACCGCGACGACGACAACGTGCTGGGGCTGAACGGCCACGTCAGCCCGGCGGCCGACATCCCGGCCCGGTTCGCGGTCTGGTACCCGCTCACGCCGTACTCGCCCGAGTACGTGGCGATGAAGACGGCGGCGACCGTTAAAGCGGACGTGGTGTTCATCGACCTGCCGCACTACGCCCGCGTCGAGCGCCACGTGCCGGAGCCGCAGGGCCAGCAGCCGCCGCTCGAGGCGCCCAGCGTCGCGCCCGACGAGGACCGGCTCATCACGTCGAGCGGGTTCTACAAGCAGTTGGCCGAGGCGGCGGGGTTCAAGAGCTGGAACGAGGCCTGGGACACGCTGTTCGAGAACCCCGAGGGGACCGATTACGAGGCGTTCCGCCGCGAGCTGGCGACGTTCTGCGCCGCCGCCCGCGCGACCGCGGACCACGCCGCCGAGCACGCCGAAGGCACCGTCGAGCGCGAGCGGCACTTCTTGAAAGTGATCGCCGACACGCTCGCGGCGCGAAAGCTGAAGCCCGCGGACGCGATGGTCGTCTGCGGGGGCTTCCACCTGTTTTTGGACCGCAGCGACAGCACGCCCCCGCCGCCGTGTCCGGAGGGGACCGTTTACACCACGGTCGTGCCGTACTCGTACTTCCGCATCTCGGAGCTGTCGGGGTACGGGGCCGGGAACCGGGCGCCGCAGTTCTACCAGACGTGCTACGACCTCACCGCCGCCGGGCGCGCGAGCGACATCGCGATGGAGCACGCCATCGCCGTGCTGCGCACGATGCGCAAGGGCGGCGACCCGCTCTCCACCGCCGACGCGATCTCGGTCACGCACCACGCCGGGATGCTCGCGCGGCTGCGGGGCCGCGCGCACCCGACGCTCGACGACATCTCCGACGCGCTCGTCACGTGCTGCTGCAAGGGCAACCCGAACGAAGAGGGCCGGAAGCTCCGCGACGCGATGGACCAGGCCGGGATCGGCAACAAGATTGGTAAGGTCACGTCGAAGATCGGCCGGCTGCCGATCGTGAACGACTTCCACGCGCAGATCGCCGACCTCGAACTCGGCGAGGTGCTTGGCAAAGAAAAGAAGATGTCGGCGAAGCTCGACAAGCGCGACCCGCTCGCGGCGCGGCGGTCCGCGTTCCTGCACCGGGTGTCGTACCTGAAGGTGCCGTTCGCCGCGCGGTCCGGCACCGGCGGGGACTTCTCCGGAACGCTGTTCCGCGAGGAGTGGCACCTTAAGTGGGACCCGCGCACCGAGCCCGCGCTGATCGAGCAGAACCTGTACGGCGACACGGTCGAGTCGGCGGCGCTGAACCGGCTCCGGGAGGCGCTCGCCGAGGCCGGGAGCAGCGCCGGCCAGACCTGCGCGCGGCTGCTCGAAGCGGTCGACATGGACATGCCGGACCTCGTGTCCGCCGCCGAGGACGCGTGCGGGCCGGCGGTCGATACGGACCCGTCGTTCGCGTCGCAGGCGACCGCGCTCCAGTACCTCGGGCGGCTGGAACAGTACGCCGCGTTCCGCGGGCTGCGGCGCGACGTGATCGCGGAACTACTGAACCGCTGCTTCGACCGCGCGTGCTTCGCGCTGCCCAACGCCGCCAACGTCCCGGAAGAGGAGCAGCAGGGCGTCGTGGACGGCCTCATCGGATTGGCCGAGGCGGTCCTGCGCGACGGCGTGCGGTACGACCGCACCCTGTTCGCACAGGCGGCGCAGAACGCCGCCGCGCAATCGACGGTCCCCTTCCTGCGCGGGGCGTTCCTGGGGCTGCTGTGCGAGATCCGGGTGATTGCGCCGGGCGTGCTCGCCGCCGAGGTGTCGAACCTGGCGCGGGCGTCCACGGAGGTGATGGTCACGGCGGGCGACCTGCTCGACGGGATGCTGGCGGTGTCGCGCACGTCGCTGATGCTCGGCGCCGACGCGCTGGTGACCGCGATCGACGACCTCTTGAAGGCCGCGGAATGGGACCCGTTCCTGGTGATGCTCCCGCGGCTCCGGGCGGCGATCGAGCGGCTGTCGAACCCGCAGAAGGACGCGCTCGCGGCGACCGTCGCGCGGCACTACGGGCTCGACGGCTCGACCGACCTGCGTGCCGTCACCGGGAGCTTGGGCGCGACAGCACTGGTGGCCCGGCTCGATGCCGCGGTGGCCGCGACATTGCGGAACTGGCCGTTGTGATGAAGAGGTTTTCACCGCAGAGGGCACGAGAGGGCGCAGAGAGAAAGAAGGCTCGGTTTCCATCACGCCGTTTCTCGTCTTTCTCTGCTCCCTCTCGTGCCCTCTGCGGTGAAAATCGGCCTTTCGAGTGCGACCATTGGGAGCGCGAACGTGACAACCGGTAACGATAGCGACGCCGGTACTGCACCGGCCGATCCGCACACGCTCGCGCGCTGGCGCTTGGTGCTCGGCAAGACCGCCGAGCAGCACGGCATCAACTGCGGGGGCGACGGCGACGCCGAGCGGGTGGAGGAGCTGGTCGGGTTCCTGTTCGAGCCCGGCGGTGAGGGGAACGGTGGCGGGCGCGGCGGCCGGGGCGGACGCGGGCGTTCGGCGTCCCGCGCCGGCGGCAGCGGCGGCCCGCAGCTCACCGTCCCGGACTGGGTGGACGCGGTCAACGAGCTGTTCCCGAACCAGTCCCGGGAGGTGATGCAGAAGGAGCTGGTGAAGCGCCGCGGGATCGCGGAGCTGATGGAGAAGCCCGAGCTGCTGGAGAAGATCGAGCCGAACATGGAGCTGGTGAAAACCCTGCTCACCCACCAGGGGCTGCTGAACGAGAAGACCCGCGTGCTGGCGCGCAAGATCATCGACCAGGTGGTCGAGGAGCTGAAGCGGAAGATGCAGGTCCAGGTCGAGCAGGCGATCACCGGGGCGATCCGCCGGGACCGGCACTCGCCGCGGAAGGTGTTCCGCAACCTGGACCTCAAGACCACGCTGCGCCGGAACCTCAAGAACTACAGCGCGGAGAAGGGCAAACTGCTGGTCGATCAGGTGTACTTCTACGCCGCCGAGCGGAAGAAGAAGCCGTGGCACGTGATCGTGGTGGTGGACCAGTCCGGCTCGATGCTCGAGAGCGCGATCTTCTCCGCGGTGATGGCGAGCATCTTCGCCGAACTGCCGGCCGTGAAGACCTCGCTGGTGCTGTTCGACACCGAGGTGGTGGACCTGTCGGACCAGGTGGGGCAGCCGGTGGACGTGCTGCTCTCGATCCAGCTCGGCGGCGGCACCGACATCACGAAGGGGCTGATGTACGCGAACGAGCTGGTGCGCCAGCCGCAGCGCACCATCGTCGTCCTCATCACGGACTTCTACGAGGGCCGACCGGAGGCCGATCTGGTCGCGCAAACGCGGCTGATGGCCGACGGCGGGGTGCGCATGATCGGCCTGGGCGCGCTCGGGTACGACGCCCGACCGTCGTACAACAAGGACACCGCCGGGAAGTGCCGCAAGGCCGGGATGGACATCCTGGTCTGCACGCCGGAGAAGCTCGCGGAGTGTATGGCACAAATCATCCGCGGCTGATCTTCCCAGCGTCGGACCAGAAGGTATAGCCGCACGCCAGCCGCGGGCGCGCCAGGCGCGCCCGTACCGAATCGGAGGTGCGCGTGCGCTCAGTCGCCATTCTCTTCGCCATTTCGCTCATCGCCGCGTGCCCGCCGCGGCGCGGGCGGGTTGTGTACGTTCCGCGGTGCCCGCAACCTGCGCCGGTGGTCATCAGTGACCCCGTCAGCCCGCCAGCGACCCAGGTGGAAGAGCCGGCGAAGCCCAAAACGGCCGAAAAGCCCGCGGAGCCCGTTGCCCCGCTGGTCGCGGAACACCTGAAGGCGTGGGAAGAGAAGACGGTCGCACGGACGAACATCCGGGCCGAGGTCGGGCTCACCCGCACCGACAACGTGAGCCAGAAGTCCACCGCCTACAGCGGTCAGGTGCTGTGCATGAAGCCCAACTGTGCCGTTCTGCGCCTCAATAATGCCGCGGACAAAACTGGCACCGACTACGAGGCGTATATTTGCAACGAGACGGCGGTGTATTATTACAACGGAATCGCGAAAACGGTGACCGAGTTCAAACGCCCCCCTGCTGATCGGGCAGCGGTCACGGTTCCGGATGACAACCCCGTTCGTCGATGGCTGGCACGCCTGTACGGACCGGCTCATCTCTTCCAGCGCCCTCCGTTACAGTTCTTGACGCGCGTCAAGGCGAGTGAGCTGCAAGAGCGATTCGACATCTCCGTGTACAAGACCGAAGAGAACTACATCTACCTGGACATCAAACCGCGGCTCGGCAAGGACCAGCACGAGTTCAAGCACCTACGATTGGCCCTGTACGGCACGGGACCGGCTACCGCAAAGGTCGCCTACCTGCCGGCCCAGGTGTATGTGCTCAAGCCGAACGACGACACGGAAGTGTGGACGTTCACGAACCCCCAGGTGGACCTTCCGGGCGTGGAGTCGAAACACTTCCAGTACGTCGAGATCAAAGAGAAGGGGTGGACGTTCCGAAAAGCCGACGGGAGCGCGAGCGAGCCGGAGACGCCGAAACCGTAGTGGGTCTAGTGCCGCGGTCCGAGGGCGGGTGCCCTCGGACCGCGGTGTTCCCGTGGCGTCTACTTCTCAACCTGTGGCGCGGAGCGCTCACGGCACCGCCGGCCAGGGTCTGGCCAAAGTTGCGGCTGAACCACGACCCGCGGGGTTGCTCCAGACTGCCGCAACTTTGGCCAGACCCTGGCCGAAAGCGGTGCTGGAACAGCGCTCCCCGCGCAGCGTGCGATGGCAGAAGCTCGGACGACGCAACATCGTCCTGTCGCAGAGCGACGAGCTAAACGGACCACGAGAACGGAACCCAAGATATGCCCCCGCGGGCACGTTCGCAACCACCGAAGGCGAAGAACCCGAAGTGGGTGGTGTACATCCTGCGGTGCGCCGACGGCACCCTTTACACCGGCATCACCACCGACCTGGACCGCCGCCTCACGCAGCACAACGCGGGCACGGCGTCGAAGTACACGCGGGCACGGCGGCCCGTGACCGTGGCCTACCGGCAGGCGGCGAAGACGCACGGCGACGCGCTGCGCCGCGAACTCGCGGTCAAGAAGCTGACGCGCGCCGCGAAGGACGCCCTCGTCGCAAGCTACGAGCGACGAAGGGCACGCCGCTCTTCCGCTTGAAGGCCCGCTGTGCGGGCCGGCTCAGGCCTTCTTCGCGCCGGGAGTACCCGCCTCGACCACGAACGAGGCGCGGGTGGTCACCCGGCCGCCCGGCTTGGTCACGTCCTCGACCGCGACGTAGTCGCTGGTCCAGGCGGTCGGCGTCACCGTGCAGCGAACGTACCCGCGGTCGCGGTTGTGGAACTTCACGCAGGGGTTCGCGGCCTGCAACTTGTCGAGCCCCGCGACCTCTTTCGGCCCGTTCCCGCCGCTGGTGATGCTCGTTCCCACGAACTCGGTGGCGACCACCGGGGCGTCGTGCCTGCGGTCGTCCACGCGCAGGTCGTTCACCCAGTTCGAGTGGATGTCCCCGGTCAGCACCACCGGGTTGGGCACCTTGCGGTCGGCGATGAACTTCATCAGCGCCATCCGCTCGTGCGCGGCCCCGGGCCACTGGTCCATCGCGTAGCCGGTCGCCTTCGCGTAGCTGATCTCCACCAGCGCCATCATCACCTGCTGGGCCAGCACGTTCCACGTGGCGCCGGACGCCAGCAGCCCGGCGTCCAGCCACCCGCGCTGCGCCTTGCCCAGCAGCGTGTTCTTCGGGTCCAGCGCGGCCTCGTTGAGCGGCTTGAGGCCGTCCTCGTTGGGCTGCGGGGTGCGGTACTGCCGCGTGTCCAGGACGAAGAACTCCGCCAGCCGGCCGAAGCTCGCCTTGCGGTAGAGCTGCATGTCCGGCCCCTTCGGCAGCGCCCGGGGCCGCAGCGGCATGAACTCGTAGTACGCCTGGTACGCCGCGGCCCGCTGGACCAGGAAGTCGGCCGGGTCCGCCTTGGCCTTGCCCTTCGGCTGGCGCTCCTGGATGTCATTGGCGTAGTTGTTGTCGAACTCGTGATCGTCCCAGGTCACGAACCACGGGCACCGCGCGTGCATCCCGCTGAGCAGCCGGTCCGACCGGTACAGCGCGTGCCGCTCGCGGTAGTCGCCCAGCGTCTTGATCTTCCCGTCCTTCGGCCCCGTGTGCTTGCGCACCACCTTGGCGGCTTCGCGGTTCGGGTACTCGTAGATGTAGTCGCCCAGGTGGAAGACCAGGTCGAGGTCGTCCTTCGCCATCTGCTCGTAGGCCGTGTACAGCCCCTGCTCGTAGTGCTGGCACGAGGCGAACGCGAACTTGAGTTTGTCGGGCGCGGCGTCGGAGGCCGGGAGCGTGCGGGTGCGGCCCACCGGGCTCTGCGCGTCCCCGGCCGTGAACCGGAACCAGTACCAGCGGTCCGGTTTGAGCCCCTTCGCCTCCACGTGAACCGAGTGGCCGAGTTGCGGAGCGGCGACCGCGGTGCCGCTCGCCACGACCTTCTTCATCCCTTCGTCTTCGGCCACCTCCCACGCCACGCCCACGGCCTCGGGTTTCATCCCGCCGTCCGGTGCGAGCGGTTCGGGAGCGAGCTTCGTCCACAGCACCACGCTGTCGGCGTTCGGGTCACCGGACGCGACCCCTAGAGCGAACGGGTCGGCGGAAAAGGTCACCTTCTTGTCCGCGGCGTGCGTGCGTGTGGCGAGCGACGGCAGGGCCGCCAGCGCGGCACCGTAAGCCAGGAACAGGCGCCGGGACAAGCCGCCTTCGGAGCGGAGCGCGGTGGGGATGCGGGACAGGTCGAGCATGAGAGGCCCTTCGGGGTCGGGCGAGCGGCGCGCCCGGCGCGCCGCTGGTTACCGTAAGCCCGCCTCAACCAGAGTCACGCGAAAAGCGTGTGAAGACCGCGCGCACGACACGGCCCGCGAGCCGTGTCGTGCGCCCCTCGGTCAGTCGGAGATGTTGGCGAGGTAGTCCTCGTACCTCTTGCGGGCGGCGAACTCGGCGGCGGTGTGCTGCTTCTCCTTGGCGGTCAGCGCGTCGATCTCCTTCTCCTGGTCGGACAGCTTCTTCAGGTACGTGGCGTACACCTCGGCCTCGCGCGGGGTCTCGCGCAGGTTCTTGCGGATCCGGTCCTGGTCCGCGGTGAGCCGCCGCAGCTCCTCCTGCACCTGCCGCAGGTCCCGCGCCGACCCGTCCCACTCGCCCTTGATCTGCAGCGCCTCGGCCAGCTTCTTCTTGAGCGCCGGCGCGGCCTCGTTGAGGCTCAGGACGTACCGGATCTGGTCCTCGGCCCCGTTGCTCAGCGCGATGGTGGTGGCGACGTCGCGCTGCTCCTTGACGGTAAACGTGGCCGTCCGCCCGGCGGCCACGGCGGCCTGGAACCGGAGCACCTCGGGGGTGTCGTCGACCGGCTTGGGGGTGTCCACCAGCTTCACCTGCTGGGCGGTGCGGTTCGGGTGCTCGATCAGCACGGTGCGGTCCGTGGTGCCCCGGTTGGCGATCCGGTACGTCTTCTCCTCGGTCACCTGGGTGACCGTGTGGACGATCCCCTTGACCGCCGTGACGCGGGTGATCTGCTGCTTGCCGGCCCCGGCCGTGGGGTCCACCTCGGTGCCCAGGTCGATGGCGTAGCTCACCAGCCGCTCCTCGTTCGGCTGCACGTCCCGCACCTGGGTGTCGCCGGCGTACACGCTCCCCTCGAACACCGTCACCGGCCCCTGGTTCAGGTGCGCCCCCGACGTGTTCTTGAACCGCAGCCCCAGCAGCGGGTGCTTGGCCTGCACCGCCGGGTTATAGATGCTCACCCGCGCGCCCTCCACCTCCTTGCCCACGATCGGCAAGAGCGCGCTCTTCTGCCGCGGGAGCGTCACCGGGTGGTCGATCGTGTACTGGAAGAAGTCCCCCAGCGCGCCCGACGTGGCCGCGTTCCCCACCGTGCCCCGGCCCATTTGCTGGACCAGCTCGGCGGCGGAGTTCTTCGCGAACCGGGTTTGTTCGTCATTCGCACTCACGGAGCGCCGGAACGCGTCCGCCTCGGGGGCGTCGAATTTCGGTGCCGGCATCCCACCCTTGGCGCTTGGCGCGGCCGGGCGGTTGGCTGCGCCGCCCGCAAATCCCCCGCGCCCGCCGCCCGCGCCGCCTGGCTGACCCGGTCCGGCCGGTCCTCCCTCGCTCCACCCACTCGGATTGCGGGCGAGCCACTCGGATTCCTTGAAGCTTCCGGAGTACGTAACGGGGCGGAGCGAGGCGAACAGTTCGGGCTCGACGGTGGGGCGGTTGACGTACAGCGGGTTGTACAGGTCCATCTTGAAGCTGATGGGGCGGCCCGACACCAGCGCCATCTTGACCCCGGCCCAGTCCTCGTCGGTCGGGTTCTCCACCATCGCCCAGCCCTGCAGGTACGGCTTCTCCTTGTGGCCCGCGTCCAGCAGCAGCCGGTAGCTGGTCTTCCAGATCGGGGCCTCGGTCACGTACCCCACCTGCACCCGCCGCCGCCCGTCCCCCGCGAAGTGCAGGCTCACCGCCTTCTTCTGGCTGTCGTGCGACAGCGCCAGCACGTCCAGCGCCCGGCGGAACTCGGACTCGATCACCGAGTTGCTGAACCGCAGCGTCTGCACGTCCCCCAGCTTCACCGCCCGCATGCCCTCCGCGCACCACAGGTTCAGCACCTCGGCGTCGAGCACTTGGGCGCCCGCCGGCACCCGCTGCTTCTCGATCCCCACGATGGTGCCGGTCAGCTTGCCCGGCTGGTTCGCCGCGGTGGCGCTCACCGCCACCTCCACCCGCTCACCGCGCAACTGCCCCAGGATCCCCGCGAACGTCGGGCTCCCGGTCAGGTTGATGGCGAAGCTGGACAGGGTGCGGGCGATCGGCTCCCGGCTGTCGTAGCTCACCGCGCTCACCCGCCCGGTGCCGCTGAAGTCCTCCAGCACCATGCTCTTGAGCAGGTCGTTCACGTCCCCCTCCGGGAACGTCAGGTCCACCCGCGCGTCCCCGTCCACCTCGCCGGACCGCGAGAAGTAGCCCACCCCGCTGTTGAACAGCACCACCCGGCTGATCGGCAGCGTCACCGCCGGCTTCAGGTCCTGCTTCGCCTCGCCGGCGGCGCTGAGCCACTGGTCCACGCACACGCCCAGGCCCACAGCTCCCGCCACCGGCGCCGCCCACAGCAGCCACTTCGCCTTCGACATCGCACTGGCCCTCGTTAACGGCCCCGTGTGGGGCGGGAGTGGTCGCACCGCAGCGTTCGCCCGCCGGTGCGGTATTCCGACGCCACGACGCC
Source organism: Gemmata algarum (assembly GCF_034097035.1). Classification (NCBI taxonomy): domain Bacteria; kingdom Pseudomonadati; phylum Planctomycetota; class Planctomycetia; order Gemmatales; family Gemmataceae; genus Gemmata; species Gemmata algarum. The sequence continues at coordinate 34,197 of NZ_JAXBLV010000077.1, forward strand.
GCGCAAAGTTTGCCGCAGCAACAGAATCTGTTACATTCCGTGACACGAACGGCCGGACCGAGGGGCGCATGGCGGAACACGGGATCTTGTTCGCGGTCGGGCTGGGGCTGCTCGCGGTCGGGAGCGGGGCGCTGGTGGCCGGGGCGGCACGCCTGGACCGCGCGACCGGGCGCGGAGCGTTTGCGGTCGGGTTGGTCGCGATCGGGCTCGGGCCGTGCGTTTCGGGGTTCGCTCTCGCACTGGCCCTCGTGATCCGGCCGGCCGCGGCACTGGAGGCCCGCCGGCTGGACGCTGCCGCTCTCGCAACCGTGATCGGTGGGAACATCGCCAGTTCGCTGCTCGTGCTGGGCGTGGCGGCGCTCGTGCGTCCCGTAACGGTGTCGGCGCGGCTGTTCGGTACGGCGATTCCGCTTCTGTTCACGATGACCCTACTGTTCTGGTTCCTCGCGGCTGACAAAGCGATCTCGCGCCCGGATGCCGCTATCCTCCTGATGGCAGCCGTCGCCGCGCTGGTGCTGATCGCGCGCGCCGCACGGCGAGAGCCGCCGGATGTGCGGGCCGCGCTCGCCGGCTGGGTGCCGGAGCGAATGCCGGTGTGGGTTGCGGTGCTGCTTTCGCTGACGGGACTGGCCGGAGTCGCGAGCGGGGCGTGGCTCGCCGCCGGGTCTTTCCTCCAAGCGGCAGTCGGATTGAGGCTCAGTACGCCAGTAACGGGAATGACGCTCGCGGCGTTCGGCACCGCCTTGCCGGCACTGGTCGCGGCGGTGCTTGCCGTTCGGCGCGGGCGTCCGGATGTTGCGCTGGGGCTAGTGGTCGGTCCGCCTCTGTTCAACGTGTCCCTGGTGGTTGGTGCGGTTGCGCTGGTGCGCCCGCTCGTGCTGACCGAACACGCGATCCTCTACGAAGTGCCCGCGATGGTGCTGAGCACCGCCCTCGTGTCGCCCGCGCTAATCAACGGGCGCGTGCCGCGGTGGGAGGGGGCGCTGCTGTTTGCGGCTTATATCGGGTTCGTGACTTGGCAGGTGCTTCGGTTGCGTTAGTGCCTGCGCGGGTCGGATCGGGTTCGGAGGGTGCGATTCGCGCGGCCGCAACCGCCCAGCGAGTGACCCGCTGGGGGCCAGTCGGTTGGTAGCGAACGGCCAGTCCGCGCCCCAGTCGGCGTGGCCGCGAATCGGGTGTGATTCGGCGTGGGGGCCGAAATGAGAACCGGCCCCATTCGGGGCCGGTGGCGGTCACTTCGTGAGAGTGAAATCGATCTTGTTCGGACCGGATGTCACTTCCGCGGTCAGTTCCGACTTGGTGTGGTACTTCTCCGGCAACCCCTCTTCGGTCATGTCGAGCATGTCGCCGGACTCGCTCTTGAACTTCTTGCCGGTCGGCTTCGCCCACCGGATCTCGACCTTGTACTTTCCGGGCTTGAGCCCCGGCTCCGGCGGAATCTTGTAGGTGCCGTCCACGATGGCCGCCCCCCCGCTCCCGCCGCCCTTGGTGTCGGCCGCGATGAAGGAGATGGCGCCGGCTTTCACCGGGGTGCCGTCGTAAGTGACGGCGCCTTCGACCGCCGACCCACCGCCGCCCCCGCACCCGGCGAGGGCGGCACAAATCAGGGCCAAACCGGCCCCAGCTAATGCACGCACGTGTGCCTCCGCAGGTGGGGTTAGAAGTCGCCGATCGGGAAACCGTCGTCCGCGAACATCAGCTTCTGGTACAGGAAGTTGGTCTTGCCCGGCAGGCACCCGGTGGCGCCGGTGGACGCCGGGTCCAGCGCCGGCTGTCCCTTCGCGGTGGGCGAGGTCTCGATCGAGTCGCGCACGAACCGGACCGAGCCGTCGCAGAACCCGAAGTTGGCCCCGCCGGTGTGACCGCTGGAGATGCCCAGGCGGAGGCACGGGTCGCGGCCCGACACTTCGCCCGGCCAGTTGTTGGTGGTCTCGTTGCCGCAGCAGGTGGTCGGCTTCGCGTTGTACCCACCGGCCCACGGAGTGTTCGGCTTCCAGACGGCGATGGCAACGTTCACCCCGCCGGTGTGCGTCGTGCGGCCCGCCCAGATGGAGCCCATCAGCAGCTTGCTGTCCCGCTCGCCGATCATGAACGTGTTGCTCGACCCGTCCTGGATGCCCTGGATCTTGGTCTTGTCGCGCCCGCTGCCGGCGCCGTCCATCACCCCGGCCATCGCCACGTAGTTGCTCTTCCCGTAGCCGGCGCCGCCGACCGGGTAGAACGTGTTGGGGTTGTTGTCGTTCGGGTCCGACGGGCACAGGTACACGCTCAGCTTCGTCTGCATCAGCGGTTGGGCCGACGGGGTCGGCATGTCCGCGGTCGTCGCCGGGGTGGGCGAGCCGAGCGTCGAGTACAGGGCGCCCTGCTCGACGTAGGGCAGGATGAAGGAGCCCCAGCCCCACTTGTTACCGGAGGCGGCAGTAGCGGGCGGGAGCGTGGAGTACGTGTCGTGATAGGTGTGGCAGGCCAGACCGATCTGCTTGAAGTTGTTCTGGCACTTCATGCGTGCGGCGGCCTCACGCACCTTTTGCACCGCGGGCAGGAGCAGCCCGATCAGAATCGCGATGATCGCGATCACCACCAGCAATTCAATGAGTGTGAACCCCCGGCGCCGCCGGAGGTGGGACGAAACGGACATGAAAACCTCGGGAGAGACCAATAAGGTAAACTAATCAACGGACCACAGTTTATGATAGACCGCGTGTCTCGTCACAACCAGGGCACTTTCATGTGCAACCGGCTAGCGTAACAGTGGTTTTGCGCACACGCGAGCTACGTTGTTTCTCATGAATTGATTGCGGTTCCCATGTGGCCTTAATAAGCGTGCTTTGCTCACGTGGCAGGCAAGCGGCCGTATGGGGAGCGGTTGATCGAGAACGCATGTGGCGTCTGAGCGCCGCAAGCGGTGCCCATTCGAAATCCGATAGGATCGTGCCCCCGCCGGAGCACGGGCCTCTGGCCCGCTGGTATGCGCCAGGAGTGAGCGACGAGTTCCCACGGAACTGAATCGACGCGCGAACGTCCGGCGGGCCAGAGGCCCGCGCTCCAGCAGAGGCCAAACCCAATAGGATCGTGCCCCCGCCGGAGCACGGGCCTCTGGCCCGCTGGTATGCGCCAGGAGTGAGCACCGAGTTCCCGCCGAAACGAACCGACGCGCGAACGTCAGGCGGGCCGGAGGCCCGCGCTCCGGCAAAGGCAGAAACACCGACACGCATCAACCGGATGGAGTATCACTCCTCAGCTCGCGCGGTGTCGGCGTCGAGGAACTTCACGCCCCACAGCCACAGCACCGCACCGACCGCGATCATCACCGACGTGAGCACGAACGCGGTCTGAAGGCCATAGCGATCGCCGACCGTACCGATCAGCGGCGGAGAGATAACGTCTCCCAGCGCGTGGATGACCAGCACGTTGATTGCGAACGCGGTGCCCCGCACATCAGATCGTACTACGTTCGCCAGGATCACGTTCCCCGGGCCGGTGTAGAGGAACAGGCAAAAGATGGTCAGGAAGGTGAACACCCAGGCGAGTGGTAAAGGAGCGAAGAGCATGGCGAGGAAGAACGGAAGAGCCAGCGCCGCACCGCCGCCACACACCAGAAAGTAAGCCCCTCGTGTGCCCCGGGTGCGGAGCCGCTCTCCGAGCCAAGCCCCGGCGGCCGTCGCGGTCAAACCGCCGATCACCAGAATGCCTCCGAAAATGATAGGCAACCCGGCCGGGTTCGGTGAGGCCGGCGTGACGGTTGCCAGGAACACCTTCTCCGCACGGCGCTTCTCTCCTTCGCCGAGGGCTGCGGCCACCGCTTTGCGCATCTCCGGGTAAGCCCGCTCGGTGCCATCGGCCAGGGGGCGCAGCTTGTTCACGTCGGCCGCGGGTAAATCGCCTTCCAACTTCGCCAGCGCCGCCGGGGTGACTTCAAACCGAGCTTCGCGCTGAAAGAAGTAAGCCGGCACCCATACCCCTACCCCGCCGGTGACGAACGTGATCGCGGTCATCCCCGCGCAGCAGAGGGCGAACGAGCGGACCTGACTCAGCCTGCCGAGTACCGCCCAGTATGACGGCCGATCGGTCGGCGGCTGCACCGGCGGTCGCGGCAACTCCCGCTTGGCAAAGCACCACGCTCCGAGCAGTAGCCCGGAGAGCGTGAACCAGAACGCCGGCCGCCAGTCGCCAGTGAGTAAAGCGATCACGCCCCCGATTCCGAACCCCAGCGCGCTACCGACCGGGACCGCGAGGTTGAAGATTGCCAGCACTTTACCGCGCTGGTTGGCCGGGTACGCGTCCGACAACATGGCCGACGCGACCGGGGCATACGCCGCCTCGCCGATGCCCACCAGGCACCGCGTCGCCAGCAGCATGGCGTATCCGGTCGCCAGACCGCTCGCGCCGCTCGCGAGGCTCCAGAAGACGACACCGATGCCCAGGATCACCCACCGCCGCGCCCCCCGTCCGTCCAGCCACCCGAACAGCGGCGAGAACACCATATACGTGATCAGAAACGCACTGGTCAGCAGCCCGAGCTTGAAGTTTGGGTCCGGGTCGTTCGGGTCGATGATGGTGCCGTCGAGCAGGAGCAGCGGGAGCACCGCGGACAGCACCTGCCGGTCGATGTAGTTGAACAGGTTGATGATGAGCAGCAGTGCGAGGGCCGATCGCGCGCCCGGCACCGGTTCCTTGGGGCCAGCAGAATCCGTTCCGGCGTGCATCGGGGCTCCACGAAATGGGGGCGGGTGGGCGGGAGTTCAGGATAGAAGGCACAGCGGCGGGCGAACACCGCGCGTTCCGAACGCCCCGCGCGGCATCGCATTGCGGGGGCACGTTCTCGCGCGCCCTGATACGGGGCGCGGCTCGCGACGGCATCACGAGACCGCCGCGGCGGCGCTGATTGCGCAAACCGAGAGCGGCCCGGCGGGCCGCACTCGGTGCATCTATTCGGACAGAACCCGCGCGGAAAAGCCACACGGGGCTAAAGTGGGTGGAAGGCGGACGGAACTTACCGTTGCGGCGCGCGGTAGCCGGTGTTCACCACCGGTCCCGGTGCGCCCTGTGCGGTGGTGGTCTTCGCCGTGCCGAACTCGGTCGGTGCGATCATCCACTGCGTGCCGCGCGAGGGCATCAGCACCGCGCCGGCCCCCGCAGGCGGCTTCATCGGCACCGGCAGCGGGGTCGGTTGCGGCACCGGTTGCCCGCTCGGGTAACCGCCGCCGGTCGTCCCGCACGGCGCGCACCCGGCGCCCGAGGAGCAACCGAGCAGCCCCTGAATCGGGGTGACGTATGGGGTCGGGCGCATCTTCGGCAGTTCGGTGGGCGTGTACTGGAAGCACAGCCACGACTTGATTCGCTCCAGACAGGAGCGGCGCGGCTCCGCGGTGCCGCACCCGGCCGGGCCGCACGGAACCCCGGCCACCGCGCCCAAGTACGCCCGGTCGCTCGTGCCCGCCAGCTCTCGCCCCGGCGCCCAACTGCTGCGGGAGAGCATCCCGCCGCCCCCGCCCCACGCGCCCGCCGGGGCGACCAGGCTCCCGTTGTGCAGCGACGGGGGCGGGACCACCGGCGCGGTCGGTGCCAGGGCGCGCTCTTGAGCGCCCACCGGTACGACCGCACACAAGCCCGCCACCGCCGCGAGGTATAAGCGTTTCATGTTTCCGCCTCCGTGCGGGTGAAGTGATCCGACGCACCCTCACTTTCGGCACGATCGGCGCGTCGAGTCGAGGCACACAGGGGCGTGCGACGCACGGGGCGCGTAATCGGGCGGCGTAACCGGTATAGATTACCACAGAACCCACCTTCGAGGTTTAACGCGCCGGCCAGCAGAACAGGGCCGACACGAGCCGAACTGTGACGGGCAGAGGGTTCACGTGAGGGCGAGATCCGCACCCGTCCGCGACGGCCCGGCCCGCCAGACTGTTCACGAGTCGGGCGCCCGAGGCGTGTTCAAGGCTCTGCCTGTTTTCAGGCGAGCATCGGCCGACTTTCCAACACGGGAGAATCAAGCGGCGTGCTTGCGCGGCTTTTCCCGTGAACCTGTACTCGTCACCGTCAACCGGTAGATCGAAAACATGTCCGACCTCGCCCGACAACTCTTCGGCACCGACGCACCGCCCAAACGGCTGGCGCTGATCGTCGATCTTGACGACACGGTCTGCACCAGTTTCGCGTGCCCGCTGCGCGCGGCCCTCGACGTGCTCGCGCGCCTCCACCGGCAAAAGGTGGACGTTCACTACGTCACGGCCCGTACTGATGCGAGCCGCCGCGGGACCGAGGACTTTCTGGCGGAGTATCGCCTGCCGGGCTACCGCAACGTCCACTACTGCCCCAACTGGAAAAGCTCCCGCCGCCACAAGGCCGAAGTTCACGCGACCCTCGCCCGCGAGTACCGGGTGATCGCGAGCATCGGCGACACCGACGAGGAGGAGGGCGAGGCGTCGCGGCTCGCGGGCGTGCCGTTCGTGCTGGTCGACCGCGACAACCCGTTCGCCGCGTGGGCCGCGCTCGCGGACCTGATCCGCGCCGCCGAGGGGTTCATTGTCGAGGAGCGGGCGTGAGCGGTACCCCGCGACGCTCGCTCTGGCGCCGGGCGCGGCGGTGGGCCGTGCTCCTCCTGATTACCTCCCTGGGGATAGTTGCCGTGCTCTGGTCCCTCGAACGCCGGCTCGTGTTCGTCCCCACGTCGGCCCAGGAGGAGTGGCTGGAACCCGAAGACCGCCGCACGCAAGACGTGTGGTTCCACTCGGCCGACGGGAGTAAGATCGCGGGCCGCTGGCTCCCGCCGGAGACGCCGCAGCACGGGGCGGTGCTGGTCGCAAACGGCAACGGCGGCAACCTCACGCACCGCGGCGGGCTCGCGGCCGATTTGCGCCGGGCGACCGGCGCCGGGGTGCTACTGTTCGACTACCCCGGTTACGGCAAGAGCGAAGGCGCACCCTCCGAAAGCGGGTGCTACGCGGCCGGCGAAGCCGCGTACAAGTGGCTCACGGACGAGCGAACGATTAGCACAGACCGCATCATTCTGTACGGCGAATCGCTGGGCGGCGGAACCGCGGTCGAGCTGGCCGCCACGCGCGAGCACCGGGCGCTCGTTCTCATCTACACCTTTACCAGCCTGCCCGACGCCGCAAAGCACCGCTTCCCGTTCCTGCCGGTGAAGACGCTCATGCGGACCCGGTTCGACAACCTGTCCAAAATCGCGAAGTGTCCGCGGCCGGTGTTCTTCGTTCACGGCAGGGCCGACCGGGTGGTGCCGTTCGATCACTCGGAGCGGCTCTACGCCGCGGCCAACGAGCCGAAGGAGTTCGTGCGGCTCGACGGCATCGGGCACACGCGGTTGCCCGCCGAGTTGTACCTGCCGGCGCTCGTGTCGTTCCTGAACCGCCACGCCCCCAGACCCGTTCCGGCGGGTGAGTAAGGGCGGCTGGTCAGAAGTCGTCACGTCAGCGAGTCATAAAGCCACAAGAATTCCCCATAATGAATTTGTGATTTTATGGCTTTCGATAAGCGGGCCTTTGCCCGTAAGTCCATAGTCTCCTGTCCGTCCGCTGCCGCCGGTACCGCCCGGCGGAACTCGCTGCCAACTTGGCACAAGCGAAATTCCCACCCGCGCCACAAATCGTAGTATCATCGGTTCCTCCCCGCGCTGTTCTAACCGAAACGGAGAGCCGCCAGATGGCCCAGCACACGCTCCTGACTCAGCGCCCCGCGTGGGCCGCGCTGCGGTCGCACTTTCAGGACCTCAAGGGCGCGCACCTGCGCGACCTGTTCGCCGCCGACCCCGACCGCGGCACCCGGCTCACCGCCGAAGCGGTCGGCGTGTTCGCGGACTACTCCAAGAACCGCGTCACGGACGAGACGCTCACGCTCCTGTTCGCGCTCGCCGGCGAGTGCGACCTGAAGGGGCGCATCGGGGCGATGTTCGGCGGCGAGAAGATCAACATCACCGAGAACCGGGCCGTCCTGCACACCGCCCTCCGCGCCCCGAAGGGGGCCGTCGTCACCGTTGACGGCAAGAACGTGGTGCCGGAGGTTCACGCGGTGCTCGACGCGATGTCGGCGTTCGCCGACCGCGTCCGTTCGGGGGAGTGGAAGGGCTACACCGGCAAGCCGATCAAGAGCGTGGTGAACATCGGCATCGGCGGGTCCGACCTCGGCCCGGTGATGGCGAACGAGGCGCTGCGCTTTTACGCGCAGCGGGACCTCACCTTCCGGTTCCTCTCCAATGTCGATGGCACCGACTTTAGCGAGACGGTGCGCGACCTGGACCCGGCGGAAACGCTGTTCATCGTGTGCTCGAAGACGTTCACCACCCAGGAGACGATGACCAACGCGGAGAGCGCCCGCGCCTGGTCGCTCGCGGCCCTGAAGGACCCGGCGAGCGTGGCGAAGCACTTCGTGGCGGTCAGCACCAACGCCGCGAAGGTGAAAGAGTTCGGGATCGACACCGCCAACATGTTCGGGTTCTGGGACTGGGTCGGCGGGCGGTACTCGATGGACTCCGCCGTCGGCCTCGCCACGGTGCTCGCGCTCGGCCCGACCCACTTCCGGGAGCTGCTCGCCGGCTTCCACGCGATGGACGAGCACTTCCGGACGGCGCCCTTTGAAAAGAACGTCCCGGTGATCTTGGGGCTCATCAGCGTGTGGTACGGCAGCTTCTTCGGCGCCGAGACCGCCGCGGTGCTCCCCTACGACCAGTACCTGAAGCGGTTCCCGGCGTACCTCCAGCAGCTCACGATGGAGAGCAACGGGAAGCGGGTCACGCTGGGCGGGGCCGAGGTGGATTACCAGACCGGCGCGGTGTACTGGGGCGAGCCGGGCACGAACGGCCAGCACAGCTTCTACCAGCTCATCCACCAGGGGACGAAGCTGATCCCGTGCGACTTCATCGCGTTCTGCCGGTCGCTGAACCCGGTGGGCCGGCACCACGACCTGCTGATGGCGAACGTGTTCGCGCAGGCCGAGGCGCTGGCGTTCGGCAAGACCGCCGAACAGGTGCGGGCCGACAAGGTGGAGGAGTGGCTGGTGCCGCACAAGACGTTCCCGGGCAACCGGCCGTCGAACGTGCTGCTGCTGGAGAAGCTGACCCCGTTCGCGCTGGGCACGCTCGTGGCCCTGTACGAGCACATCGTGTTCACGCAGGGGGTGATCTGGGACATCGGCTCGTTCGACCAGTGGGGCGTGGAACTGGGCAAGGCGCTGGCGTCGCGGATCGTGCCGGAGCTCGAAGCCCCGGCCGAACCCGACCTGAAACACGACAGCTCGACCAACGCGCTGATCCGCCGCTACCGCCAGGGCAAGAAGTGAGCCGCGAAAGCTGAAGAGGAACGGCCGCAAAAAGGCAGAAGAGGATTGGCCGCAAAAAAGCACAAAAAGCACAAAAGGGAGCAGAAAGAACCAAAACAGCAGACAGGGTTTTGAACTCAGTCTTCTGCCTTCGTTTCTGTTCCCTTTTGTGCTTTTTGTGCTTTTTTGCGGCCAATCCTCTTCTGCTTTCGCGGCTCCTTTTGCGGCCAATCCTCTTGCCTTCTTCTGCTCCTTTTTGTGGCCAAGCCTCTTCTGCCGTTTCACGGCCGTTTCCTTCCAGCCTCGAACGCGAAACTTGGGGTTGATTCGCCCTCCGCGCATCTGACACAATCCCCCAACTCTCGGATTCCGGGTCACGGACTAAGACCCGCAATCGCCCGGTTCGTACGGGGACACGGATGTCGTCTGTCAGCTTCGCACCGTCGAATTCCGCCGCGCCCGCCGCATCCCAATCGCGCCTCGCACTGTGGCAGGGCGTCGCGCTCGTCGCCGCGCTCGGCTGGGCCTACCTGCCCATGCTCCGCGTGTTCGCCGACAAGTGGATCAACGACCCGCAGTACTCGCACGGGGTGCTGGTGCCGTTCTTCTCCGCGTTCCTGATCTGGCGCGGGGCGAAGGGCTCCGCCCTGGTGCTCCGGCCGCTGCCGGTGATCGGGTGCGCGCTGCTCGTCGCCATCCTCGTGCTGCGGGCCGCCGCCGGCGCCCTGCTGTTCCACCAGCTCGACGCGGCCTCGCTGCTGCTGGCCCTCGTGGGCGTCGCGCTCGCGGCGGGCGGGCTGCCGCTGCTCAAGCTCGTCGGCCCGGGCATCCTGTTCCTCGTGTTCATGATCCCGCTCCCCTACGAGCTCGAGCGGAACGTCGGCGGGCCGCTGAAGACGGCCGCGACCGTCGCCAGCACGTTCCTGCTCCAGACGCTGGGCCAGCCGGCCATCCGCGACGGCAACCTGATCCTCATCGACGAGGTGCGGCTGGGCGTGGTGGACGCGTGCAGCGGGCTGAAGATGATGGTCACGTTCGCCGCGTTCTCGGTGGGCGCGGTGCTGATGATGGCCCGCAGCCGGTTCGAGAAGTTCATGGTGGTGCTCGGCATCGCCCCGATCGCGGTGCTGACCAACGTGCTCCGCATCACCGCCACCGGGGTGAGCTTCGCGTTCATCTCCGACAAGGGCACGCGGGAGTTCCTGCACGACGCGTACGGCTACCTCATGATGCCGCTGGGCCTGGCGCTGCTGGGCGCCGAGGTGTGGGCGCTCAAGCGGCTCGTGGTCGACGAGAAGGCGGCCTGACCCCGCCCCGCCCGCCGGGGGGCCTGGCGCCGCGGCGCGGGCCGACGTCGGTTATTCTCCCCTTCCCTTTCGGGAAGGACCGGGGGAGGCGTTTTCGCCCCCGTCACCAAACCTGAACGGACTCAGGGCCAATGACCGGACCCACCTTCGCCACCCACGCGCCCGCCTCGCCGCCGCGGGCGCCGCGCCCCGCCCCGAAGACGGGCGAGCGGCCGGACGACGCGGCCGGCGCGCGCATCCTGGTGTACCTGAAGCTGCACTGGCTGATGGTCCTGTTCTGCGGCACGCTGATCGGCGCCGCCGGGGCCGCCGTGGCGTGGGAGCTGCTCGCCAGCAAGTACGAGTCGTACGGGCTGTTCCGGGTGTCCGCGGTGCCGCTCAACGTGGTGAACCAGAACAGCAACAGCCAGCCCCGCGCCGACTTCAGCACGTACGTGAAAACCCAGCTCACGCTGCTCAAGTCCGAGTCCGTGCTGAACGCGGCGCTGCGCGACATCAAGGACCTGCCCACCATCAAGGCCCAGAAGGACCCGCTCAAGTTCCTCGACGAGGAGCTGGTCGCGTCGTGGCCGGACCAGTCCGAGGTGATCCGCATCACCTTCAAGGGGCACGAGCCGGACGACGCGCGGAAGATCATCAACGCGGTGCAGAAGGCGTTCGTGGAGCGCGTGCAGGAGCAGAACGCGCTCCAGACGCAGAAGCTGCTGGAACAGGTCCGGGAAGCGCGGGACCAGATGGAGCGAACCGTTCGCAACGAGATGCCCACCGGCAAGACCGGCCCCGGGGTAGTGCGGGCGGGCGGCACGGCGGCGCCGGGCGCGCTGCCGGTGGCGCCCGCCGCGCCCGGCGCCGCACCCGCCCCGACCCCGGGCCTGACCCAGATGGACCGCGCGATCTATGCACTGGAGCCGGGCCTCCTCATCAAAAACGTCCACGCGCGGCGTGCTGAGATCGAGAGGCTCACGCTGGACCTCAACGCCCTCAAGCGCAAGCAAGACGTGCTCCAGTCGAAGCTGAAGGCGATCCAGGACGGGGACGTGTCCCCGCTCGTACGAGAGCGAGTCGAGGCCGACGCGGACGTGGACGCCGCACGGCGGCTGATGGTCGGGGCACATATTGACTGGACGAAGCACGCCCGCAACAGTGCGGACCCGAGCGGGCCCGCGATCCAAAAGTTCCAGCAGATCTACGAGGCCTACGAGAAGCGGTACAAGGCCCTCAAGGAAGACAAGATCAAGACGATTGAGGGGGTCCGCAAGCTCCAAGAGGCCACGCCGATTGTGCAGGAGCTGCAAGCGGTGGTCTTCAGGGCCCAGGAGAACGAGGAGAAGCAGAAGGAGGCGGAGAAGGCGCTCGCCCTGCTCGAGAAATACTGGGCGGAGCTGCCCCCCCTGGAGAAGAGCGGCGTCACGCAGGCCCGGTTCGATAGGGAAAAGGAGTACAAGCTCGAGGACAGCGTGCTCCTGGTGTCCGACAGCATCTTCCGCGACACGGCGCAGAAGTTCTACCTCACGCAGCTCGAGATCGCGGCGCCGGCCCGCATCTCGGTGCTCCAGCAGGCGTCCACGCCCACGCAGAAGGACACCAAGAAGCAGCTCCTGGGCACCGGGTTCGCGAGCGTCATCGGGTTCGTGCTGATGGGGCTCGGGGTGGTCGGGTACGAGACCGTGTCGCGCCGGGTCAGCTCGCTGGCGGACGTGCGGGCGGCGGCGCCCGCGCCGGTGGTGGGGGTGATCCCGGGGCTGCCCGCCGACGCGGCGGGCAAGGACCCGGTGCGCCGGGCGGCGGCGAACGAGGCCATCGACAAGCTCCGCGCGTACGTCTCGCAGACGTGGCTCAGCCGCGGCGCCACCGCCATCGCGGTCACCAGCCCCATCGGCGACGAGGGCAAGGCGTTCACCGCGTTCGGGCTGGCGAGCAGCCTGGCCCAGGCCGGGTACCGGACCCTGCTGGTCGACTTCGACCTGCGCGAGCCGGCCATCCACCCCTACGCGGGCGTCCCGAACGCGGCCGGCGTGTGCGAGCTGCTGCGGGCGGAGACGGACGTGCGGTCGGTGGTGCAGTTCCTGCCCAGCGGGCTGCACCTGCTGCCGGCCGGGAAGTGGTCCGACGAGGCCCGCAAGGCCGCGACCGGCGAGAAGCTCGAGGCCCTGCTCGCCAAGCTGCGGGAGCCGTACGACTGCGTCGTGATCCACGGGCACGCGCTGCTCACCGTCGCCGAGTCGGTGGAGGTGGCCCGGCGGTGCGAGGCGGTGCTGCTGTGCGCCCGGTACCGCGAGACCGCCGCCCCGCTGCTGAAGCGGGCCGCCGAGCGGGTCGCGACGATGGAGATCCCGTTCTCGGGCGTCGTGTACGTTGGCGCCACCGAGCAAGAGGCCCTGTGCTGAACCCGCCCCGCGGGCGCGCCGGCCCGGGGCTCCTTCGAGGAACATCATGATGAAGCCGCTCACGTTCTGTTCGGTCCTCGCGCTGGTCGTGTGCGGGGCGTTCGTTCACGGCGCCGTCACGCAGCGCTGGAACATCGTCGCCTCGAACACCGAGCGCACCGCCCGGCTCCACGACCTCGAGGTGAAGTTCGAGGACCTCCGGTCCGAGCCGGTGGACACCGAGATGCCGCTCAACGAGCGCAGCGTCGCCACCAGCCGGCGGTACTTCGGCGCGGGCGGGTCGGTCGCGGTGGTGAGCTTCATCAGCGGCATCCCGGGGTCGGTCGCGACCCACACGCCGGACGTGTGCTACCCGGGCAGCGGGTACAAGACGCTCCGCGCCACCCGCAAGGAGACGTTCGAGGTGAACGGCGCGCCGGCCGCCGTGTACGTGGCGGACTTCGAGAAGAAGACGCAGACGAAGGTGGACCGGGTGCGGGTGCGGTGGGCCTGGACCACCGACGGCGCCTGGGTCGCGCCGGACAACCCGCGGTGGCAGTTCGCCAGCCAGCTCCGCGCCCCGACCATCTACAAGGTGTACATCGCGTCGAGCCTGCCCGAGTCCGACACCGAGGTCGAGGACGACCCGGTCGTGAAGGGGTTCGTCGCCGCGACCTGGGCGCAGTACGGCGCCGCGTGCGCCCGCCCGTGAGCCGCCCGACCGACCGACCGACACCCAGCGAGTCCGCACCCGAGGAACGAGGATGCCTCCCGTACGCACCAGCCCGAGGTCCGCGTTGCGAGCCCCCTTACAACTGCCCCCGCGTCCGCGCCGCGCCGGCCCCGCCCCGGCCCCGGGGCCGCTGTCGCGCGGCGCGCGGGCGAAGGCGGCGGCGGACTTCGCGCTCGCGGCGCTCATGCTGATCCCGGCCCTGCCCGCGGTCCTGGCGTGCGCGGCGCTGGTGAAGCTCACCTCGCGCGGGCCGGCCGTGTACACGCAGGCCCGGGTCGGCCGCGGCGGGGCCGTGTTCACGCTGTACAAGCTGCGCACCATGTACCACGACTGCGAGCGGCTGACCGGGCCGCGGTGGAGCACCCCGGGCGACGCCCGGATCACCCCCGTGGGCCGCGTGCTGCGGAAGCTCCACCTCGACGAGCTGCCGCAACTGCTCAACGTGCTGCGGGGCGAGATGAGCCTCGTGGGGCCGCGCCCGGAGCGCCCGGAGATCGTGAAGACGCTCCGCGACGTGGTCGTCGGGTACGACCGCCGCCACACGGTGCGGCCCGGGATCACCGGGTTCGCGCAGGTCCACCTGCCGCCGGACACGTGCGTCCGCAGCGTGCGGAACAAGCTCGTGTACGACCTGTTCTACATCCGCAACCGGTCCTGGCGGATGGAGCTGTTCCTCCTGTTCGCCACCGGGCTCAAGGCGCTGGGGCTGAAGCGCCTGTACTACCGCGCCCCGCGCGTGCCGACGGAATAAAGACCGATTCACCGCCGAGGGCGCGGGAGGGCGCAGAGAAAACACAGAGACGGCGCCAAAACTGCGTTTTCTCTGCGCCCTCCCGTGCCCTCGGCGGTGAAATGACTTCTTTGCGGGTTCGTCGTGCCGCTCACCAAGAACCTAAGCGCCCTCCCGCACCCCTGCGGTGAAATGACTTCTTTGCTGGAGCACCCATGCCGTCCGTTTCTGTCATCGTCCCGGTGCGGAACGAGTCGCGGTCGATCGAGCACACGCTCCGGCTGCTGCTCACGCAGGACTTCCCCCGGGCCGACTTCGAGGTCATCGTCGCCGACGGCGCGTCCACCGACGACACGGTCCCCATCGTGCGCCGGCTCCAGGGCGAGTTCCCCAACCTGAAGCTGGTGTTCAACGCCGACAAGCTGGCCTCGGCGGGGCGCAACACCGCGGTCCGGCACGCCACCAAGGACGTGCTCGTGATCGTGGACGGGCACTGCCACGTGCCCGACCGCGACTACCTGCGGAACCTGTCCGCCGCGTTCGAGACGAGTCAGGCGGACTGCCTGGGCCGGCCGCAGCCGCTGGACGTGCCGGACCCGACGCCGTTCCAGTCCGCGGTGAGCGCCGCGCGGAGCAGCCGGCTGGGCCACAACCCGGACTCCGACATCTACTCGAACGAGCCGAAGTTCGTGCCGCCGCAGAGCACCGCGGTCGCGTACTCGCGGACCGTGTTCCACGCGGTCGGGCTGTTCGATCAGGCGTTCGACGCCTGCGAGGACGTGGAGTTCAACGAGCGCGTCCACGCGGCCGGGCTGAGCTGCTACTTCACGCCGGCGGTGAAGATCGTGTACGAGCCGCGGGCGAGCTTCCGCGCCCTGTTCTACCAACTGGGCCGGTACGGCAGCGGCCGGGCCAAGCTGGCGTTCAAGCACCCGAAGTCGCTCTCGGTGCCCGCCCTGGTGCCGCCGCTGTGGGCCGTGTGGGTGATCGCCGGGGCGCTGCTGAGCCTCGCCGTCCCTTACGCGGGCTGGCTGTGGCTCGCGAGCGTCGCCTTTTACCTGGGCGTGCTGCTGGCCGCGGGCGCCGTGCTCGGGCGCAAGAAGCACCGCGGGGTCGCGGCCCGCATCCCGGTGGTGTTCGTGGCGATCCACTTCGGGTTCGCGTGGGGGTTCTGGAAGGAGGCCGCGAAGCAGTTGCGGCGGTCGCTCCAGCACCGGGCGGGGGCGCCCGCCTTCAAGCCGGCGAGGCGCTCAGAACTGATGGCGAAATAGACGAATGGTTGCGACCACGTTCCGCCCCACACGGGCCTCGTGCTCACAAAGAACGAGTTCTGACAGGATGAACAGGATTCACCGGATGAAGACCACTGGGACCAAAGCTCTGTTGATCCTGTGAATCCTGTCAAAATCTTCTGGGCGTGTCCATCGAGCCCCGGCCAGCGGCGTTTCCCAAAGCGAGCCTTTCTTATTCCGTCACAACTTCTGCCCACTCTCCGAGCGAGCGGGCACGAAACGGCTCCGGGTGCGTGATACCGAATCCCGTGGTTTCCAGTTGGCGTGCCCCGCACGGGTCTTTGAGCGTGGCCCGCTCACTCCGTGAGCGGGCGCTCCGGGTATCGGAGGGGCGTGGCGCGCAACGACGAGGTTAGTCGGACGCGCGGGCCGACCGCTCACGGAGTGAGCGGACCACACTCAAAGGCCGGGACCACGCTGCGCGAACTGGAAACTACCGGATTTGGTGTGACGCGCACCCGGGTCACTTCTCGGCCCACACCTGGCACAGCTCCAGCACCACGCGGACGGCGGCCTCCATCTCCTCCAGGCACGTCCACTCGAGCGGCGAGTGCGGGTTGTGCTCGCCGGTCGAGAGGTTCGGCGTCGGCAGGCCCTTTTCGGTGAGCTGCGAGCCGTCCGTGCCGCCGCGGATGATCTTGTGCTTCGGCTCCATCCCGGCCCGCCGCACCGCCTCCGCGGCGCGCGTCACCGCCGCCGGCAGCCGCGCGATCCCGTCCTTCATGTTGCGGTACTGCTTGCGCGTCTCGACGGTCACCTTCGCGGCCGGGTGCTCGCGCTCGACCTGGCGGCCGATCTCGCGCAGCAGGTCGGCCTGGACCGCGAGTTGTGCGGTGTCGAAGTCGCGCAGGATGAACCCGATTTTCACCTCGCCGGCCCCGCCCTCGATCGTGATCGGGTGCAGGAACCCCTGCCGGCCGTCGGTGGTTTCGGGGCTCATCGTCCGCTGCGGCAGGCGGTCGACGAACATCGCCGCCAGGCGCACCGCGTTCACCATCCGCCCCTTCGCGATCGACGGGTGGATATTCACGCCCGTAATGGTGACGGTCGCGGCGTCCGCGGAGAACGTCTCGTCCTCGATCTCGCCGCTGCCCGCGCCGTCGAGCGTGTACGCCACCGCCGAGCCGATCTGCGCCGGCTCGAGGTGTTTGACGCCGAACCCGATCTCCTCGTCGCAGGTGAACACGATCCGCACCGGGCCGTGCGGGATCTGCGGGTTCTCCGTCAGCAGCCGCGCGGCCTCCATGATGACCGCCACCCCGGCCTTGTCGTCGGCGCCGAGCAGGGTCGTGCCGTCGGTGGTGATGATGGTCTTGCCGATCAGGCCGTTCAGCTCCGGGTTCTCCGCGACCCGGATCACCTTCGAGGTGTCCTTCGGCAGAACGATGTCGCCGCCGCGGTAGTCGCGGATGACCTGCGGCTGCACGTCCTTCCCGCTGTTCTCGGGGTTCGTGTCCACGTGGGCGTTGAACGCGATCGTGGGGGCGCCGGCCACGTTGCCGGGGACGGTCGCGAACACGAGGCCGTGTTCGTCCTGCACCGCGTCTTTCAGCCCCAGGGCCAGGAGTTCGTCGCGGAGCATCGCGCCCAGCACGAGCTGCCCCGGCGAACTCGGGTACGACGTGGACCGCTCGTCCGCCTTGGTGTCGATGCGGACGTACCGCAGGAACCGGTCCAGAAGGGTGTGCGTGGCGAGGGCCATGAGAGTTCCACCGCGGCGGCCAAAGGGCACGAGAGGGCGACAGAGTCTTATTTACTCTCCGGCTCTCTCTGTGCCCTCTGCGCCCTCTGCGGTGAATCCGGTTTCGCTTTTTTCTTCCGGCGCCGGGAAGCAGCCAGCCCCTTCACCCCGACCTTGGGGCACAGGTCCGCGACCGCGCACTGCTCGCACCGCGGCTTGCGCGCCAGGCAGACCTTCCGCCCGTGCATGATGAGCCGGCCGCTGAAGTGCAGCCACTCGGCCTGCGGCACGATCTCCGCGAGCGCCAGTTCCACTTTCACGGGGTTCTGGTGGCGGGTGAGCCCGAGCCGCCGCGAGAGCCGCCCGACGTGCGTGTCCACCGTCACGCCGGGGGTCTCGAACGCGTGCCCGCGGATCACGTTCGCGGTCTTGCGGCCCACGCCGGGCAGGCTCACGAGGTCGTCGAGATCGGTGGGCACCTCGCCGCCGAACCGGGCGACCATCTCCACGCACGCGGCGCGGATGTTCTTGGCCTTGTTCTTGTAGAACCCGGACGGCTTGACGAGTTGCTCCAGTTCCCGGATGTCGCAGGTCGCCATGTCGGCGGCGGTTGGGAACCGGGCGAAGAGTGCCGGAGTGATGGTGTTCACCCGCTTGTCGGTACACTGAGCCGACAACACGACCGCGACGAGGAGCTGAAACGGGTTGGCGTAGTTGAGGCCCTCGAACTCGGGGTACAGCGGGGCCAGGCGCTCGTTGATGGGGCCGACGCGGTCTCGCGCGGGCGCGAGTTTCGGGGCGGTCGGGTCGGATTCGTCCATGTCACGCGGCCCTGCGGAGCGCGGGTTCGGGTTCGGCCGCCGGGGCGGGCGCGGGGGCCGCGGCGCGCGCCCGCATCTGCTCGGCTTCGAGCGGCGTGATGAACCCGCGGGCGAGCAGCGTGTCCGCGTCCTGCGGGGCGCGTGCCCGGGCGCTCAGGCTCTCGGCCGCGACCCGCGCGAAGGCCCGGCGCTCGTCCGCGAAGCCGGTTTCGTCCGGCACGCGGTCGGGGGCGCGCGGGTAACGTTCCCGCTCGTCGAGGAAGGTTCGCAGCTCGATCTTGGCCCGCCGGGTGCAGAACGCGCGGTCCACGAGCCCCAGGTCGCGTGCCTCGCGTCCGGACACCGTCCGGCCGGATTCGATGAACGCGCCGGCCCGCTTCCCGAGGACGTTCCGCAGGCGGTTGCTCCCGCCGAAGCACGCGAACCGGCCCGGGAACCCGAGCAAGGTGTGCGGCGCGGACACGCACAGCCGGTGGTCGCACGCGAGGGCCAGTTCGAGGCCCGCGCCCAGGCACGGCCCGTCGATGAGCGCGACCGTCGCGAACGGCAGCGCGCCGAGGCGGGCGAGCACGCGCTGCCCGCGCCCCGCGAAGGTGGCCCGGTCGGTGACGCGCGCGACATCCGGGTGGAGCCCGGCACAGAAGCCGAACGGCTTCGCGGAGCGCACCACGAGTGTGTGAACGAAGAGGTTGCGCTCGACCGCCGCGAGTGCGGAATCGAGTTCCGCGAGCCGCGGCGCGTCGAGGGCGTTCACCGGTTCGCCGGGGAACGCCAGCCACAGGGTGGCGGTGCCGTACTCGCAGGTGACGCGCAGGTGTGCGGACTCGAACAGCATTCCAGAATGGTGGCGGCTCGGCCGCGAGAATTCAACCCGAACTCGCCGCGCCGGCGGGCCGGATCACAGCTTCAGGAACAGCCGGTGCTTTTCGAGGTGCCGCACGAACAGGTAGCAGAGGCCGAGCGCGAGCCCGCACGCGGCGGCGACGTACCACAGCGGCGCGTCCCGCGGCACGAACGGCTTGGCGGCGTCGAACACGAGCCCGTGGACGATGTACGCCGCCAGCGCGTTCGAGCCGAACGTGTCGAACACGCCCCACCGCAGCCCGCCCACGTCGCACGCCAGCACGAACAGCGCCAGCACGACCAGCGACACGCCCGCGCCGAACAGCGTGTAGGTCAGGCTCCCGGACCGCTGGCTCATCGTGAACAGGTCGTTGGTGGGCGGCTTCACGTCCACGTACACGAGCGGCGGCGCGGCGGCTGACGCGGTCACGTGGAACCGCCACTCGTCGAGGTCCGACGGCGCGAGGTGCAGGCACGACAGCCCGTAGGCCAGCGCGCCGACCGCGAGCCCCATGACCAGCAGGAGGCCGCACAGCCGCCCGCGGCTCGCGACGGCCCGGTACAGGTCGCACGCCAGGGTGCCGGCCAGCAGCGGAACGGCCCAGGTGAGGAACCCGAGCGGCCCGCCGTCCACGCCGTTGGGTGGGGTGTTCGCCCAGCGGTAGTTGAACCAGTACGAGAGCCCCACATGCAGGGCGCCTGAGAGCACCGCGAACCCGAACCGCACCCGGGGCCGGGCCGCGATCACCGGGAGCACCCACAGCGACGTGACCGCGATGTGCCCCAGGGTCTGGAACAGGTCCTGTTTGGCCCAGCGGAGCAGGACCGCGTCGCGCTGGGCGAGGTCGTCCCACTTCTCCCAGCGCGAGCCGACGCTGTACACCGCGAACGCGACCAGGAGCAGCGCGAGGTTGCGCCGCGCCGCGTGCCCGTAGGCGGCGCGCGGGCCGACCGCGTCCCGGCGGCGCGCGAAGGTGAGCCGGAACGCGAACCCCACCGCGAACAGGAACTGCGGCATGATCGTGTCGGCGTAGCTGCAGTACGTGTGGTGGTGCGCGAGCACCGGCACGTCCGCCTTGATGACGGCGAACGAGCCGACGAAGTTCACCAGCAGCATGCCCAGGACGGTGTACCCGCGGAACTGGTCCAGTGACGCGAGGCGCGGGGCTGATGAGGGCTGACTCATGGGGCGTCCATCTTCTCGGCCAAAGGGCCGGTCACTTTTTAATGTCAATTGTTACCTGCCCCATGCCCGGTTTGACTTCCTCTTTTATGGGCGTCTGGCCCAGGTTCGAGTAAGCCGCACCGAAGCGGGACTTCTTTGGCGTTTCTTTCGGCCCCTTCGGATCGTCCGTGCGGTAATCGCCCCGGCCGACGAGCACGTTCCCGTATGGATCGAGATCAGTCAGAATGACGCGATGGTGCCCGACGATCGCGCCGGGCTTGGTCCCGTCGTAGGACAGGGTAAAATTGCCATTCTCGTCCGTTGTTGCCGTCGAGCCCTTCCCTTTTGTCCCCTTATCGGGGTCGGGGTGAAAGTCCACACGAACGTTTTTCAGAGGTTTGCCGTTCATCGTAACTTGCCCGCTGACCGGTGTAAGCGGCGGTTCGTCGGAACACCCGGCCGTGAGCGTGGCGAGCAGCGCAAGCGGCAGCGACCGGCGTAATAAGTGGCGCATCGTGGTTTGTGGATTCGGGGAATGGGAGCGGCCGGCGCAGAACGCGCCGGCCCCGAGAGCGTATCACGAGTTACGGCAGGGTAACGACCAGACCGTCCTGGTGCATGCACAAACGCTGAAGTGTAACGAGGTCCATGCTGTCCGTCATAAACCGGACGGACCCGTCACCCATGCAGAAGTTGGCCCCGCCGCTATGTCCGCTACCAAAAGTGTTGATCCGCAGATCGAGGTCGGCCTGAGTCGGCGACGTGCCTGTCACCTTCCAGTTGATGCGCTCGGCGGCGCTCAGCAGCACGTCCCCTTCGGCCCCGAACGCCCACCACCCCCACGTGTCCAGGTTGCCCATTGCGCCGGCGGCGTCGAAAACCGGGTCCTTGTGAGAGCGCTCACCGACGAAAATTGTGTTCGAAGTGCCGTCCGAAATGTCTCCGAACTTGCGTGGCGTGTTGTGAACGAACGGACCGTCATTGCTCTGATCCGGCCGTCGGTAGTTGCGCCGCCCGGAATTCGCTCCGTAGCTGGTGATGGCCCAGTGCCGCGGCGGCGACTCGGAGCCCTCACTCGTGTCTACCCCGCCATGACTCATCGGATCGGACGGGCAGATGTAAGTTTTGATTACGCGCCACGAGACGGTCACCTGATTACCCGTAATGCCGCGATTGGCACTAAAATCCGTCATGTTCCACAGCTTGTAAACGTTGTCTTGTTCCACGTAGGGCAAAACCGCGATCAGCCAGTTGAACCGCCGGATCGGGCTTTCTGTCAGCGCGTAGTTCTGCGTCGATGGCGCTGCCGCGGATTGGTTGCGGTGGACCCCGTCCGGAAACGCACCCTGACTGTCGTGGTGGTTGTGCAACGCCAGACCGAGCTGCTTGAGGTTGTTACTGCACTGCATGCGTGCGGCGGCCTCGCGCACCTTCTGGACAGCAGGCAGCAGCAAGCCGATGAGGATCGCGATGATCGCGATCACCACCAGCAATTCAATAAGCGTAAACCCACGCCGGTGACGTGTCATACTGCCCTCTATCTTTACGTGACGTGAACTGACGAGCCGCGGCAGCGTGAAGGGAATGTAGTCAAGCGCGCAGCGAAAAAACAGTCGAAAAGCAGAAGATGAGTAGCGCGTGAGGATCAGGAGTATTCGGCTTTATCCGGCATGAATGTGCCAGGGGACATTATTCCGAAACCACCTCATGCCTACATCAGCATCGCATGCGCGCGATTTGGCCATCACAAAAACAATACAACAAGTTTAAATAATTAACAATGAACACAGTATTAATTGACCAAACATAGGTCACTAAACACAGCGCGCCGCCCAATAAAATCCAATTAGGCGCCACCTTCGCCAGTAGACACAGCAATCCACCTCAAGACCGTTAATTAATATGGCCAGTTGCTCACGATGTAGCCAGCGGCCAATTCATTTATGTCAGCCCAATACGAGTGAACAGCAGGCGGAATAGAGCTAGTTAAATTAACGCTACTAACCAGCATATCAACGTGCGCAGCGTACACTTCTGTGAGGTACAAGACACCAATACCTCCCCACGCATGGTTATGATGTATTATAGACCCACCAATACCTTCAAACGTCCCACCATACTGATACACGACCCCTAGTGCATCAGTTACATTATGAACAAACTCAGAAGAATAAAGACCAAACACTCCAGCAACCGTGTTAAAATATATTGCTGCGCCGTTGCCATCCGAATTATTTTCTTCAAAGTAGCAATCTCTTACTGTTAAACTAGCTGCGGTGTTCTGAGGGACTGAACAGATTGCCCCTCCATCCCCATACGCATAATTATAGTAGAATTCAGAATCGTTTGCTTCAAGTATGTACTCAGCAAAAATGGCCCCGCCGCCACCGGCCGCGCTATTACCTTCGAATATGCACGAATTTATATGCAGCGGAGCGACGGTCTTGATAGCCCCCCCGTCTCCAGATAGCGACCCAAAACCCACAACCGAAATATCATTCAGAGTTATTGTTATTCCGTTATTTCCCACGTGGTCGATAAATCTGTATTGATGAGCTATCGATGCGTTAACATATACGTTATCGCTGTCTTCTGCACTTATAGTTAAATCCGTCAGGTTAATGGCACTAGCATTGACCAGTGGACTGTCTAATGTGATAACAGAGACCCCGTCGTCGATGAGCAGTTCGGCACTGTTGCCGTTGATGATCGCGGCCTCATACGCAGCTCTCAGTGAGCCCGGGCCTGAATCGTTCCCGTTAGTGACGTAGTACACCGATGGCGTGTCGCGCGATTCGAGTTCCAGCAATTGCAGTGGTGAGCGATTGGCGAACCGAGCCTGAATGGAACGCGAACCGATTCGCCCGGCGATGCGGCTGAGAAGGCTGAACATGGCTGCTCTCCGATTTGCAAGCAATGCAGCGATCGGCAACACGCGCTTTGACGACGCACGTGTGATTTGAAGATTGTTGCCGATCGCGACGGTAAGGTTAACTGCACCGTTCGGCGGATGCAAGCTCGGTGTCGCATTTTTTGTCTTTTCTTCATCACGGAAATTCAAAAACAATTCATATCGACGCAGCGACAGCCGCTCGGCTGCGGTCGCAATCGGGAAGAATTAAGTGAGGGGAGGGAGAATGAGTGCTGTGGTTGGCACTTGCAAGAGGGCCGCGTTTCACCCGCGGCGGCGCCAACATTGCACGGTTGGCGTGATTCGGGGGCCACCGCCCAGGCACTGGCATTTTCGGTTTGATTGCACTCGGCGCGTGAGCCACGGCCCGCCCGCCGCGCAAGAGTTCGCGCGTCGTGAACCTTGCTTGCCCTATCGCTCGGCGAGCATCAGTTGCGTGTACGTGACATCCAGCCAGCGGTCGAACTTGCGGCCCACCTCGCGGTGCGTGCCGATCACCTCGAACCCCACCGACACCTGAAGGGCGAGGCTCGCCGTCTGGTCGCTGCTGGTGGCGCCGATGATGGTGTGCAGCCCGGCGGCGCGGCCCCGCGCGATCAGGTCGAGCAGCAGCGCCTTGCCGAGCCCGCGGCGGTGGTGCTCGTGGTGGATGTACACGGACGCCTCCGCGGACCACGCGTACCCGCACCGCGACTTCC
Organism: Gemmata algarum; assembly: GCF_034097035.1. NCBI lineage: Bacteria > Pseudomonadati > Planctomycetota > Planctomycetia > Gemmatales > Gemmataceae > Gemmata > Gemmata algarum. The sequence goes on from NZ_JAXBLV010000077.1 coordinate 58,017, forward strand.
ACGGCGACAGCGCCCCCCACCCGATGACGACCCCGTCGCGCTCCGCGACCGTCGCCGGGTACTTGGCCGAGCGGTCGCGGAACCACGCCGCCCGCTCCGCGGCGGTGTCGGGCTCGATCTGGTAGGTGCAGGTCGAGCGCTCGACGTAGTAGTTGTAAATGGCGCGGATCGCGTCCAGGTCGTCCGCGGTCGCCAACCGGATAGTGAAGTCGGACATCGGTCGCTTACGAACCTCCGCTCAAACCGAGTTGCTTGCGAATCGCCGCTTGGCTGATTCGGTTGGTGGTCTCTGTTTTTGTGGCACAGACATTCCTGTCTGTGCGGCGCGGTGATCGAGCACAGACAGGAATGTCTGCGCCACGAAAGACAAAAGCCGCCCGCGCGGCTCGTCAAAACGTTATAAACATCCCTGGCCCCATGCTCATACATGAACCCACCGGCGGTGTCGCTTTTGTTGACGAACTGCGACCGCTCGGGAGTAGTGCCACGTATCCTGCTCCCGGGCGGTGGAAGCTTCGTTGCCACCCGTGCGGGCCGCACGCTTTTGAAGGGAGCTTTTGACAGGATCGACAGGATGAACCGGATGAAGACAGACTGATCTTAAATCCTGTTTATCCCGTTAATCCTGTCAAAAACTGCTTTCATGTCCCGCTCGAGCGTTCGTGCCCTGCTCCCGGGCGGTCGCAGTTCGTCAAGAAGCGGCAATATCCCCGGCCCCATGTTCAGACACTTTCGCGTGCCCCCTCGCGCTCATCGACTGTCAGCAGCTCGTAGGCGTCTTGAATGTTCGCGCGCAGCTCGTCGAGCGTTTCGCCCTGACTGAGCACGCCCGGCACCTCAACCAGCCGACCGACGAACCACTCGCCGTCTTTCCAGTATTCGAGCGTGAATTCGCGGCGCATCGCGTTCCTCCAAAGGGACACCGCTCATGATAGTCTCTATCCCGCGAACCCGTGCTGGCGGCGGTGGTAGGGGCCGTCGAACAGTTGCGTGGACTTCGACGGCTCGAACCGCCCGTCGCCCGCCACGGTCTTCACCCGCGCCAGCAGCGCGTCGCTCTCGTCCTTGGGCATCGGGCGGAAGTTGCGGGCGATCTCAACGTCCTGCATCAGCACCTTCATCGAGTCGATGCCGACCACCAGCGACGCGATGTCCTGCGACAGCGCGAACCGGATGCACTCGTCCGCCGTGGCGACCCCGCCGCCGGGGATCTGCCCGCCGGCCTCCAGGTTCCCGCCGCCGAGCGACTTCATCCCGATGGCGGCCACGTTCCGCTTCTTCAGCTCGGGGATCACGTCGTGGATGCTGCTGCGGTAGAAGTAGTCGCACACGTTCACCGGGAGCTGGCACGTGTCCCAGTTGTTGTGCGTCCCGAGCATCTTCAGCAGGATGTGCGGGGCCTTGTGCCCGGTGAAGCCGATGAACCGCACCTTGCCGGCCTGCTGGGCCTCCAGGGCGTGGGCCAGCGCGCCGCGCTCGACGATCCACTCGGGGTCGTTGTCGTAGTTGATCTCGTGGAACTGCCACAGGTCGATGACGTCGGTCTTGAGGCGCCGGAGGCTGTCGTCGAGGTGCTGGCGGGAGTGCTCGGCGTCGCGCCCGCAGTTCTTGGTCATGAGGAACACTTTTTGGCGCCGGCCGCCGGTGCGGAGCGCGTTCCCCATGATCTCTTCGGACCGCCCCTCGTGGTAGTCCCAGGCGTTGTCGAAGAACGTGACGCCCTCGTCGATGGCGGCGTGCATGATGCGCTCGGCCTCGGCGTCGCCGATGGCGGGCTGCCCGATGTGCCATCCGCCGAGACAGATGGCGGACACGTTGACGCCGGTCTTGCCGAGCGGGCGGGTGGGGATCGACATGGAGAGCACCTCCGGGAGCGGTGAAGTCACTCCCGGCACCATACCGCGCCCGCCGCGTGGGGCAACCGCGGAGTTCGGCCGTTTCGGACCGGTGGACGCTGCACGGCACCCGCCAACGTTAGCGTGTGCTTTGAAACTGGTACCGAACGGAGAATCCGGATTGGGTATTCCGTTTGGTGGAGTCGCACGCGCGTTGGGACCACAACCGCCACTGAGGTTGCATCCGGAGCGTGGGGGCTTACACTGCGGGTGTTGGTCCGCGGCGGTCAGCGCCACGAACTGCGGCGTTACGCCGCGGACGGTTAACGCCCACCGAGCTGAGTGACCGCCGAACTTCCGGGTCCGCCCTCCCGTGGAGGGACCCGGAGAGTTTTCGCCGTTCGGCGGGAAAGTGGTCGCCGCGGGCCGACACCTTTACCGAACGAAACCAAGCTGGGCGCGTGACGCCGCGCCACGAAACATTCGTCCCCGTTCGTCCGCGGGGTCAGCGCCACGAACTGCGGCGTTACGCCGTGGGTGGTCTCGGCCCTACGAAGTTAGTGCCCGTCGCAACACCCCGGTGTGTGAGGCGGGGTGTTTGCGCGGTCCGGCGAGAAAGTGGCCCCGCGGGCGGACGTTTTCAGTCTTGCTCCTCGCGCTTTTGCTGCTTCCGCTTGTCCTCGGACTGTTTCATGAACCGCTGGTACTCGTCGCGGGTCAGCAGCCCGTCGGCGTTCAGGTCCATCTCGGTGAACGCCGCGATCGACCGTCCCGCCTTGCGCCACTCGAACAGCGCGATCTGGCCGTCCTTGTCGGTGTCGAGCGTTGCGAACCACTCCGGCAGCCCGGCGCCCGGAACCGCCTTCCCCTCTTTCCCGCGCGCCAGCGGGTCGCCGCCGGGAGCGCGCCCGGCGGACAGCGTGTCCGCCCGCACCTGCACCCGCTTGTGGAAGTAGCCGCGGTACTCGGCCTTCGACAGGCGCCCGTTGCCGTCGGCGTCGGCCGCGAGCTTGTCGTCCTTCAACCCGGCGGTGAACTCCTCGGGAGCCAGTTCGCCGTCGGCGTTGCGGTCCAGCACGCGGAACACCCGGTCGGCGTCCTCGTTCGGCTCCGGGGCGTCGCGCCCCGGGCCGTCGCGCATCATCTTCTTGGTGTACCGGGCGAACTCGTCCCGCTTGATCGAGGGAACCGGACCGAGTTCGAGCCGCTGCACGACTTTGTCGAACAACTCGGCGAAACCCGGAACGTCGTCGCGGCGCCAGTCCTCGTTTTTGCCCGCCAGCAGCGCGTACCACGTCGCGTACTCCTCTTCCGTGGCCGCGTGAACGACCTTGTCCGGAAACGCGGCTTCGAGCGCTTTGATCCACTGGGCGCGTTCGCCCACAGCGTTCTTGTGCGTCCGCTCCGCGCACCGGGCGAGCACCTGCTCCTCGTACTTATCTTGCTCCTCGGCCGCGCCGACCGACGCGGGGTCAATCACCGCGACCAATACGGCGAGCAGGAGCGGGCGCGAGCGACCGCGGGCAGCGTGGCGCATGGGTCCGACCTTGAAACGTGAGCGTGGTGAGGCGTGGCGGCGGGTGATGAGAAGCTTACCGCGCGTTCACGGACTTGTCACGAGGTGAAACGATGGGGCCGAGAATATGTCGCGTGCGGCGTTTCGCTCGCCACGCGCCGACGGCGTGACCGGTTCCGGGTGGCGGTGTGTCAGCCGGCGAGAGTCCGGCACGCGCGATGAGTACGCCCAAACGACAACAACCGCCAACCCGTTACATAATCGCAATGACTTCGTTGCGTCCGGGACGATCCCCGGACGCAATAGCGCAGCTTAACGGAGCGAGTCCAGGATCTCCATCCGCATCGCGGACAGCGCGGGCACCAGCCCGCCGAGCCGCCCCATGACCAGCGTGAACAACATTCCGGTCGCGAGGATGGGGACGTCCACTTGCATCGTGAGGGTCACGCTCTTCCCGCCCCCCTGGCCACCGGACAGGGTGCTGGCGGCCTCGAACCCGTTCGCGAACAGCCCCAACAGGCAGCCCAGGAGTCCGCCCGCGAACGCGATCGCCAGCGACTCGATCATGAACGAAATGAGGATCTGCCACCGCTTGAACCCGAGGATGCGCAGCACCCCCACTTCTTTGATGCGGGCGGCGATCGAGGCGAACATGGTGTTCATCACCCCGAAGATGCCGCCCACCGCCATGATGACCGCCATCATCACGATCGCGGTGAGGAACTGCTCGTTGGTCTTCGTCAGCTCCTTGTAGTAGTCGGGCTCCGAGAACGCCTTGAGCTTGGCCTGGTCGTACACCTCGTTCAGGAAGTACGCCATCGCCCGGGCCGAGGCGGCGGAGTCGTCGGCCATCCGGAGCACGAGCGTGGTGTACTTGTCCCCCTTCCCGGTGGCGCGCACGACGGGGTTCTCGATCCCGGCCCACACCTCCGAGCCGTAGGTGGTGCCGCGGGTGCGCATCAGCCCGACCACCTTCCACCAGCGGTCGCCCAGTTCGAACGTGTCGCCCACCGCGAGACGCGCCTTACCCGCGTCCTCGCCGAGCGTGGCCGCGGCGCCCTCGCCGATGCAGCACTGGAGGTACTCGCGCCCGTCCGGCGCCTTCGACCCGGGCTCCACGCCCGTCCCGGAAACCCACTGGCCGCCCGGCTCCAGGTCGATGTTGTGAACGGCGCCGCCGAGCCGCACGTCCTGAAAGGCCCGCAGCTGCACGAACCGCCGCTTCGGCGTTTCGCCCGGCTTGGGCGGGATCGCCTGGTTCATTACGATGTACGATTCGTAGCTGTGCAGGTACGTGGCCCCCGGCAGGTCGCGCGGGGCGTCCGCCGGCAACCGGTCGAACGCTCCGCTCGGGCCGAACGTGCCGCGGGCGACGCCGACGCCCTTCCCGCCGCCGATCGGCCGCCCCTTTTCGTCGGCCGTCAGGTTGGTGCGCATGGCGTTGTCGATCTCGCCGCCGCGCGCGAGGTTGCTGAACAACTCGTCCGTGGACCCCTCGGACATCACCAGCACGTTCCCGGGCACGCCCGTGGTCTCGTTCAGCTTGTACATCCCGTTGACGAACGCCAGCAGCACGACCACGAGCGCGACCACGACCGTGAACGCCACCGCGGTGAGCGCGGTGTCCCGGCGGCGCACCCACAGGTAGCGGAAGTTGTACGCCAGCGGCACCTTGCCGATGAGCAACAGCAGGAGCAGGTCGGTGCCGTATACGACGAGCAGGACGAACGGCCACTGCTCCACCAGGGCGAGCGGCAGCAGCTTCCACAGGGGCACGCCCAGCACCGGGGCGAGGCGCGGGTTCCGGAGCAGTTGGAGCTTCGGGGACTTCGGGGCGCGTTCCTCCAACTCGGCTTCGGTCTCGGCCAGTTTGTCGCTCGCGTCCTTTTTGTCGCGCGGGTTAAGGTTCTGGCGGTTCGCCGCCTGTTGCAGCGACCTCACCTTGTCGAGCAGTTCGGGCGTGGTGAGCCACGTTTTGCCCTCGGGCAGTTCGGCCGGCTGCGGGTCGTCCGGGACGAAGTCCGTGACCGCGAAGCCGAGCACCTTCTTCGCCAGCGTGCCCATCTGCCCCCCGGCCGGCAGCGGGAGGCGGGACACCACCTCAATGGCGAACGCCGTGAGCGCGATCAGCACCACGAACCCCGCGGCCAGCGCGAACGCGCGCCGGAAGGTGCGCGCGAGCCGGGACCGCGCCGGACGAATGGAGTCGGTGAGCACGGCCTCGTTGGGCGCCACGGCGGGCAGTGCGATCAGCAGCGCCGAGAGCGGCAGCAGCGAGAACCCGATAACGAACAGCGTTCCGATCAGGCTGAAAACGGTACGAAAGAACCGGGCCACCGTTTTAACCAGCCGCAGGCCGAACCCGTCGCCCCCCCGGTCGAGGCTGAGGTTCTCGCCGGCGAGGCGGGCGCGGCCCTTTCGGGCCTCGGTCGGCTCAGGCGTCGCAGGGGCGTCGGTCATCGGTGCGGGTTCCTGAAATTCTGTCGGTGACGCAGGGCTCGCGCCCCGCGCGACGCGGACCGCGCCCGTACCGGGCGCCGAAATCGGTGCAGTACCTTTTACTGTGAGCGCCCGGGGCACGGGACAAGAGCCGTGCGCGCCCCACGGACCTCACGCCACGCGCGCGAACACCTCGGCCACTTTCACGTTCTTGGCGGCCAGCGCCGGGCCGATGCACCCCGCGAACGACACCGCCATTCCCAGGGCCGGGCCGTAGACGAGTGCGTTGGCGGGCACGAAGAACGCACCAAAGAACATGATCTGGAACTTCACGTTCCCCAAGAGCCCGTAGGCCATCAACGCGCTCATCCCGCCGCCCAGGAACCCCACCAGCAGCGCCTCGCCCAGCACGATCAGCAGGACGTGCCGCGGGGCGAACCCGAGCACCTTCAGCACCGCCATTTCGGTGCGGCGCTCGCGCACCGAGATGCTCAGCGCGTTGGCGACCACGAGGCTCATGATGCCGATCATCGCGGGCACCAGGATGAACTTGATGCCCCAGAAGATGTCCTTGAACGCCCCCAGCCAGGTGCCGATGCCGCTGGACGCCGTTTCGAGCTTGATCGGCACCTTGTTAAACTTGGCCGGGTCGTTCACCTTCTGGCTCAGCACCTCGAACGCCTCCTTCGTCGGGAGCCGCACCCAGATGAGGTTGATGGACTTCTCGGCCATCGGGTGCTTTTCGCCCTTCGGGTTGACCGTCCGGTCCCGCTCGTAGGCGTCGATCTGCTGGAGCAAATAGTCCTTGTTCATGAACGAGACGCCCTCGTACTTGCCGTCGGGCAGCTCGCCGATGATGGTGAAGTCGAACACCAAGTTCGGGAAGTTCACCCCGCTCAGCTTGAGGTTCTCGCCCACCTTCTTGTTCAGCGCCTTGAGCCGGCTCTTGCTCATCACGATGGCCTGCTTGTTATCGGTCATCGCCTGGCACGCCCGGTCCAGCAACTCCTTCTCCTGACCGGTCAGTTCGTCCAGGCCGTCCATCATGGTGGTGACCTTGTTCGGCTCCAGCGCGAACAGGAACACCATGTTGTCCTTGCGCATGTTCACCTTGTCGGTGGTGCCGAGGATGAACGACCAGCTCATGATGTCCTTGTCGCCGTTCGCCGGGCGCATCTCCGGCGGCAGCTCCTCCAGGCACACCCGCTTGAACTCCTCGTAGTACCCCGGCGGCATCTGGCTCGGGATGATCGTCTTGTGGGTGACGATGGCCTTGAAGTTCGCCTCCTTCTCGGTGGTGGCGTTCCCGATCATGTACAGCACCGCATAGATCAGGCACAGCACCAGTGTGAGCACGAACAGCGCGAGGTACGTGAGCGAGGTCCGGAGCATGCTGCGGCGCAGCCCGCGGAACATGATGACCACCACTTTGAGCGGGAAGGCCCCGGTGGCCGACGCGGCGGCACCGGCCAGCTTGTCGCACACGTACAGGACCGCGAAGAACGCCGGGAGCGTGATCGTGCCCAGGGCGATCCCGCCGCCGATCAGCCCGACCAGCGCGCCGAACATGTAGGCGGCGAGCTGGAGCATGGACGTATCGTACCCGAACCCGCCCGTTTCCATCGGCATGCCGATCATGGTGTTCTGGTACCTTTGTCGTTTGAATTGGGTGTCGAGCGGGGCCGCGGGGCGCGAGCGACCGCGGCGCGGTCCCGTGCGGGTGCTACGCGTGCGCCGCCGCGGTGTCGTGGACCAGTTGCCCCTTCTCCAGGTGCAGCGTGCGCTGCGCCCGGCCGGCGGCCTTCGGATCGTGCGTGACCATGATGATCGTCTTGCCCAACTGAGAACGCAGGATCTCCATCAACTGGAGGATCTCGTCGGCGCTCTTGGTGTCGAGGTCGCCGGTCGGCTCGTCCGCGACGATCAGCGTCGGGTCGGTGACCATCGCGCGGGCGATGCCGACCCGCTGCTGCTGGCCGCCCGAGAGCTGCCCGGGGCGGTGGTCCATGCGGTTCGTGAGCCCCACCAGGCCGAGGGCCGTCTCCACCTGCTTGCGCCGCTGCTCCTTCGTAAGGTTGAGCAGCAGCAGCGGCAGCTCGACGTTCTCATAGGCCGTCAGCACCGGGAGCAGGTAATAGAACTGGAACACGAACCCGACGTGCCGGGTGCGCCACCGCGCCAGCTCGCTCTCCGACATCGCGGAGATGACGTTCTCGCCGACGGTGATGCTGCCGTCCGTCGGCGTGTCGAGCCCGGCGATGAGGTTCAGGAGCGTCGTCTTGCCGCTCCCCGACGGCCCCATCAGGGCCAAGAACTCGGCCTCGCCCACGTCGAGCGTGAGGTCCCGGAGCACGTGGATCGACTCGGTGCCGCGGGTGAACGATTTGTGCAGGTCGCGCACCTGCACGATGGCGCGGGAAGTGGTCATCGGCTCCTCGTGTGCGGTTGCAGCGTCACTCGTCCGGCGTCACTTTTTCCCGGGCCACGCCTTGCCCCAGGCCGCGGCCCGCTGCGCCTCGTCGCCCCACTGGAGGTCGGTCGCGGGCGAGGGCTCGAACAGGCTCTCGTACACGGTCGCGGTGACGCTCATCTTGGGCTTCAGGAACGCGTCCCGGTCGTTGTCGAGTTCGTCCTTCGCCAGGTACGCCCGGATACGCACCTTCACCACGTTCTTGGTGTCGTCCGCGATCGGCATGACCCGGTCCACGACGCCGCGGTACTCCCGGTTCGGGTCCGCGTCCGCCTGGAGCTTGCACCGCTGGCCCGGTTTGATTTTGGTCACCTGGCGCTCGGGCACGTCGATCTCCACCTCCAGCTTCGCGAGGTCCGCGATGAGGCAGATGCCGGCCGCGACGTTGAACGAGTTCGGGCTCACCAGCGCGCCCTTGTCCGCGGACTTCGTCAGGATGGTGCCGTCAATGGGCGCCGTAACCACGCAGTTCTCGACCAGGCGCTTGGCCTCGTCGCACCGGGCCTTCGCGGCGCTCAGGTCGGCGGCGGCGGCCCGGGCCGTCGCGTCGGCGGTCTTGGCGTCGGCCTCGGCGGCCTCGATCTCGCGCTTCGCGGCCTGGATGTCCGCCTCGGCGGCCACGCGGTCCGCGTCCGCGGCCTGCTTGTCGGCGTCGAACTTCTGGTAATCCTGGAGGGAGATGCCGCCGCCCACGCGCTGCTGCTTCGCCTGCTCGAAGTCCTTGGTGGCGCGCACCTGGAGGGCGATCGCGCGGGTCAACCGGGCCTCAGCCGAGGCCAGTGCGGACTTCACCTTCGCCACCTTGGCCGCGGCACCGATCTGGCCCGCCTCGGCGCGCTTCACCTGGGCCTCGGCGGCGGCGACCGACGCCACCTCCGTGTTGTGCCGGTTCGCGTACAGGTGGTCGAGCAGGGTGGCGAGCCGGTCGCCCTTTTTGACCCGCTTGCCTTCGACGAAGTACACCTCGGTGATTTCCGCGGCCACGTCCCGGGGGCTGACCGTGATCTGAAGGGACGGGATCACGTTGCCCTTCAGTTGGGTCACCAGGGCGCCGGCCTCGACCTCCGGCGCGGCCGGGCCGCGGGACGGCCCGGCCGGCGCCGCGGTGCCGGCGGCCGGTGCGGTTGTGGGGGCCGCGCCGGCGGGCGCGTCGTCGGCCCGCTGCCCGCCCTTCTGGTACGACCGCACGCCGACGCCGGCCCACGCCGACGCGAGCAGCCCGCACAGCACCCACGGGAGCCACGAGCCGCCGCGGACGCCCGCGCCGCCCTTGCCGATCTGGTTGTCGAGTCGGAGCTGCTGGACCCGGTTCACGAGGTCGCCGTTCATCGAGGCGCTCGGCCCGGGTTCGGTCGAAACAGCCATACGTTAGCCCTCGCTCCCCGGCGCGCCGGGGGTGGGTGAATCGGGCACCGGCGCGAACAGTGGTGCGAGCAGTTTCGTCACCGCGCCGAGCATCTCCGTCCGGTCGAACGCCTCCGGGTCCATCATGAGCTGCACGTCCAGCCCGTGAATCAGAGCCTGAACGAGCGCTGCCGCCACCCGCGGCGGCGCGAACCGCGGCTCGGGCACGCTCCCCGCCACGTCGTCGGCGATGAACGACCGCCACTCGGCGTACCACTGGGCGAGCCGCTTGCGGTACTCCTCGCGGTGCCCGGTCTGCGCGAGAAACGTGAACAGGATGCTGAGGAGGCTCTGCGCCGGCGGCGTCGGCCACGCCGGGGCGAGGTGCCGCTCCAAGGCGAACCGGAAGCACTCCCCGGCGCGGCCGGTCTGCGGCTTCGGCCCGTCCTCGCTCTGGAACTCGCGAATCATCCGCCGCAGCATCCGGTCGTGGACCGCGAGCAGGATCGATTCCTTGGTCGGGAAGTAGTACGTCAGTTGCCCCCGACTCATTCCGGCACGCTCTTCGATCCGCCCGAGCGACAGGTGCTGAATCCCGTGCCCCGCGATGATCGCTTCTGCCGCGTCCAGGATTTGCTCGCGCCGCGTGACCGCGATCTCCGACAACCCCACCGCCGGGTCACTCAACCCACGGATCGGGTGCTTGTGCCGCTCTTCACAAGCATTCGTTTCTCGCACCACATCATCCATCAGAAAAATAGCCGCCCTGTAAGTGATATTGAGGACGGACGTTCCGTCGAATGAGGCAGATGTAGACCGAGTGGTCTATATACATTGGCGTGATAATAGACTGACCAGACTAGAGCGTCAAGAGGGACTCGGGCAGATGGGACGAATTTACTGGAATCCCGTGCCGTGCAGTCATTGGGGCCGCCCGCCGGGATCGTCGGCACGATTGGGGCGATCAGCTCAAACGGCGCCATTGATTCGTCCGATGTAAAGGGGAAGGGACTCGGTTGGGAGGCGGTATGCGTGTGGTGCTCGGAGTGTGTGCGCTCGCGTTCGGCGTTGCCGCCGGGTGCCGCGCCCCCGCGCCAGCCCGGAATGCACTCGCGCTGCGTCCGACTGTCGCCGCGAACGCTCCAGAACTGCCACTCGTCGCCCCCACCCGAGTTGAGCCGGATGTCAGCCAGCTCGCCCGGACTCCCGTCAAGCCGACCGGCGCGAGCGCCGAAACCGCCTACCGGCGGCTCACCGGGCCGGCGTGTCAGACGCTCGCGGCGCAACACACACCGGCCGCGAACGTGTTGGACGAAGAGGGGCGCGCCCCCGTCGCGTGCGACAGCCGGACGGACGAATTGAAGCGCGTGTTGCGGTTCTGTGCGGCGCTCGAGCTGCGGAACCGGTCGGCGACCGATGCCGCGGAGCGGTTCTTTCAGCTCGCGGCCGTGGAGGGCCAGACGGACTTTCTCCGAGACGCCTTTCCCCGTCTCGACGAGTTGCTCGACAAGGCAACGGCCGCAAAAGCCGCGAGCGTGCGGTTCCCCCTCGATCTGTCCGATTTGGAGCGGCAGCGCGCCCAAATGCTGACCCAGCTCGAGCAGGCGGAAGCCGGCAGCGCGCTCCTCAACATCGACCTGAAGCGCCGCTTGGGGCTGTCGGCGGTGAGCGAGCGGCTGTGGCCGAGCGGGGACTTCGGCATCGAAACCGAGACGCCCCAGGTAAAAGAGGAAGTGGCCGCCGCGCTCGCCGATCGGCCGGAGCTGCGCGGGCTCCGCGCGCTTCATGCGGGCCTGGTGCCGGACGCCCTCCCACTCGCGCGAGAGCACTTGCGGGGAACCAACCCCTTGCTCGGTTCTGCCCCTCCCCCGCCCCGGGGGCTGGCCAGATTGCTGCGCCGCAACGTGAGCGCCGATGGCTTATCTGAACTTGAGGTGCGCAAGAAACAGCTCGCGGACCTGATCGAAGCGCGGGAGCGGGCGGTCGCGGACGAGACGCGGGCCGCGGTGGTGTCACTGACGGCACAGGCGCGGAAAGTGCAACTGGCGCGTGACCGGCTCGACCTCTGGGCCGCGCAGCGAACAGACGCCGTCAAGAAGCGCGAAGCGAACCAGCCCGGGGCCGAGTTGCTCGACGCACAGGTCACCCTCGAATGGCTCAAGGCCCGCGCGGACGTGGTCGGGGAAGTGATGGCGTGGCACACCGCCCGTGTGCGCTTGAAGGCCGCGAAGGGCTGGCTCGCCTGGGAGTGCCTCGGCGAGGGGCGGTGAAACGTCAGGCGCCATCAGCCGCCGTTCAGAACGAATGGCACATAAGTTACCCGCATGACTTGAGCATGGTGCGGGTGTCGCGCATCGCCTGCACCACGATTTCCGGCAGCGCCTTGTGGAACTCGGACGCCCGGCTCGGGGGCCAGCCCCGGGCGAGCACGGGGAAGTGCGGGCACGCGACCAAGTTGTACCCCACGATGTTGTGCTTCCGCTGCACGTGTGCGACCATCCGCTCCGTCACCGCGATCAGTGCCACCAGCTCGCGGTGCTTCTCTTCCCCCGCCGGTCGGTGGTGATTCAGCATCGCCTGGGCCATCGCCTCCGGGAGCCGGTTCGCGGTCGCGAACTGGTGCCCGATCTCGCAGTGGTCGAGGCCCCACGCTTCTCGCTCGGACCGTATCACTTCGTCGGTCTCGTCGGCCGACACCAGCGCCGCGGCGGTGCTGTTCTCGGGGCACTTCACACAGGCCACCAACCGGCCCAGGTCGTGCAGCAGTCCGGCGGTGAACACCGACCCGGGCTGGCCGATCCCCAGCTCCGAGCTGATCCCGGACGCGAGTCGGGCGACGAACAGCGAGTGCTTCAGGATGGTGTCGCACCGCTCCTGAACCGCGGGCGAGCACCGGTTGTAGACGGTTTTCACCCCCATCACGCTGAGCAGGTTACAGCACTCTTGCAGCCCCATCCGCAGGACCGCGGCCCGCACGTCCTCGATTTCCTTCGCGCCGCGGACCGCGCAACTGTTGGCCGCCCGCAGCACGCCCGCCGCGAGCATCCCGTCGCGCCGCACGAGCGCCGAGATCTCCGCCACCGAGGCGTCGGGCCGGTTCGCCATCCCCATCACCCGAACCGTCGTCTCGGACAGCGTGGGGTACGTGTCGGGGCGATCGAGGTTGGTGACGACGACTTTGCGAAGCGCGACCTGAGAGGGGCGCTCGTTCAGCGGCCGAAGCAGCAAACCGGGCATAGGGAAGGGCTTCTGTGGTGCTCGGGCGGGTGGAACGCTCAGTCGTAGGACGCGAATAGATTTGAGGCAACCGCGCACAAGCCGGATACGCCGCGGGGTGTAAAAGTGCGACTGTCGGCAAAACGCCGTTCGGCCGATTTGCGATGCGGCTGAAACGTGCGCCCACCGCCCGCCCGCCGCGGACAACCGCCGCCACGTGCGGAGGTGGGGCGAACGCCGCTCCACACGCGCCCCACCGACACGAAACAAACGGCCGTCCCCGACACACGTGCCCGTCTCACATCCGGCGGGTGAGCGCCCCCTCCGTCCGGCTTTTGCTCTCATACACGTGCCCGGTGGGCTACGCCAAAATCTCCTTCACCACGTGGCCGTGGACATCGGTGAGGCGGTAATCGCGTCCCTGGAACTTGTACGTGAGTCGCTCGTGGTCGATCCCGAGCAAGTGCAACATCGTTGCGTGAAGGTCATGGACCGGGAAGACCTTCTCCTCGGCGTTGTACCCGAACTTGTCCGTCGCGCCGTGGCTGACGCCGCCCTTGATCCCGCCACCCGCGAGCAGCACGCTGAACCCCTTCATGTGGTGGTCGCGGCCGTTCCCGCCCTGCGACATCGGCGTGCGCCCGAACTCGCCCGTCAGCACGATGAGCGTGTCCTCGAACATCCCGAGCCGCTTCAGGTCCTTAATGAGCGCGGCCAGCGGCGCGTCGATCTCCTCGATTTTCAGTTTGATGCCGTCCTTGACCCCGCCGTGGTGGTCCCAGTCGCGGTGGTAGAGCTGGATGAACCGCACGCCCTTCTGAGCCATCCGGCGCGCGAGCAGGCAGTTGGCCGCGAACGACCCGTCCGCGCCTTTCGTGCCGTAGCTCTCGAGCACCTTCGCCGGCTCCTTCGACAGGTCCATCAGTTCGGGAACACTCGTCTGCATCCGGAACGCCAGCTCGTACTGCCCGATACGGGTGGCGATCTCGGGGTCGTCCACCGCCGCGTTCTGCATTTGGTTCAGGCGCGCGACCGCGTCGATCACGTCCTTCTGCTGCTCCGCGCCGACGCCGGGCGGGTTGGTCAGGTACAGCACCGGGTCGCCCTTACCCCGCAGTTGCACGCCCTGAAACTTGCCCGGGAGGAACCCCGCGGACCACTGGCGCGACGCGATCGGCTGGTTCTGCCCGCCCCGACCGTTCGAGGTCATCACCACGAACCCGGGCAGGTCGGCCGACTCGCTCCCGATGCCGTAGGTGAGCCAGCTCCCCATGCTCGGGCGGCCCGAGACGCTGGAGCCGCTGTTCATGAACGTGTGCGCCGGGTCGTGGTTGATCGCCTCCGTTTTGCACGAGCGGACGACGCACAGGTCGTCCGCGACCTCGGGCAGGAACTTGAACAGCTCGTTCATCTCCTGTCCGCTCTGGCCGTGCTTCTTGAAGCCCCACTGCGGGCCGAAGCAGGTCAGTTTCGCCCCCTGGAGCTGCGCGATCGGCTGGCCCTTGGTCACGCTCTCGGGCATCGGCTGGCCGTGCCGCTTGGCGAGTTCGGGCTTGTGGTCGAACAGTTCGAGGTGACTGGCGCCGCCGGCCATCACCATGAAGATGACCCGCTTGGCCTTCGGCGGGACGTGCGGCTTCGCGATCACACCGCGCGGCGCGTGGACCTCCGCGCCGGTAACCGCCCGCGGTAGCAGCGCGGAGAGCGCGAGCGCGCCGACTCCGCGGCACGATTGCGTGAGGAACGTGCGGCGCTGGTGCAACCGGATCGCGGAGAGCGGGTCGGCGTTCATGGGTGGTCCTGGCGAGCGAGGGGCGTAAGCCCCCCGAGTGAGAGCAGCAAACCAGCGACGAGCGGCAAACCGGCGGTTCAGTCTGAACCCCGCCCGCCCCGGCCTTGCCGAGTGAGAGCAGCAAACCAGCGACGAGCGGCAAACCGGCCTGAACCCCGCCCGCCCCGGCCTGGCCGAGGTGCAGCAGCAAACTAGCGACGAGCGGCAAACCGGCGGTTCAGCGCGAGAGACCTTCGCGCAACTTCTCTTTCGGGTACTCGACGGCGTAGACGGTCAGCGCACCATAAGCGACGAGCAACAGCGCGACGGTCGCGATCAACACGACGGCTTGAGCCGCACCGGTTCGCCGCAGCGCCCAGATCGCAGCGAAATCCGCGGCCAGTGCCGCTCCGGCGGCGAGCCCCAGCGCCCACCAGTAGTCCGCTACGAGAGCCGAAAGGCTCACAACGAACCGGGTGGCCTTGGGCAGCGTGAGGGCGTACCGGTCGAAGACCTGCGCCGCCGGCGGCACGTAAATGACGTAAAGGACGAACAGCCCGAACAGAAGCGCCGCGTGCAGTGCGACGCCCCAGGCCGAGGTGCCGAACCCGCGCGGCGGCGGTGCGTATGACGCGCTCATCGCTGACTCCTTCACGGCCTCGTGATCGTCTCGTGCAGGTTCAGGACGACACGACATACGCTCACCCACGCGGCCAGTTCTTCGGGCTTGACGTCCTTCGGCGGGGCCGCGTCGCCGACCGCGAGCAGCTTCTTCGCCTCGTCGGGCTTCGCGGCGAACTGTCGGCGGTGCTTGTTCAGTACGCCCGTCAGCACCTGAACCTCTTCAGGCTTCGGTACCCGTCCGGTGGCCCGCTCGAACGCCCACGCCGTTCGCGCCCCATCGCCGGCCCCGCCTTCTTGAAGCGTCTTCGCCGCGAAGGCGTTCGCCGCTTCCACGAACTCCGGGTCGTTGAGCAGCACGAGCGCCTGCTGCGGGATGTTCGATTTCGGGCGGTCGCAGGTACACTCTTCGCGGCTAGGAGCGTCGAACGCGACCATCGCCGGGTGCGGGAAGGACCGCTGCCAGTGCGTGTACATGCCGCGGCGGTACACCTTGTCGCCGGCGTCCTTCTGCCACTCGCGTGCCGGGAAGTTGAGCGCCGCCCAGTACCCCGCAGGCTGGTACGGTTTCACACTCGCGCCGCCGACCTGCGGGTTCAGCAACCCGCTCACGCGCAGCGCCGTATCGCGGATGAACTCGGCGTCGAGGCGCTGGCGGGTCTGGCGCGCGAACAGCTTGTTCATGGGGTCGCGCTCGCGCATGGCCGGCGTCTCCGCCGACGACTGGCGGTAGGTGGAGGAGAGAACCATGATCCGAACCAGCCCCTTCACGTCCCATTTGGCCGCGAACTCGGTTGCGAGCCAGTCGAGCAGTTCCGGATGCGTCGGCAACTCGCCCTGCACGCCGGTTTCTTCGAGCGACCGCGCGAGGCCGTACCCGAAGAACACACGCCACAGCCGGTTCGCAGTCGCGCGGGCGGTGAGCGGGTTCTCGGGCGACACGGTCCAGCGCGCGAGGTCGAGCCGCGTGTACCGCGCCCGGCCCGCGGGGAGCGGCGGGAGCGGTGGCAGGAACGCGGGCGTGTTCGGCTTCACCTCCGGGCCGCTGTCGTCGAGCCAGTTGCCGCGCGGCAGTACGCGCACCGTCCGGGGCGGTCCGCTCTGGGTCATCAGCACGCGCGGAATGGTCTTGTCGAACGCCGCTCGCGCGGCGGTCGCGCCGTCGAGCGCGTCGCGATCGGCCTTGAAGTCGGGCGCGTTGTCGCGAGCGAACACCGCGAGCCGCCCGACTTCCGCGGACGAGCGCTTATCGGGCGACTTTGCCAGAATCGCCCTCACGTCTGCCGAAACGACCACCCGCGCGGGTTCCTTCTTCGCGGTCGCGGGGTTCGGCCATTTCTCCACGTCAGCGAACGCGTCGTCATCAGCCGCAAACGCCTTTGCTGCGGCTTCGAGCTTCGCGGACGCGATCCGGACGTTCCGCACGAGGCGATTCAGTTCGCTTTCCTGCTCCGCGGTCATGATGGGCGTCCCGGGGCCGCGCCCGCCCACCGCCGGCTCCTGGATGTCGGCGAAGAACGCCGCCACGGAGTAAAAATCGGCCTGCGTGTACGGGTCGAACTTGTGGTTGTGGCACTCGGCGCACATGAGCGTGCCGCCGAGCCACACCTGCCCGTAGTTGCGGACGCGGTCGGCGGAGTACTTGGCGATATACTCCTTCGCCTGCGCCCCGCCCTCTTCGGTCGTTTGCAGCAGCCGGTTGTACGCGCTGGCGACCTTTTGTTGCAGCGTCGCGTTCGGCAACAGGTCTCCCGCGAGTTGCTCAACGGTGAACTGGTTGAACGGCTTGTTCTCGTTGAAACTGCGGATCACGTAGTCGCGGTACGGCGACACGTTCATCGGGTTGTCGCTGTGGTAGCCGATGCTGTCGGCGTACCGCACGAGGTCGAGCCACCACACCGCCATGCGCTCGCCGAAGTGAGGGGACGCGAGCAGCTTGTCGACCAGTTTCTCGTAAGCGTCAGGCGCCTCATCGTTCACGAAAGCTCGCACCTCTTCGGGAGCGGGCGGGAGCCCGGTGAGGTCGAACGAGAGGCGCCGGATCAGCGTGACGCGGTCCGCCTCTTTGGCAGGCGCCACCTGTTCCGCCGCGAGGCGCGCGAGGATGAACTTGTCGATCACGTTTCGTGCCGCGGGGCCAACGTCCGGCACCGCCGGGCGGGTCAGTTGTGCAAACGCCCAGTGACCGGAGTACTTCGCACCCTCCGCGATCCACCGCTTCAGCGTGGCGATCTGCCGTCCGGTGAGCGGCGGCTTCTTCAGCTTCGCCGGCGGCATCCGCAGTTCGTCTTCGGTCGTGCAGATGCGCGTGATGATCTCGCTCGCGTCCGGTTTCCCGGGCACGAACGCCCCGGCCTTCAGCGCCGCCTCGCGGACATCAAGGCGCAAGTTCGCTTTGCGGGTCTTCTCGTCCGGCCCGTGGCACTGAAAGCACTGGTTCGACAGGATGGGGCGAACGTCGCGGGCAAAATCGACCGGCGGCTCTGGGGCGGCGCGGGCGGTTGCTGGGCAAAGGGCGCATGCGAGAAGGAGAAGCGGTCGCATGGGATTTCGTCGGGGCGGGTGGGGCCGGTCGGTGAGTTGGTAGTATACCGGGACGAACCGGACGATTGCAAATACCATCGGTCCGCCTTTTGATTGGAGCACACATGCGCTGCCTCGTTGCTCTTGTCGTCGGCTGCGCGCTCGCGCCCCGCGCGCACGCCCAGCCGTCGGTCCCGGCCGCGGAGCCGTACAAGGCCGCCGTGGCGGAGGTCGAGAAGCTGATCAAGCACGAGGTCGGGGACAAGAAGCTCCCGGCGCTGTCGGTCGCGCTGGTGGACGATCAGAAGGTGGTTTGGGCCGCCGGGTACGGGTTTCAGGACCGCGGGCGTAAAACCCCGGCCACCGCGGAAACCGTGTACCGAGTGGGGTCGGTGTCGAAGCTGTTCACCGATGTCGCGGTGATGCAGTTGGTGGAAGACGGCAAGCTCGACATCGACGCGCCGGTGGCGAAGTATGTCCCCAAGTTCAAGCCGTCTTACAGGGACGGCGAAAAGCCGATCACGCTGCGGATGCTGATGTCGCACCGGTCGGGTCTGATCCGCGAACCACCAACCGGGAACTACTTCGACCCTTCGGAGCCGAGCCTCGAGAAGACGGTACTGAGCATGAACGGCATCGGACTGGTGTACCCGCCGTCGTCGCGCATGAAGTACTCGAACGCGGCCATCGGGGTGGTCGGGTACACGCTCCAGCAGTCGCAAAAGGAGCAGTTCGAGAAGTACGTTCAGCGGCGCGTGATCGACCCGCTGGGGATGAACGCGAGTTCGTTCCTTCCCACCGCCGGGGTCAAAAAAGGGCTCGCGGACGCGGTGATGTGGACGTACCACGGAAAGGAGTTCCCGGCGCCGACCTTCGAGCTGGGCGCGGCCCCCGCGGGGTGCATGTACTCGACCGTTCTGGACCTCGCGAAGTTCCAGTCGTGCCTGTTCGCGGACGGAAAAGTGGCCGATAAGGCGTTCCTGAAGCCCGAGAGCATCAAGGAGATGCTGAGCCCGCAGTTTTCCGAGAACGACGCCCTGCGGCAGTTCGGCCTGGGGTTCGTGCTCGGCGAACTCGACGGTAAGAAGCGTGTGGGGCATGGTGGCGCCATTTACGGTTTCGCGACCGAGTTCGCGCTGCTCCCGGGTGAGAAGCTCGGGGTGGTCGTGGTGTCGTCGCGCGACTCGTCCAACGCGGTCGTCACCCGGATCGCGAACGACCTGCTGCGGCTCGCGGTCGCGGCCAAGGCCGGCAAACCGCTACCGGCGATCGAAACCAGCGAACCGCTGAAGCCCGAAGAGACCCGGGCGCTGGTCGGCCGCTACCGCAGCGGCGACCGGTGGCTCGACCTGTCCGAGTCCTTCGGCCGGCTGTTCGTGGAATCGGGCCGCGGCGGCTCCCGCATCGAACTCCGGAAAGCGCCCGGCGGTCTCGTCGCCGATGACGTGACCGCGTGGGGCGCCCGGTACACCCTTACTGATGGCAAGCTCGCGATCGGGAAGTTTACGTTCGAGAAAGAGAAGCCCCGCGCCGCGGCTCCCGCGGACGCCCCCGGGAAGTTCGCGGGGCTGATCGGCGAGTACGGCTGGGATCACCTGCCGCTCATCATCTACGAGAAAGACGGCCAGCTCCACGCGCTCATCGAGCTGACCGAGATCGACCCGTTGACCCAGGAATCGGACGACGTGTTCGCGTTCCCTCCGGACCGCGGGATGTACTACGGCGAGAAGCTCGTGTTCTCGCGCGACAAGAGCGGTCGGGCGACGAAGGTGACGTGCGCGACCGTGGTCATGGACCGCCGCAAACTGGACGGCGAGAACGGCGAGACGTTCAAGGTGAAGCCGACCAAGCCGCTCGCGGAGGTTCGCAAGGGCGCACTGGCCGCGACACCGCCCGTCGAAAAGGGCGAGTTCCTCAAGCCCGATCTGGTCGACCTCGCCACGATCGAGGGCGTGAAGTTCGACATCCGGTACGCGACCGACAACAACTTCCTCAGCGCCCCGTTCTACACGTCGGCGAAGGCGTTCATGCAGAAGCCGGCCGCCGCGGCGCTCGCGCGCGTTCACACGAAGCTGAAGGAGCAGGGGTACGGGCTTCTGGTGTTCGACGCGTATCGGCCGTGGCACGTCACGAAGATGTTCTGGGACGCGACGCCCGAGAAGTTTCATGGCTTCGTCGCCGACCCGTCGAAGGGCTCGCGCCACAACCGCGGGTGCGCGGTCGATCTTGCCCTGTACGACCTGAAGACCGGCAAGCCGATCGAGGTGGTGAGCGGGTACGACGAGTTCTCCGACCGCGCGTTCCCGGACTACATGGGCGGCACTTCAAAGCAGCGCTGGCACCGCGACCTGTTGCGGCGAGCGATGGAGGCCGAGGGGTTCACGGTGTACGAAGAGGAATGGTGGCACTTCGACTACAAGGACTGGAAGAAGTACCCCATCCTGAACAAGACGTTCGAGGAGCTGACGCGCTGATCGCGCTCGCGGAGCGGTACGAGCCGACCGCGGACGACCGTTCGAGGTTGCTCCGGCCGCCCCAACGATCGTGCGGCCGCAAACGACACGGCCCCGGGAGGGGATCCCGGGGCCGCGGCGAGTCAGCGGGCTGGCGCCCGCCGATTCGGTCAGTGGATCGCAAGGACGCGCGGTTGCGGCGCGATTTCGAACTCCTGCTCCTCTTCCTCGCGGCCGGGGCGGCGCTCACCGCCCGGCCCACCGGGACCGCGCCCGCCGGGCCTCATACCCGGTTGCCCGCCGGGGCCGCCCGGCCCACGCCCACCCGGGCCGAACCCGCCTGGGGCTCCGAAGCCGAACCCGCCGCGCCCGCCCGGACCCGCCGGGCCGGAGAACCCGCCTCGCCCACCCGGCTCGCCTGGTCCGAAGCCGCCGCGCCCGCCGCGCCCACTCGGTCCCGCGGCCGGGCCACCCGGACCGCGGCCGTGGATCGCCCCGATCAGCTTCCGCGCGGCGACCGCCTTCGCCGGATCGTCCCCGTCGGCCAGCTTCTGCAGCGCCGGCAGGGCCGCCGGCCCGACCGCCACCAGTGCCCCGCGGGCGCTGTCACGCACCGTGTCATGCGGATCGGTAATCTTGCTCAACAGCGTTGCCACCCACGCGTCTACCACCGCGTCGGACTTCGGTGCCGGCCCCTTCGGACCGGACGCGCCTCTCTCGTCACCTTTCTTCTCGAATTTCTTCTCCTCGAATTTCCTCTCCTCGCCCTTCCGGTCGCCTTTCTTGTCGCCCTTCTTGTCTTCACCTTTACCTTTGCCGAACGGCGGTTGCCCCTTACCGAACGCCGGACCGCCCTTGCCGAACGGGGGCTGATTGTCGTCCGCGCCGTCCTGTTGCGCCATCACCACCACCGCCGATCCCGCGATCCCGATCACCAGGACCGCCGGGGCGAACACCTTCGAGAGCCAAAACATGTACGTTCTCCGCAGCGCGGGAGAGGTCTGATCCGGGGCGAAACGGTCGCCCAACGGATCGCGTTCCCTGGCATAATGACAAACGGTGGGCGTTCGGCGTCGCGACCCGTGCTCAGAACCTTTTCATGGGCCGGCCCGCGGTCGCGGCCCTCGGCCGGCGGCGTTTAATTCATGAGACCGACGAGGGCGTGCTGATGGCCGTGGAAGCCGAAAAGGATATTGCGGACCTGCTGGGCCGGGTGCGCGGCGGCGACCAGCCGGCGCTGGCCGAGCTGTTCGCCAAGCACCGCGACAAGCTGCGCCGGATGGTGCAACTGCGGCTGGACCCCCGGCTCACGGGCCGCGTTTCGCCGTCGGACGTGCTGCAAGAGGCGTACATCGACGCGCTGAAGCGCATCGACCACTACTTCGAGAAGCCGGACCAGCCGTTTTTCGGCTGGCTGCGGTTGGTCGTGGGGCAGCGGCTGGCCGATGTCCACCGCGAGCACCTGGCTCAGAAACGCGACATCGGTCAGGAGGTCTCGATCGACCGCGGCGCGACCGCCGCCGACTCGGCGTGCCTGGCCGCGTGCCTGCTCGGCAACGGGAGCAGCCCGAGCCACGCCGCCGCCCGCACCGAGTCGTTCGCGCGGCTCGAGCAGGCCCTCGCGGCGATGGACCCGCTCGACCGCGAGGTGCTGGCGCTGCGGCACTTCGAGGAGCTGAGCAACACCGAAACGGCCTCCCTACTGGGGGTGCAGCCCGCGGCCGCCAGCAAGCGGTACGTCCGGGCGCTGGCCCGGCTCAAACAGATTCTGGAAACGATCCCCGGGTTCACCGGGTGACGCGCCCCGCTCCGGCCCGCCCGAGACAGGTGCCCCATGCTCTCCGACGACCGCGACCCCGTGGACGTGCTGGCCGAGGAGTTCGCCGACCGGCTCCGGCGGGGCGAGCACCCGTCCGTGAGCGCCTACGCGGCGGCCCACCCCGACCACGCGGAGCAGTTGCGCGAGCTGCTACCCGCGGTCGCACAGATGGAACTGCTCAAGCGGTTCCGCACCCCCGGCGCGGAGCCGTCGCTCCCGGACCGCCTGGGCGACTTCCGCATCGTGCGCGAACTCGGCCGCGGCGGCATGGGGGTGGTGTTCGAGGCGGTTCAAGAATCGCTCGGGCGGCCCGTCGCGCTGAAGGTGCTCGCCCGGCACGCCCAGCTCGACCGGACCCGGCGCGAGCGGTTCGTGCGCGAGGCGCAGGCCGCGGCCAAACTGCACCACACGAACATCGTGCCGGTGTTCGGCGTCGGGGAGCAGGACGGGCTGCCGTACTACGTCATGCAACTGATCCCCGGGTGCGGGCTGCACGCGCTCGTCCGCCGGTGGCGGCGACAGCTCGACAAGACCACCGAAGCGGTCCGCGAAACGCTCGCGCTCGGCCCCGGGACGAAGCCCGCCGCGGCTCCACCTTACGAGATCGTCGAGCCGGAGCCGGACGGCCCGGGTTACGGCGACTGGCGGTTCGTCGCCGGGGCCGGGCTCCAGGCGGCCGAGGCGCTCGATTACGCCCACCAGCACGGCGTGCTGCACCGCGACGTGAAGCCCGCGAACCTGCTGTTCGACGGGGCGAGCGTGTGGGTCGCGGACTTCGGCCTCGCGAAGCTGATGAACGCCGACGGCCTCACCGCGACCGGCGACATCCTGGGCACGCTCCAGTACGTGCCGCCCGAAGGGCTGAGCGGCCGGTCCGACGACCGCAGCGACGTGTACGGCCTCGGGGCCACCCTGTACGAGCTGCTGACGCTCGAACCGCCCTACTCCGCGGACTCTCCCGCGCGCCTCGTCAAGCAAGTGACCGACACGGACCCGCCGCCTCCCCGGACGCTCAACCCCGACATCCCTCGGGACCTGGAAACCATCGTGTTGAAGGCGATGGCCCGCGAGCCGTCGGCCCGGTACGCCAGCGCGCGCGAGCTGGCCGACGACCTCGACGCCTTCCTCAACGACCGGCCCATCAAGGCCCGGCGGCTGTCGCTCCCGGCGCGCGTGTGGCGCGTGTGCCGGCGGAACCCGGCCGTGGCCGCGCTGACGACCACCACGGTCGCGGCCCTGGCGCTGGCCGCGGTGACCGGGTGGGTCTGGTTCGCGCGCGAGGAGGACCGGCGCAAGGAGGCCGAAGAGGCGAGGGCCAAAGCCGACCGCGCGACCGCCGAGGCGGTCGCGCTGTCGGCGCGGCTCGAGGCGAACCTGAAGCTGTCGCTGGACACGTTCGAGAAGGTGTTCGAGGTGGCCAGCGCGAGCGGCCAGCCCGGGCCGTGGCTGCCCATCCCGCGCGGGCCGATCGGCGGGCGCGGCCCCGAGCACCGCGGGCCGTTCGGCGGGTTCGGGCCGAAGGACGGCCCCAAAGATGGGCCGAA
This sequence comes from Gemmata algarum, assembly GCF_034097035.1. NCBI lineage: Bacteria > Pseudomonadati > Planctomycetota > Planctomycetia > Gemmatales > Gemmataceae > Gemmata > Gemmata algarum. The sequence continues at coordinate 81,568 of NZ_JAXBLV010000077.1, forward strand.
AGATGGACCGTTCGGCAGCCCGAAGGACGGACCCAAAGACGGCCCGGACGGCGGCCCGGGCGGACCGCACACCGACCTCGCTGCCGACAAGGCCGCGATCCTCGAAGCGGTGCTCGCGTTCTACGACCGGTTCGTGGAGCAGAACCCGCCGACCCCGCGGCTCCAGTTCGAGGCCGCGAAGGCGTCCCGCCGGGTGTGCGAGGCCCACGTGTGGCTGAAGCGGCCCGAGAAGGCGGCGGCGGCGTTCGACCGCGCGGTCGCGCTCCTGGAGCCGCTCGTCGAGAAGTTCCCCGACAACGAGGGGATGCGGACCGAACTGGTGATGGCGTACCTGACCGCGACGCCGGGTGTGTTCCCGCAGGACCACGACCGGCCCCTGCGCCGCGCCGCCGAACTGGCCGAAGGCCGCGACTGGCTGAGCGGGTCGGTGAAGGTGCGGGCCGGCTGGAACGCGGAGCAGGCGGGCAACCGGGCGGCGGCCGCGGCGGATTACACGGCCGCACTGGCGTCGTTCACGGACCCCGAGGTGGTCCCGCCGGCGCACGGGCACCTCGAACTGGGGTTCACACGCTATCGACTCGCGAGCGTGCTGTCGGCGCAAGGGAAGTTGTCCCCGGCGCGCAAGACGCTCGAAGAGTCGGTGGACGCGCTCGCACCGCTGGTCGCCCCCCCGGGCGAGCGCCCGAGCGAGGGACCGCGCCTGCGGGCCGAGCGCGAGCTGCTGGCCGTGACCTACGGCGCGCTGGCCGAGGTCTGCACCCGACTGAACGACACCCGCGCGTCCTGGCACGCCGCCGAGAAAGCCATGCAGTACGGCGAGTTCGGCGGCTTCGGCGGAATGCGGGGCAAAAAGGACGGCAAGAAGGACTGGCAGCCGCTCAAGAAAAACTAGCCGCCCTCAGCACCGAGCCGCGTCAATCGTCCTTCGCGGGCGGGATCGGATCGACCGGCTTCACCGCCTTCGGTTCGACCGGCGCGGGCGTTTCGGCCTTCTCGTCCTTCGGGGCCGGCGCGTCGAGCGCAGCTAGGTACGCCGAGAAGCCCTTGTAGCTGTCGAGCGGGTAGTCCTCCTGCTTCTTGCCCGGCGCGTGGCACGTCGCGCACCGGTTGTCGATCAGCGTCTTGATCTTCACCTTGCCGTCTTTCGCGAAGTCCGGCGTGACGGCCTTGTCGCCCCCTCCCGGGAACTCGAACGTGTCGGCCTCGTAGCTGCTCTTGCGCACCGCGTCCGGGCTGCGCGCCCACGCGACCAGCGCGTTAAGGTCGCTCTGGCGCTGGGCCTTGAGCTTGTCCTGCTCGGCCGGCGAGCCGCTCTTCATCGCGTCCGCGTACTTCTTTTCCTTGTCGAAGAACGCCCGGATCATGCCGCCGTTCTCGCCCCCGGCGAACTTCAGTTCGGCCAGCGGAACCGGCTTGCCCGCGGGATCGAGCGGCCACGTCAACAGGCGGTCGATTTCGTTGATCGGCTTCTTGGGCGTGGCCACCACCGGAACAACAGGTTCCTTCTTGTCCTCCGTCTTCTTGATCTCGGGCTTCTTGTCTTCGGGCTTCTTCACCTCGGGCTTGCCCCCGTCCGGTTCCGGGTCCGCAGCCTGCTTCTCCTCGACCTTCGGTTTCGGCAGCGCGGGCACGAGCAGCTTCGTCACGAACGCCCCGCCCGCGACCGCGCCCAGCACGAACAGCAGCCCGATCACCACCCGCCCCTTGAGCCCGTACATGGTGAACAGGCTGCCGGCGATGTGGCCGAACAACCCGACGGCGGCGAGGAACCCGGTGAGGATCACGGCCATCGCGAAGAACGGCCCGTACTCGTCGCACAGCCGGGCGAGCCACCACATCGACACGTCCGCGAACACCATGACCACGACCCACGGCCCGCCGATCACGCGCATCCACGCCGGCCAACTGCTCAGCGCGAAGACGAGCCCCGTGAGCGAGAACAGCACCGCGAAGCTCAGCAGGTGGGCGTGGGTCGATTGCGTCAGCTTGCTGATGCTGATCGGCTCCTCGACCTTGATGTAGCCGTACTTGTCGGGCTGCGGCGGGGGCGGCGGGGGCGGCACGAACTTCATCAGCCCGGCGTAGTTGTCGAGCGCCGGCTCTTCCTTCTCGCCGCCCTTCGAGTGGCACGTCACGCACCGGGAGTCGATCAGCGTCTTGATCTTGACCGCGTCGCCGTCCTTCAACCCCGCGGTCAGCGCCTTCGGCATCTTGCCGGCGGGCGGCACGAACTTGTCGGCCTCGTAGGCCGCCTTACGTTCCGCGTCCGGCGTGTGGATCCACTGCACGAGCACCCGCTGCTCGCCCTTGCGCTCGGCCCGCACCTCGGCCTCCGGGCGCGCCTTGATGTGCTCCGAGAACTTGAGGTGCTTCGGCCCGCGGTCGTGCGCGGTGAACGCGCCGGCCATCGTGTTGCCGTTGATCTCTTCCGTCTGGGCAACGATCAGCGCTTCGAGCCGGGACGCCGGCGCCTCCGGCGGCGGCGCGTTGGGGTCGAACTTCTTCTTGCCGGTGAATTTTAGCACCACGTCCTCGGGCGTGGGCATCGGCTTGCCGGACTTCGAGTCCTGGATGTGCAGTTGCAGCATCGCCGACGAGTACCCGGCGCCCACCGCGAGCAGGAACACGGTCACCACCACCTTGACGGGCAGCGGCAGGTCACGGAGCGTGTAACTCATTGGGAACTCCAGAAGGAGTTGTGGTAGGTCTCGTTATCGCGCGTCACCCGGCCGCAACAGGAGTCCGGTCGGAGCGGGAACCACCAACCGGCCGATCGGCACACCCGGCATTTCCCACCCCTCATCTCCCGATTCGGCACTTCCAGAAGTTCTCGCTTCCCGCATCCGCGCCGGGCGGAGCATTGGCAACGGGCACCGAACCGCGAAGCACGCTCGTTGGCGTTGATTAACTGCGTTGCAAACGCTGCCGTTGCAAATACTTGCAGTCGCTATTCGGCGTGCGGCCGGACCCGCTCCCGGTCGCATTCGCCCCGGCCGCGGTGCTCAGAACACGCGAATCGCGTGGTAGTGACCACCCAGCGAACCGTCAGCGAATGGGGTAGTCCTCGACCAGCGGATGTCCCGTTGCGGCCCCAGCGACGACCGGCGGGCCGAACTGTAACCCCCGTTACAGCGCAGAGCGAGCGATCTCGGGCATTTGGACCGCCGCCGGCAACCGGATCGGAACTTTACTGGCCCGCCAGGACCGCTTCGGCCGCGGCGAGCACCTCCTCGCGGGCCTCCGCGAGCGGCTTCCCGAGCCGGGCGCCGCTCGCGAGCTTGTGCCCCCCGCCGCCCCACTTCTCGGCGAGCTTGGACACGTCGGCGGCCCGCGACCGGAAGCTCACCTTCGTCCCGCCGCCGGGCTGCTCGATGAACACCAGCGCCAGCTCCACGCCCTCCACCGAGCGCGGGTAGTTGATCAGGTCTTCCGTGTCGCCCGGGACGGACCCGGTTTTCTCGTAGTCGGCCAGCGCGATCTCGGTGAACCCGATCTTCCCGTTCGCCCGCACCCCGAGCCGCTCCAGGGCGACCGCGGTGAGCTTGAACCGGGCCAGCGAGGCGGCCTCGTACAACTGCTCGTACAGGGCCGTCGGGTTCGCCCCGGCCGCGACCAACTCGCCGCACAGCGCGAAGGTCTGCGCCGTCGCGTTGGGGTGCCGGAACCAGCCCGTGTCGGTCGCCACCGCCATGAACAAATGATTCGCCGCCGCCGCGCTCAGCGGGGCGCCCAGGGCGCGGATCAGCTCGTAGGCGAGCCGACCGGCCGCCTCCGCGGTGGTGTCCACCAGTTGGAGCCCGCCCAGATCGTCCTGCGTGCGGTGGTGGTCCACCACCGCACGCGGCAGCGGCGACTTCCGCAGCCAGTCGCCGAAATCGCCGAGCTGGTTCCACGTCCCGGTGTCGAGGATCACCACGCAGTCCCGGTCCGTGAACGCGGCCGGCTTGAAGTCCTCGATGACCGTCCGCTTGGGGTCGAGGAACTCGTACCGCGGGGGCAGCTTGCTGGCGATCGCCACGCGGGGGTACTTTCCGATGGCAGCGAGCGCGTCGTGGAGCGCCAACTGCGCGCCCATCCCGTCGGCGTCCGGGCGCACGTGGGTCATCAGGAGCGGGCGTTCGTGACGGCGCAGGAGGTCAACCAGCGGGGACCAGTCGAGCGGCATGTAATGCGTTCCAATGGCGAGATAGGTGAATTGTAACCGGCTCACCTCATCCGGAAACGAGAATTCGGACGCCGCGCCGGCGGAAGTGGCCGCGCGAGCCGGAACGGGACGCCGCCCCGAAATTCGCCATTCTTTCCGAACCGAGGGAAAGTTGGGCTTGTCGCCTATTTCACAAGCGGGTACTATTTACCGGACGGACCAATCCGTTAAATATCTAAAATCAGTGAAACGCCGTATGAGTGTCACTGAGAACCGGAAGCCCGGGCGCCCGCGCGACCCCGATCTGGAGGCGCGGCGCAAGGCCCAGATCCTGGACACCGCCGCCCGCGTGTTCGCCACCTTCGGGTTCGCGAACACGCAGGTGCAAACCATCGCGAACCACCTCGGGGTCGGGAACGGGACCGTATACCGGTACTTCCCGACCAAGGAGCAACTGTTCCTCAGCGCCGTCGAGCGCGGGCTGAAGGAGCTGGAGACCGAGATGGACGGCGTGCTGGCGCAGCCCCACCAGGGGGCCGACCTGATCCGCGCCGCGGTGCGGGCGTACCTCGGGTTCTTCCACCGGCGGCCCGAGATGGCGGAGCTGTTCATCCAGGAGCGGGCCGCGTTCCCGCACCACCACCGGCCGCTGTACTTCGTCACCAAGAACGCCGAGGCCGAGTGCAAGCACGAGGCGTTCTTCAACCACCTCGTGAGCGCCGGCGCGATCCGGGCGGTGCCGCGGGAGCGGTTCTTTAACGTGCTGGGCGATCTGCTGTACGGCACCATCCTCACCAACCTGCTGACCGGCCGCCCGAGCGACCCGGACGCGCAGGCCGCAGACATGCTCGACGTGGTGCTGAACGGTGTTCTGGCGGCAAAGGAGACGCGATGAGGGCAGAACCGACACCCCTCGAAGGCACCCAAAGCAACCCACCCCCCGGCCCCCGCGCCGCGCTCGCCGGCCCTGTCAGCGGAGCTTCCGCGGGCCGGCGGGCAGGGAGGGGGAGAGGAGGCACTCCCGGAACGCCTCGCGAAACGAGTTCGCGGGGCGCGGCCGCCGAACTCCCCCTCCCTGCAGGGAGGGGGCCGGGGGGTGGGTCTGCCGTCCTCCCCTTCGGCACTTGGGGGGGGGGGTTGCTGCTGCTCCTCGCCCTCCTGCTCCCCGCGTGCGCGCCGAAGCCGCCCGCGACCACCGCGGACGCCGCCCCGAAGGCGGTCCCGGTGACGGTCGCCGAGGCGAAGGCGATGAAGCTGCGGCGCACGGTCCCGGTGTCCGGCACGCTGTACCCCTACGAGGACGTGATGCTCGCGCCGAAGGTCGGCGGGCGGGTGCTGCGCGCGTACCACGACGTGGGCGCGCGGGTCCGCCCCGGCGAGCTGCTCATGGAACTCGACCCCACGGAGTTCCGGCTCGCGGTGGCGCAGGCCCGCCCGGCGTTCGAGGCCGAGCTGCGCAAGCTGAAGCTGGCCGCGCTGCCCGGCTCCGACGCCGAGTTCGAGCCGCTGATCGCCAAGGTGGACGCGGTGGCCGAGGCGAAGGCCAACGCCGACTTCGCGGACTCCGAGCTGAAGCGGGTCGAGAAGGAGGTCGCGGGCGGGGTCGGGTCGCGCCAGGCGCTCGACTCCGCGATCAACCGCGTGGCGGTCGCGCGGACCCGGGTGCTGGTGGCGGAGACCGACGCCCGGGTGACGCTCGCCAACGCCCGGCGGCTCAAGGCCGCGCTCGAGGACGCCGAGCGCCGGCTCGCGGACACGAAGCTGTGCGCCCCAAACCCGCCCGAGTGGAACGACTGGGTGCAGCAGCTCGGCAAGACCGCGACCCCGCTGTCCTACGCGGTGGCCCAGCGGATGGTGACGCCCGGCTCGTCGGTCGAGTCGATGCCGCTGACCAACTGCTTCCGGCTGGTGATCGACCACGCGCTGAAGTTCGGGGTCGCGGTGCCCGAGAAGCACGCGCCGGACGTGCTGGTGAACCAGCAGGTGGAGCTGAGCGTGCTGGCCCACCCGGGGCACCTGTTCAACGGGTTCGTGGCCCGGATCAGCCCCACCATCGACCCGACCAGCCGCACCTTCGGGGTGGTGATCGGGGTGCGCAACGGGGACGGCAAGCTGAAGGCCGGCGGGTTCGCCACCGGCGAGGTGGTGGTCGGCTCCGACGCGGTGACCACGGTGCCGCCGGAGGCGCTGGTGTCGTTCGCCGGGGTGAACAAGGTGTTCGTGGTCGAGGGCGACACGGCCCGGGCGGTCGAGGTGACGGTGGGCACCCGCGATAAGGCGTGGCTGGAGGTGGCCGGCGTGCCCGCGGGCGCGAAGGTGGTCACGAGCGGGCAGTCGCAACTGGTGGACGGCGCCCCCATCCGGATTCGTTGAGAGCAGCAAAAAGCAAAAGGCAGTTTCACCGCAGAGGGCACGAGAGGGCGCAGAGAGAAAGCGGAGAAATGGAGCCGGAGCGGGCTTATTTTCAGGCGTGCGACCGGAACGGTGGCGGTTGCTCCCCTCTCAATTTCTCTCACTGCTTCTGTGCCTTCTCTGCGCCCTCTCGTGCCCTCTGCGGTGAAACTGCCTTCTGACCTCTGACCTCTGGGACCTTTGCAATGGCCATCTGGGACATCTGCATCCGCCGCCCGGTGTTCACCACCATGCTCGTGCTCGGGCCGGTGGTGCTCGGGATGGCGTCCTACGGGCGGCTCGGGGTCGAGCTGTTCCCCAACGTGGACGTGCCCGTCGTGGTGGTCACCACCACGCTCCGCGGGGCCAGCGTCGACGAGATGGAGTCGAGCGTCACCCGCCCGGTCGAGGAGGCGGTGAACACCGTCTCCGGGATCGACGAGCTGCGGTCCACCACCAAGGAGGGCGTGTCCAGCGTCGTCATCGGGTTCAAGCTGGAGCGCAACGGCGACATCGCGGCCCAGGACGTGCGCGACCGCATCTCCACGCTGCTCCCGCGGCTCCCGTTCGGCACCGACGCGCCGGTGGTCGAGAAGTTCAACCTGGACGCGGCCCCGGTCGTGACGGTGGTGGTGTCCGGCGGGCCGGGGCGCAAGCTGCGCGAGGTCACCGAGATCGCCAAGAAGCAGATCAAGGAAGACCTGGAAGGGGTGACCGGGGTCGGGTCCGTGGTGCTGGTCGGCGGCGAGCAGCGGGCGGTGAACGTGACGCTGCGGCCCGAGCGGCTCCGCGCGCTGAGCCCGCCCCTGTCCCCCGAGGACGTGCGGCGGGCGCTGGCGGCGCAGAACATCGAGCTGCCGGGCGGGAAGGTGGACGGCGGCGCCCAGGAGCGCGGGCTGCGGGTGGTGGGCCGCATCCAGACCCCGGTGGACTTCGAGAACGTCATCATCGAGACCCGCACCGACGAGAACGGGCTCAAGTACGCGGTCCGCGTGAAGGACGTGGCGGACGTCACCGACGACATCGAGGAGCCCCGCGGGAAGTCGCGCCTGGACGGCAACGTCGCGGTCAGCCTCGTCATCCAGAAGCAGTCCGGCGGGAACACGGTGGCGGTCGCGGACCGGGTGAAGGAGCGGCTCGCCAAGATCCAGTCGGGGCTCCCGGCCGACATCAAGACCGAGATCATCCGCGACCAGAGCAAGTTCATCAAGGGGTCCATCGAGGAGGTGAAGTTCCACCTCGTGCTGGCCGCGGTGCTGGTGATCGCGACCATCTTCATCTTCCTCCGCGACTGGCGCGCCACCCTGATCGCCGCGACCGCCGTGCCGACCAGCATCGTGGGCACGTTCGCGTTCATGGACGTGATGGGGTTCTCGCTCAACAACATGACCCTGCTCGGGCTGATCCTGGCGGTGGGCATCGTGATCGACGACGCGGTGGTGGTGCTGGAGAACGTGTTCCGGTACACGGAGGAGTACGGGCTCAGCGGGTGGGACGCTGCGAGCAAGGCAACCCAGGAAATCGCGCTGGCGGTGGTGGCGACGACGCTGTCCTTGGTGGTGATCTTCGCGCCGATCGCGTTCATGTCCGGCCAGGTGGGGCGGTTCTTCAACAGCTTCGGGTTCGTGGTCGCGTTCGCGATCCTGATGAGCATGGCGGTGAGCTTCACGCTCACCCCGATGCTGTGCGCCCGGCTGCTGAAGGGACAGACCCCACCCCCCGGCCCCCGCCCTGCAGGGCGGGGGGGCGAAGGAACTGAAGAATCGCACGCGCCCGACGCTGCCGCTTCCTCCCCCGCCCTGCAGGGCGGGGGCCGGGGGGTGGGGTCTGCCGGCGACTCGTCCCACGCCCACGCCGGCTGGCTCACGCGGTGGTACGTCGGCACGCTGGCGTGGTCGCTGCGGCACCGGTGGGTGATCGTGCTCGCCACGGTCCTCACGTTCCTCAGCACCCCGGTGCTGTTCATGATCGTCGGCACCGACTTCGTGCCCAAGGACGACCAGAGCGAGTTCGAGGTCGCCATCACGCTCAAGGAAGGCGCCACGCTCAAGACGGCCGAGGCGCAGTGCGCCGAGATCGAGGCGAAGCTCAAGACGGTGCGCGGGGTGACCAACGTGTTCACCGTGATCGGCCCCACCGACGGGCGCGCGCCGAAGGGGCAGGGGGACGTGACGCAGGTCAACATCTACTGCCGCATGACCGACCTGACGACCCGCACCTTCCACCAGCGCGACGCGATGGCCGACGCCCGCGTCGTGATGGCCGAGTACCCGGACCTGCGCACCTCCGTGCAGGACGTGAAGCTGATCAGCTCGAGCGCGTTCAAGAACGCGCAACTGGACCTCAGCATCCGCGGCCCCGACGGCGACAAGCTGGACCGGTACGCGGCCGAGATCATGAAGAAGATGAAGGCGAACCCGAAGTTCACCGACGTGGACACCAACGCCGCGGCCCGCAGCCCGGAGCTCCAGGTGCGCATCGACCGCCAGCGGGCGGCGGACCAGAAGGTGAACGTGCAGGGCGTGGCCACCGCGCTCAGCCTGCTGGTGGGCGGCGAGCCGGTCACGAAGTACAAGGAGGGCTCCGACCAGTACGACGTGTGGCTCCGCGCCGCGCTCCCGAGCCGCGACCGGTCCGCCACGATCGACCAGTTGCTCGTGCCCGACACCAAGGGGCAGATGGTGGAGCTGCGCACCCTGGCGCGGCTGACCGACGAGCGCGGCCCGGCGACCATCGAGCGGTACAACCGGCAGCGGCAGATCGGCGTGCAGTGCAACTTCGCGCCCGGGGTGGCGCTCGGCAACGTGCTGCCGGAGGTGGAGGGGTACGTGAAGGAGCTGGACCTGCCGCCGGAGTACCGGTACGAGTTCCTCGGCGAGGCCAAGCTGATGGCCGACTCGAACGCCAACTTCCTGCTCGCGTTCTTCCTGGCGTTCGTGTTCATGTACATGATCCTGGCGGCGCAGTTCGAGAGCCTCGTCCACCCGATCACGATCCTGATGGCGGTGCCGCTGACGCTGCCGTTCGCGCTGATCTCGCTCATGCTGCTGCGCACGCCGCTGGACATCTACGCGATGATCGGGCTGTTCATGCTGTTCGGCATCGTGAAGAAGAACGGCATCTTGCAGGTGGACTACACGAACGTGCTAATCGCGAAGGGCCTGCCGCGCGACGAGGCCATCCTTCGGGCGAACGAGGCCCGGTTCCGGCCGATCCTCATGACGACCGTGATGCTGGTGGCGGCGATGATCCCCATCGCGACCGGGAGCGGCCCCGGGGCCGGCGCCCGGGCGAGCATGGCGAAGGTGATCCTCGGCGGCCAACTCCTGTCGCTGCTGCTGTCGCTCCTGGTGACGCCGGTGGCGTACTCGATCTGGGACGACATGATGAACCGCGGGAAGCGGGTGGCGGCGTGGATCGACCGGCGGCGCACGCGACCGGCCCCGGTGGCAATCGCGATGGCGGAACCGGCCGCGGAGCACGCGGCGGCCGAAACGGTTCAGGAGGTGCCGGTGTTCCGGGAGGCCGGATCGGACGCCGCCCCGACCGGGTCGTAACCCGGCGTTGGTGTCTGCTTTCCCCGGGCAGTAGACTGGATCGTCTGCCCGGAGGAGAGGGATGCCGCTGCACGACTGGCCCCGCGTCGAAGCCTACGCATATCACGACTTCCGCATCGGTTGGCTGGTCGCGATCCGCCGCGTACTGAACGACGGCGTCCTCCCGCCCGGCTACTACGCCCGCGCCGAGCAGACGCTCCGCACAATGGGGCCGGACGTACTCACCCTTCAGTCGAAAGAGCCGGACACCACGCGCCCCGGCGGGACCGTGCTAACGGTCCCCGCGGCCCCACCACACGTCGCCATTGCGGCCACCGGCGCGCCGCGTGTGCCCGCGTTCGCGCAGAAGCGGCTCGCGATCCGCCACTCCAGCGACGACCGGCTCGTCGCCATCGTCGAGCTGGTTTCGCCGGGCAACACGTCGTCGGCCCAACCGCTGCGCGAGTTCGTGAAGAAGGTGGTGACGGCCGTGGACGCGGGCATTCACGCGCTGGTGATCGACCCGTTCCCGCCGGGCAAGCGAGACCCGAACGGGCTCCACGGGGTGATCTGGCCGCGGCTCGGCGGCGCCCCGTACACGCGACCGGACGACAAGCCGCTGGCGGTCGCCTCGTATGAGTCCGGCGACGCCGCGGGCAGCCCGCACCGGTGCTACGTTCAGCCGCTCGCGGCCGGTGACCCGCTCCCGGACATGCCCCTGTTCCTGCGGCCGGACGAGTACGTTTACGCGCCGCTCGAGCGCGCGTACCAAGCGGCTTACGCCGACGTGCTCCCGCAAGACCGTGCGAAGCTGGAACCGCGGTGACGAACCGGTCCGCCGAGTGCCGTGATACCGAATCCAGTCGTTTCCAGTTCGCGCAGCGCGGTTCTGGTTTTGGAGTGTGGTCCGTTCACTCCGTGAGCAGTCGGCCCGCGCGTCCGATTCGCTCCGCAGGCGTACCGACCCGGTTATTATGCGCCACGCGAATCCGATACCCGGAGCGAACGCTCACGGAGTGAGCGGACCACACCCAAAGGTATGTAGATGGGTCCACCACACTAACTGAAACTACTAGATCCGTATGATAATACAGCGGAAAAAGAGCCTTCCTGGCTCGGACCGGCTCACCTCATTGACAGGTACCTTGCGTGGCATTATAGTGGTCGCATGGACGCGGGCTTTCTGGCCAACTGGACCACGCAAATGCGCAAGGGGCTGCTGGAACTGTGCGTTCTGGCCACCCTCAAAGGCGACCGGGTGTACGGGTACGACATCGTCAAGCGGCTGTCCGCGGTGGACGGGCTCGTGATCGGCGAGGGGACCATTTACCCGATCCTGAGCCGGTTCAAGAAGGAAGGGCTGGTGGACGCGACGCTGGCCGAGTCGCCCGAGGGGCCGGCGCGCAAGTACTACCGGCTCACCGCCCACGGCCAGGAGATGCTAACCCGGATGCTGGCGGCGTGGGCCGAGGTCCGAACCGGGATCGACACGGTGACCGCAGCGGAGCCACAGCCATGACCTTCACGCCGACCGATCTGGAGCTGTCGCCGCCCGCCGCGGCGCGGTTGGAAGAGTATCTCGGACAGGTCCGCGCGGCGCTGGCCGGGTCGCCGGACGTGAGCGCCGGCGACATCGAGTCCGACCTCCGCGAGCACGTCGCGAACGAACTGAGCGCGGCCCCGAGGCCGGTCCCGCTCGCGGCGCTGAGCGCGGTCCTCGAACAGCTCGGCCCGCCGGCGCAATGGGGCGCGGCCCCGGACCCGGCGGCGTTCCGCGGGGTCCGGCACCTGCTCCGCGAGCACCTCCGGGGGGCGCGAACGGCCGCCGCCGCGGGCGCCCGGCGGGTGCGGCTCACGCTGTGGAACGGGCCGGAGGACTGGCGCCTCGCGTACCTGTCGTTCGGGGTGCTCGCGGTCGGGCTGGTCACGATGGTCGTGTTCCCGCTGGCGCTGCTCGTGAGCTACGTGCTCTCGCGCGCCGGGGTCGCACACGCCCGCGAGCGCGGCATCGACCTCGGCGCCGGGCGCAAGTGGCTGCTGTACCCGCCGGTGGTGCTGGTGAGCGCGCCGCTGCTGCTCGCGACGGTGACGTGGCCGCTGGTGGCGTGCATACCGCCCGAGGTGGAAGTGTCGCAAGCGGCTTCTCGGGTCCGGTCGTTCGAATACGCCGAATCGCACCCTGGCGCGTCAACGCCCTTTCAACCCGTGCTGACGCTGGACGCGCAGCAGAAACTGCTAGTCAACCCGAGAACCCTGCAAGCGCTTCAGCCCGTGCTGACTCCGGAAGCACAGAAGGAACTCATGGACCAACAGGCGGAGCACGCCCGGAAGATGAAGGAGCGCATGGCCGCACAGGTGGAGAAGGACCGCGCGCTGCTCGCCGCGATACCCGTGGGGCCGCGGTGGGCGCCGCTCGTTGCGTCCGCGTTCGTCGGGTTCGGCGCGGTCGCGCTGTGGTGGATGATCCTGGGCGCGGTGGGCGCTCGCTTCCCGGACGCGGTGCGGGCGACGTTCTTCCCGCTGTGCAACCGGTTCGAGGCGCATCACGGGACGTGGCTGGCGGTCATGTGCTTCGTGCTCCTGCTCCCCTGGCTCGCCGCGGTGCGCGAGTTCGTCGCGGCGCTGGTGTGAGCGGCCCCACAGGGCGAACGAAATTCGGCCGCGCTGTAACGGGCGGCGCGGGGGCGGGTTGTGTGGGTACCAGCGCTGGCACTCACCTGACAACGACCCGGAGCCGAAATCATGCGACTCAATCTCGAGTGCCTCGAAGGCCGCGCCAACCCGTCCACGTTCACCACGCGCGTCCCGCCCGAGCTGTGGCAAGCCCTCGCCGCCGACGTGCGGACGCTCGCCGAAGGAACCACCGCCCCGTCCCGGGCGTCCGTGGAGGCGCTTGTGACCGCCACACAGGCCGCCGCCGCTGATGGCGTTATTACGCCGAGAGAGGCGGCGCAAATCTCGCAGGCCGCGCGCACGGTGCTAGAGGAAGCGAACGTCCCGCCGGACGAGATCCGGGCGGTGGTGGCCGACGCGCAAGCGATTTACGTGGCGTGGGCCGCGAACGCACCGTAGCGGCCCGCACCAGGCCTCGGCCACCCGCCGGGGCCGCTCTAACGGCTGTGAACCGCCGCGCGGCCATTCGCGCCCCCGCTCTTGCGCGCCGGTGCCGTCCGGGACCGCGCGGCGGGGGCCGAAGACCGGCCCGCACCCGGCGCGGCACCGTCGAGCGTGAACCGGCCCACCAGATCGCGGAGCTGGGCCGCTTGGTCGGTGAGGGTCTGGGCGGTGGCGCTCATCTCCTCGGTCTGGGAGGCGTTGCGCTGGGTGACGGTGTCCATCTGGGCGACCGCCTTGTTCACCTGCTCGATGCCCGTTGACTGCTCGCGGCTCGCCGCCGCGATCTCGGTCACGATGTCGGTGACTCGCTTGACGCTGGTGACGATTTCGGCCAGCGTGTCGCCGGACTTGTTCACCAGTTCGGTGCCCGTGTCCACCTTCTTGACCGAGTCCTGGATCAGGCTCTTGATCTCCTTGGCCGCGGTGGCACTGCGCTGGGCCAAGTTGCGGACCTCGGTGGCGACCACGGCGAACCCGCGGCCCTGCTCGCCGGCCCGGGCCGCCTCCACCGCCGCGTTCAGGGCCAGCAGGTTGGTCTGGAACGCGATCTCGTCGATGGTGGTAATGATCTCCGCGATCTTCTTGCTCGACTCGTTGATCTCGCCCATCGCCCCCACCGCGGAGCTCACCACGCTCCCGCCCTTCTCGGCCACCTCCTTGGACCCGCTCGCCAACTGCCGCGCCTGCTGCGCGCTGTCCGCGCTCCGGCGCACGGTGGACGTGATCTCTTGCAGGGTGGACGCCGTCTCCTCGAGGCTGCCCGCCTGCTGCTGCGCGCCGGTGGAGATCTCTTCGCTCGCCGCGGACAACTGCCCGGAGGCGTCGGCGAGTTGCTCGGCCACCTCCCGCACCCCCTGCAGGGCGGTCCGCACGGACACGATCGCCTTGTTCAGTTCCTGAGCCATCCGGCCCACGTCGTCGGTCCCCAGGTCCGGTACCGACGAGGTGAAGTTGCCGTCCGCCAGCGCGCTGACGACGGCCATGATCGAACTCATTTTGTGCTCCAACTCGGCCGCCGCGGCGCGCTCCCGCTCGGTGCTCTCTTTCACCTGCTTTTCCAGCGCGATCCGCTCGGTCACGATCGACCAGGAGACCATCGTCCCCAGGTGCGCTCGTTCCTGGTCGAAGACCGGGCTGACGCAGAGTTCGAGCGTTTCGGGGCCGACCTGGATGAGCGTCTTCGGCGGGACCGTGCTCGGGTCGGCCAGCAGCCGCCGCTGGTGCTCCGGGCGCTTGTGGAAGATGTCGATCGACTTCCCGACCAGCCCGTCGGCCTTGACCGGCAGGTACTGCTCCAGCCGCCGGAGCGTCTGCACCGTGGCCCGGTTCGCGTAGCGGATCGTGCAGTCCCGGTCGGCGAACATCACGTTGAGCGGCGACTGCTCCACCAGCGCGCCGAGCTGGGCCATCCGCGTCATGTTCGCTTGCAGGGTGTCGCAGGCGACGTTCAGGGCGGCGGCCATCTGGCCGAACTCGTTGGCCGTCGTAACTGAGACCCGCTGGCCGTAGTCGCCCGCGGCGACGGCCTGCAAGACGCGCACGTTGGCGGCCAGCGGGGGAACGATCTGGTAGTAGAAAAAGGCCGCCAGCCCGAGCGCCGCGAGGACCGCGACGGCGGCGGCGGCGACAAGCCGGCTCCGGGCCGCCTGGTACTGCTCGCGCGCCCGGACGGTGTGCTCCTTGGCGGCGCTGTAGTGAACGTCAATTAACTCGTTCAGCGAGTTGTTCAACCGCACCCCGGGGGCGGGGTCGAGGCACAGGCCCTCCGCTCGGTCCACGTCGCCGGCGTCCAGCGCGCCCGTGGTGGCGGTGTAGTGCTGGCGGAACTCCTCCAGCCCGGCGCGGAAGTCGCCCCAGAGCTGCCGCTCCCGGTCACTCATCGGGAGCAACTCGTACCACGTCATGGCGGTCTGGAGTTCCTTCCACGCGCGCGCCAGGTCCTCGCGGGCCTGGCGCTGCACGGACTCGTTCTTGCTCCGCGTCGCCATGATCAGGGTCCGCTGGGCCCGTTGAATGTTGTTGACCCCTTTGCCCCGCGCGTCGGTCAGCGCGCAGATCGACGGTATCAGGTCGTTGTTGGAACTCTCCTGCGATTTGTTGATGTCGCTCGCGACGGTCAGGCCGCACACGACTTCCACGAGGCAGATGGCAGCGAGCAACAGGAACCCGCCGGCGAGCAGGTGGCTGATGCTGATGCTGTTGAGCATCCCACGGTGAGAGTTGGACATGGGCGGAGCCTCTGGGCCTTTCGCGTCGAGCAAATGCGGTGCGTGACGAGTCGTTTCGTCGGAGCCGCGGGGCTACCGCGCCGGCGGCACCCCAACTTCGATGCGGCCAGCCGGCTCATCGCATCGCCGGCGAGCAAACTCAGCACCCGAACAACTAGAAGCGCGGGAGGGGAGAGGCGGAAAACGGAGCAGAATGCGGAGAATACCTGACACGCTCTGTCCCGCTTCAGCCCACACGTTGGACTTTTCGAGTGCCGCCGCATCACTCTTATCGATTAACATCTGGCAAATTTTCGTGCGGCCGCAAACATCATTTAGACACATGTTTAATTCATCAGCCAGCGGGCGCGTCCGGCCCGGTGCCGCCCGACGTTCGGGCGACGAGAGCGGGCCGCGTTCGGGCCGCCGGACGCGGCTCGTCGAAGTGGGGGGTAGGTTCCGGCCCGCCCGCTCCGTATCATCACCTCCGCAACGGTTTCTCTCTCCGGGGGGCGTTTGATCCATGCGGCACGTGCTTTCCGCTCTGGTGCAGAACCAACCGGGCGTTCTGGCGACCGTCGCCGGGATGCTCCACTCGCGCGGGTTTAACATCGACAGCCTCGCCGTCGGCGAGACCGAGACGCACAACCTGTCGCGCATGACGTTCGTCGTTCACGGCGACGACCAGGTGCTCGACCAGGTGCGGAAGCAGCTCGACAAGATCGTCACCGTCGTCCGCGTCGACGACATCAGCTCGGAGAACTTCGTCGAGCGCGACCTGATGCTGATCAAGGTGACGTGCGCGTCCCCGCAGCGCCCCGAGGTGTTCCAGCTCGCCGAGAGCTTCCGCGGCCGGGTGGTGGACATCCAGCACAACAACGTGCTGATCGAGATCAGCGGCACCGAGGGGAAGGTCGAGGCGTTCATCGAGCTGATGCGCCCCTACGGCATCCTCGAGCTGGCCCGCACCGGGCGGATCGCCCTGGTCCGGGGCGAGGCGAAGCCGCCCGTCGCGGCGGAAGGGACCTGAGCCCGGCCCGCGCCCGCGTCGCTTACGACCTGTGACTTTCTGACTTGGGACCCGCACGACATGAGCACCGCCCCCGAGAAGATCGTCCTCCCGACCCGCCGGCTCGCCCCGGCCGTGGTCGAGCTGCTCCGCGCGCTGAAGCCGGGCGACACGATCAAGGTGACGCAGACCGTCCGCGTCGGCGCGAAGACGTGGCCCGCGGAGTCCGGCGGCGCGTTCCGCGGGCTGGCGTACCTGCAAACCGGCGTCACCACCGAGCGCGTGAAGGACGACGACCTCGTGGTGCCGGTGGTGCGGTTCACCAAGCCGAACGGCGAGCTCGCGTCCATCAGCATCGACGAGAACACCAAGATCGAGCGCGCCTGACGGGCGGGGTGAACGCAACGAGGGCCGGGCGGGACAGACGTGTCTGTCCCGCCCGGCCCTCGTTGCGTTCACGCGCGGAACCCGCGCCGCGGTCACGCCGCGGTGGGTTCCGGCACCTCGACGGTCGTTTGGCGGGCCGGCGCCTCAAGGACCGGGGTTTCGATGACCGGGAGTTCGATTGCCGCCACCTCGGTCACCACCGGCGCCACGGGCGCGGGAGCCGCAACCGCAACCGCCGGCACCTCGACCGTCAGCTTCAGCGGCCCCACGACCACCGGGGCGGCCACGCCCATCACCTCGTTCGCGAGGGCGGCGTAGTCGGCCGCGCCGCTGCTCTTCGGCGCGTAGGCGAACACGCTCTTGCCGAAGCTCGGGCACTCCGCCAACTTGATGTTGCGCCGGATGCGGGTGCCGAACACCTTGGCGTTGGCCCACGGCACGTTCGCCCCGCGGCTCTGCGCGAGGAACGTGGTCAGGTCCGTGACCACCTCCTGGGCGAGCTTCGTGGCGGCGTCGTAGAGGCACACCACAACCCCGGTGACCGTGAGCTTGGGGTTGATGCGCCGGGCCACGAGCGCCGTCGTTTCGAGCAGCTTGCTGAGCCCGTGCAGCGCGAGGAAGTGCGGCTGGAGCGGGATGAACACCTCGTCCGCGGCGGCCAGCGCGTTGAGCGTCAGCACCCCCAGCGACGGGCCGCAGTCCATCAGCACGTAGTCGAACGCGGTCGCGTCCGCCGCCAGCGCCTCGCGGAGGATCACCTCGCGGCCCACGATGCCCGCGAGTTCCACCTCGGCCGCCGCCAAGTTGATGTCCGACGGGATCAGGCTCAGGTTGTCGCCCACCGTGCGGCGCACCTCGGCGACCGGCTTGTTGGACACCAGCACGTCGTACAGGGACGGCAGCGTGCCGTCCGGCTCGGCCCCGAGGTGGGTGCTGGCGTGCGCCTGCGGGTCCAGGTCGATCACGCACACCCGCTTGCCCGCCAGCGCCAGCGCCGCCGCGAGGTTCGCGGTGGTGGTCGTCTTCCCGACCCCGCCCTTTTGATTGATGACCGCGATGGTCCGCATGGTGTGTCCTCCTGACGCGGCATTCGCCCGCCGGCGCGGAACGTGCTTCTTGCCGCAACTCTTATCACGCTTATAACCTGAGTAACCTCTCCCCGACCAGCCCAACCGCGCGGCCCGTAATCGGCACACGGGCCGCCCGCGGCGTGCGGCCCACCACCTTCACCGACGTGCGCCGCGGCGCGGCGCGGAACAGGAGCCTCCTCCCGATGTCGAACCCCCGTCAGGCCGCGATTCAAGCCATCGCGACGACCGAGTACGACCTGAACCAGATCGACTTCCGCACCGCGCACCTGAAGGAACTGTTCGGCACGCTGGTGTTCAGCGAAGAGGTGCAGAAGCAGCGGCTCCCGAAGCCGGTGTTCAAGGCCCTCCAGAAGACCATCAAGCAGGGCGCGCAGCTCACCGACCCGGCCGTCGCCGACGCCGTCGCCAGCGCCATGAAGGACTGGGCCATCGAGCACGGGGCCACGCACTTCACCCACCTGTTCCAGCCCATGACCGGGCTGACCGCCGAGAAGCACGACAGCTTCCTGGCCCCCACCGGCACCGGCAGCGCGGTGTCCGAGTTCAGCGGCAAAGAGCTGGTGAAGGGCGAGCCGGACGCGAGCAGCTTCCCGAGCGGCGGCATCCGCGCCACGTTCGAGGCCCGCGGGTACACCGGGTGGGACCCGACCTCGCCGGCGTACATCCGCGAGACCCCCAACGGCGCCACCCTCGTCATCCCGACCGTGTTCGTGTCGTGGACCGGTGAGGCGCTCGACAAGAAGACCCCGCTGCTCCGCAGCATGGAGGCCCTGAGCCACCAGGCGCTCCGCATCGTGCGGCTGTTCGGGAACACCGAAGCCAAGCGGGTGTTCACCACCGTCGGCCCGGAGCAGGAATACTTCCTCATCGACAAGAACTTCCTGTACGCCCGCCCGGACCTGCTGAACTGCGGCCGCACCCTGTTCGGCGCCAAGCCGCCGAAGGGCCAGGAGCTCGAGGACCAGTACTTCGGCACCATCCCGGAGCGGGTCATCGCGTGCATGGCCGAGTGCGAGGCCGAGATGTTCAAGCTCGGCATCCCGGTGAAGACCCGGCACAACGAGGTGGCCCCGAGCCAGTACGAGATCGCCCCGATCTTCGAGGACTCGAACCTCGCGACCGACCACAACCAGCTCACGATGGACGTGATGCGGCGCACCGCCGAGAAGTACGGCCTCGTGTGCCTGCTGCACGAGAAGCCGTTCGCCGGCATCAACGGGTCGGGCAAGCACAACAACTGGTCCATGTCCACCGACCTGGGCGAGAACCTGCTCGAGCCGGGCCAGACCCCGCACGACAACGCGCAGTTCCTGGTGTTCTGCGTCGCCGTGATCCGCGCCGTGGCCAAGTACCCCGAGCTGCTCCGCGTCACGGTCGCCAGCGCGGGCAACGACCACCGGCTCGGCGCCAACGAGGCCCCGCCGGCCATCATCTCGATCTTCCTGGGCGACCAGCTCCAGGACATCATGGACCAGCTCGAGAAGGGCAAGCCCGAGAAGACCCTGCCGGGCGGGTTCATGGAGGTGGGCGCCAGCGTGCTGCCGAACCTGCCGCGCGACGCCGGGGACCGCAACCGCACCAGCCCGTTCGCCTTCACCGGCAACAAGTTCGAGTTCCGCGCCGTCGGGTCGAGCTTCAGCATCGGCGGCCCGAACACGGCGCTCAACACCATCGTGGCCGAGTCGCTCGACTTCGTGGCCACCCAGCTCGAGGCGGCCGTGAAGGGCGGCACCCCGCTGAACACCGCGATCCAGAACCTGCTGCCGGGTATCCTGAAGGAATCGAAGAAGGTCATCTTCAACGGCGACGGGTACTCTGAGGAGTGGCACAAGGAGGCGGAGCGCCGCGGCCTGCCGAACCTGAAGAACACCGTGGACTCGCTCCCGGTGATCGTCCGCAAGGACTCGGTGGAGCTGTTCACCAAGTACAAGGTGTTCACCGAGCGCGAGCTGACCAGCCGGTACAACATCTTCAGCGAGAAGTACGTCAAGGAAGTCTCCATCGAGGCCAAAACGATGGTGAACATGGCCAAGACGATGATCCTGCCGGCGGCGCTGCGGTACCAGGCGGAAGTGGCCGCCGCGGTGAACGCGACCAAGGCCGCCGGGGTGGACGCGGGCGCCCAGTTCGACCACCTGAAGGAGCTGGTGACCACGACGGGCCAGTTCCAGGCCGCGATCCGCGACCTGGAGCACGCGCTGGATCACCCGCACTCGGGCGACCCGTACGCCGACGCCAAGACGGCCCGCGACGCCGTGCTGCCGAAGATGGTGGCGCTGCGCGAGCTGGGCGACAAGCTCGAAACGATGGTCGCCGACGACCTGTGGCCGCTCCCGACCTACCGCGAGATGCTGTTCATCAAGTAAGCAAGAGTGAGTGAAACGAAGTGGCCCGCGGGGTGAAAACCCCGCGGGCCACTTCGTTTCGTGGCGCGGTGGTATCGTGTTCACATCCTGCGGAGGTGCGGTTATGCGTCGTATCGTTCTGGACGCCGAACTTCGCGCCAAACTCAACGGCGCGACCGCGGTCGTTGAAGTCGCAGACGAAGCCGGCAACGTCGTCGGACGTTACGTTCCGGACGAGGTTCTTGAACGGATCATGGCCCGGCTGTTGCCCCCGTTATCGTCAGAAGAACTGGCCGCGGCGCGACGGGAGATGCTCGCGCACGGTGGCGTGACTTCGGCCGAACTGCTTGCCGGACTGGATGCGATCAAGCGCGAATGGGAATCGCGCCGATGAGCTACCGCGTCGTCTGGCGGCGGACCGTTAGGGACAACATTTACACCGTGGCGCACGTCGCTTACGAAACGGGCGGGGACGCGGGCGCGCTGTCGCAGGCGGTCGCCAACATCGAGTTAAGGCGGAGCGGCGAACCAGCGACCGAAGGCGAATCGCGCGGGGGCGCCGAACGGGCGCTGATAGTCCGTCCGCTCCCCGTCGTGTTTGAGGTGTTCGAGGACCGCGGCACGGTGCTGATCTACGACGCCGTGTATGACTCACGGCAGCGGCTGTAATCGGGGCGATTCGGCTTCAGCGCGCTCAGTCCCACACTTTCGGCCGGTGTCGCGCGCCCGGCAGTCGTGCCGGCGGCATCACGGGCATCCAGGGCTTCGGCTTCAGCGATTCTTCGGCGCTCGCGATCATCCCCTGAACCCTTAACTCTTCGCGCTTCAACCTCTGGATCTGCTCGGTGTGATCGGCACCGTCGTTCCGTTGCTCGTAGCGCTCTCGCTGCGTGCGGTAGTGGTGCAACAGGCGCTGGTACGTGTCCATCCGGCGGGCAACGTCCTCCCGGTCAACGAGACCCGGTGGGACCGGAACGTAATCGGGTTTGGGCTGTGGCCCCGTCACGCCGAACAGAACGCACAGCCCGGCGATCGTGATCGTGCTCATTTGCGCCTCGACGGCGGTTGTTCCGATCGTCTCCCGTGTGGACGATAACAACGCTGCAAAATTTGTCAATTGCGCGGGGGAGCGGCTACGATCGACGGGCCGGGACCGTCACCGAGAAGCGCCCGTGGGCCGCGAAGAAGCCGCGCGGCTGCGCGCGACGGCCGCGGACCCGGACGACACGTTCGCCGAGCTCGTGTACGCCGGCTGGCTACGCCCCGCTTCTCATGCGCGACAACGAGTTGCGGGACGCACATGCCGACGAGTGGGCCGCGCGGCCGCCCGCGTTCCCGGGAGTGTCGTACCGGGCGCCCGACACCCTCATCGCAGCGGAACGCCCCGACGCGCCGGGACCCGCGTTCACCACCGGGGACGCGCCCCGCGGTCGGCGCCGCACTGTTTTCCGCGGTCCCGGTCCGCGGCCCGCGTTTCATCCAGCGCCGATTCGGGCACCTAAAGATCTTGGCCCTCAAGGGTTGGCCACCGGCGCCGGCGGCCTCGCTTCGCTACACTAGCACCGTCGGATTCTTGTTCGGGAGGGGCTCGCGCATGTTCCGTCGGTGTGTGGTCGCGTACCTGGTGTTCGCTTCGGCCCACGCCCTGCTCGGCTGCGGCGGGCCGAAGGCCGATCCCAACGAGACCTCTCCGCAGGCGCTGTACGACCAGCACTGCGCGAAGTGCCACGCCCGCGCCGGGCAGCCGGGCGGCCCGGGGATCGGCGGCTCGCGCGGCCCCGACATCTCGAAGACCGGCCGGGAGCACGACGCGAAGTGGCTCGCCGACTACATCCGCAACCCCAAGAGCGTGCGGCCCGACGCGCGGCTCATGCCCGCGTTCGAGGGGACGCTCACCGAGGCGCAGATTCAGGCCCTGGCCGAACACCTCGCCGCCCAGAAGTAGCCCGAAACGCGCACACCCGGGCGCGGCCCGCTGTCGCCGGTCGGCGGGGGCGTATAACACGCTTCATGTCACGCAAACCTTCTGTCCTCATCACCGGCGCGTCGGGCGAGATCGGGCACGCGCTGATCTCGCGCCTGTCCCGCACCGACCCCGAGCGGCCCATCGTCACCCTGGACCTGAACCCGCTCCCGCCCGAGTCGGCGAAGCTGGTCCGGCAGGCGGTGTCCGGGTCGATCCTCGACCCCGCGCTGCTCGACGGGCTGCTGGCGCAGTACGAGGTGGACCACGTGTACCACCTCGCGGCGCTGCTCTCCACGCGGAGCGAGTTCAGCCCCGCCCTGGCGCACAAGGTGAACGTGGAGGGGACGCTCAACCTCCTGGAGTTCGCCCAGAAGCAGGGCGAGAGCCACGGCCGCCCGGTCGCGTTCTTCTACCCGTCGAGCATCGCGGCGTTCGGGCTCCCGGACCTCGGCGCGAAGGCCCGCGCCGGCCGGCTGAAGGAAGACGATTACAACGTGCCCACGACCATGTACGGCGCCAACAAGCTGTACTGCGAGCACCTGGGCCGGTACTACGCGCGGCACTATAAGCAGCTCGCCGCCGAGGTCATGAGCGGCAAGGTGGACTTCCGGTGCATCCGGTTCCCGGGGCTGATCTCGGCGGAAACGGTCCCCAGCGGCGGCACCAGCGACTACGCCCCCGAGATGATCCACGCCGCCGCCGCCGGGCAGCCGTACGCGTGCTTCGTGCGGCCGGACACCCGCATCCCGTTCATGGCGATGCCCGACGCCGTGGACGCGATCTTCCGGCTGATGGAGGCCCCGCGGGCGCGCCTGACCCGCACCGTGTACAACATCGGCGCGTTCGCCCCCAGCGCCGCCGAGATCGAGCAGGTGGTGCGGGCCGCGTTCCCGCGGGCGCAGATCGCCACGCAGGTGGACGAGAAGCGCCAGGGGATCGTGGACTCGTGGCCCGCGGACGTCGACGACTCCGCCGCCCGGAACGACTGGGGCCACCGCCCGGTGTACGGGTTCGCCCCCGCGTTCGGCGAGTACCTGATCCCGAGCATCAAGAAGCGGTACGCCTGAGGCCGCACATCCGGACCGAATCAACCGCGGGCAGGCGAAACGACCCGCCTTTTCGCTGGCCGACGAAGTGCCAACGGGCTGACAATGGCGGGATGAAAAGCACCCCACCGTTGTCGGCCCGCTCCGCTTTCACACTGATCGAGCTGCTGGTGGTGATCGCCATCATCGCGATCCTGATCGGGCTCCTGCTGCCGGCCGTGCAGAAGGTCCGCGAGGCGGCGGCCCGCATGAGCTGCCAGAACAACCTCAAGCAGCTCGGGCTGGCGCTGCACAACTTCCACGACGCGAACGACGCCTTCCCCGCGTCCGGGTGGACGACCGGCGGCCCCGGGAACCCGAGCGGCAAGTACGTCGGCTGGCGCCCGCTCACGCTCCCGTACATCGAACAGGGGAACCTGCAAAAGCTGTACGACTTCGGCTCGAACTGGTGGGAGGGCACGAACCCGACCGCCGCCGCGGTGCCGGTGAAGGTGTTCCAGTGCCCGTCGGTGCCCGGCCGCGCGGAGGTGCTCAGCGCGGTGGCGAAGGCCCCGCGCCCGGCCGTGACGTTCGCCAACCCGCTGGCCCCGACCGACTACGAGGCGCTGATGGGGGTGCAGCCGTCGGCGGTCAACCCGCACCTGCCGGCCGCGCTCTACGACGCCAACAACCGGTTCGCGGTGCTGCACCGGAACTCGCGGGTGCGGGTCACCGACGTGACCGACGGCACCTCGACGACAATCATGCTGGTCGAGGCCGCGGGGCGCCCGCGGGTGTACCGCAACCGCACCGCCCGGGCGGACCTGAGCAACGACCAGGGGATCGGGTGGGCGGACAGCGAGGGGCCGTTCAGCTTCGACGGCGCGGCGGCCGACGGCTCGGCCGAGGGGTGCGGGCCGGCGGGCGGGTGTACGGAAGCGATGAACCGCAAGAACGACAACGAGCCGTTCGCGTTCCACCCGGGCGGGGCGAACGTGGTGTTCGCGGACGGGCACGTGCAGTTCGTCCGCGACTCGGTGCCGCTGGCGACGTTCGCGGCGCTCAGCACCCGCGCCGCCGGCGAGGTAATCGCCGGGGAGTTTTGAGCCTCACCGCCCGAGCACGGCGTCGAGCGCCCAGCACCCCGGAATGTGGAGGTGCGGCTCGCGGCAGTGCGTGAGCAGGTGCTCGTCCTGGCACCCCGCCTCCTCGAGCGCGTCGGCCAGGATCGGCAGGGCCGAAAAGTCCCCGGTCGCGGCGACCTGGGTGGCGATCGACGGCACGGCGCCGTGGTTCCAATCGAGCCACGCCGGGTCGACGCCGGGCGGGCGGAACGGGTTGCCGAACACCTCGCGGACCAGCCCGCACGCGCGCAGGTTCGACTCCGCGGACCGCAGGTCCTCGCGGTCCGCCGTCAGGTACGTCAGCCCCCGCTGCCAGGGCGAGAACCCGCCCGCCCCGCTCGGCCACTCCGTTTCCACGCGCGCCCGCTTCGCCTCGGGCAGCCGGGCGATGATCTCCTCGCGGAACCGCCCCCCGTCGAGCCGGCTCTTGGCGTCCGGCAGGTTCACCTGGCGCAGCATCTGCGCGAACCACCCCACGGGCGCCGCCGGCGAGCCCAGCGCGATCCGCGCGGCCAGCGCCTGCGCCTCCTGGTACGCCTCCTGGCGCGCGGCGGACCGCACCGACGCCGCCCCCAGGTCGAAGACCCGCTTCACCTCTTCCGTGTGGACCTGGGCCATCACGCCGAGCCGGTGCGCGAACAGCCGCGCCCACGCGCTGTCCACGCCGAAGCTCCAGTCGAACGGGAGCGGATCGGGGATCTCGGGGGCGTGCGCCCGGACCACCTCGCGCCACAGGTGCGTCGTCTCGCTGTCCGCAGACGGGCGGAAGGCGAACTGCTCGAGCGCCGCGAGGACGCGCTCGCCGAGGTCGGTGCGCGGCCCCGGCACCATGTGCCGCACCGCCGCGCACGTCAGGAGCAGGTACTTGCGCCCCCCGTTCGGCTGCACCCGCGAGAGGCGCAGCAGGTGCCGCGGGTTGGTCGCGGTGGTCCAGCTCTCTTCGGATGAGTTGGTCATTGCGGCCAGCCGGCCCCCGGCCCGTGATCGTTCGGTCAATTCGCTCACGCTTCGCACGGTAGTCGGGCTCGCGAACGGGGCGGGCACACTCCCCGTTAATGATCGTCGATCCGGGGGCGGATTTTCGCCGGGCCTGAACCGGGCCGCCCGGCCCGGTAGAATTGCCCCGCGTGCCGAACTCACACTTCCGAAACCGGTTCACAGGACGTTGACATGTCTGCTGAAGTTTCGCGCCGGGAGCTGCTCGCCGCGGTGGCGGCCGTCGGGGTCGGGGGGGCCGCCTTCCAGCGCGCGGCGGTCGCCGCGGCGGCGCAGCCGAAGGTCGAGGCGGTGACGCCGGAAATGGTGCAGTCCGCCGAGTGGGTCGCCGGGATCACACTCACCGAGCCGGAGCGAAAGGCCGTCGCGGCGGCGCTCACGAACACGCTCCGGACCGTCGCCGCGCTCAACAATCTCCCGATCAGCAACGCCGTCGGGCCGGCGGTTCACTTCACTGCGGTGCCAGGAGAGCCGCCGTCGAAGGGCGGGCGCGGGACGGTGGAACTGAACCGTAAACCGGAGGGCGTGAATAAGCTCGACGGCGACGACCTCGCGTTCGCCCCGCTAGCCGACCTCGCCGAGCAGGTGCGACACAAGCTCGTCTCATCAACCGAACTCACCAAGCTCTACCTCGCCCGGCTCAAGAAGTACGACCCGGCCCTGCTGTGCGTGGTTTCTCTGACCGAGGAGGTGGCGCTCAAGCAGGCGGCCGAGGCCGATAAGGAGATCGCCGCCGGCAAGTACCGCGGCCCGCTGCACGGCATCCCGTGGGCCGCGAAAGACCTGATCGCGTACCCGGGCCACCCGACGACGTGGGGCGCCGGGCACTTCAAGGAGCAGACGTTCGAGGAGCGGGCGACCGTCGCGGCCCGGCTGGACGCGGCCGGCGCGGTGCTCGCGTGCAAAACCACCCTCGGCGCGCTGGCGTGGGGCGACGTGTGGTTCGGCGGCACCACGCGGAACCCGTGGAACATCAAACAGGGGAGCAGCGGGTCGTCGGCGGGCACGGCGTCGGCGGTCGCGGCCGGGCTGGTCGGGTTCGGCCTCGGGAGTGAGACCCACGGCAGCATCGTGTCGCCGTCCACGCGGTGCGGGGTGACGGGGCTGCGGCCGACGTTCGGGCGCGTCAGCCGGCACGGGTGCATGGCGCTGTGCTGGTCGCTCGACAAGGTCGGCCCGATGTGCCGCAGCGCGGAAGACTGCGCCCTGGTGCTCGGTGCGATTCACGGCTTCGACGGCAAGGACCCGACCGCCCAGGACCGCCCGTTCGACTGGCCCGCGAAGACGGACCTGAAGGAGCTGCGGGTCGGGTTCGTCGAGGGGCGGTCCGGCGGGCTGTCGGACGACGACCGGAAGGTGCTCGCCGGCCTTGGCGTGAAGCTCGTGCCGATCACGCTCCCGGCCGGGCCGGCCGGCGCGCTCATGAGCATGATTCTGGACGTGGAGTCGGCGGCGGCGTTCGACGACATCACCCGCGAGGGGGTGAAGGAGAACATCGGGCTGTGGCCCAACACGTTCCGCCGCGGCCGGTTCGTGTCGGCGGTGGACTACCTGCGCGCCCAGCGCGCCCGCACCCGTTTGATGCGCGAGATGACGCAGGTGTTCGAGAAGGTGGACCTGTACGCCAACGGTAACGACCTCGCGCTCACGAACCTGACCGGCCACCCGACCGTCTGTTTGCCGAACGGGTTCACGAAGGCGGGCACGCCGACGGCGCTCACGTTCACCGGCAAGCTGTTCGGGGAGGGGGCGCTGCTAACGGTGGCGAAAGCGTACCAGGACGCCACCGGCCACCGCAAGCGCCCGCCGCAAGACGCGTGGGTGCCGGAGAAGAAGGGTGACACGAAAGACGAGAGCGCCGGAACCGTCCACCCGCTTCGCTGAAGGCGCGTTACGCGGCTCCCCCGCCGTGAAGTGGGAACCAGAACGGTTGGAGTCGGGCTACAAAAACGCACATCCGGATGAGTTACCAGCCTCCCGAACTGGCAACCCACCCGGATGGGATCAGCGGTGTGTCTGTCCGCCCGGTTTCGCTCGCGCCGCCTCTCCCCTCAGCGCGATTCGCCGGTCGGTGATTACACCACTGTGCTGACAGGGGAACTCGCCATTTGAAGACGACCTGTCGCGATGAGCATATTATGCGTCGTGAGCGGGGAGAGTCAACCTCGATTCATTACTAACGAAATTCACAATATCCACTTTGTCACTTAACCCACGCCGTGGCGCCCTCACCGGTGCCCACGGCCACGTCCGTTACCGTGTCACCATCGACATGGCCGACCAACTCGTCAGACGCTAAGGGCTTCCGGTCCCAAGGCCGCTCGTCGAAAGTCGTAACGTCGCAAATTTATTAGGGAAAAAGCCTTGTGACGTTATGACTTGCGGACCTGACGACGGCTGACCGGTCGTCAGGTTCGATGTCAGCGCGGCGGCAGGTGAGCCGCGCGGTTGGGCAGCGGCGAGCACGACACGGGGGTCGAAGGGTCGAAACTCGGCTTGACCGGTGCGCCGCGCGACGGTACACCCCCGCAGATTAACCGAACGTGACGTGAAGCGGCCGGTGGGCGTGCGCGCCGGCGCTTGGCCCCGGGACCGCCGGGCGAGCGGGTCGTGGAACGACGGGGGCGCCCATGAGCGGTTGGACCGACCAGCGAGTGCTTATCACCGGCGGGCTCGGGTTCATCGGGTCGAACCTGGCGATCCGGCTCGCCGAGGCCGGCGCCCGGGTCACCATTGTGGACGCGGTGATCCCCGAGTACGGCGGGAACCTGTTCAACATCAAGCACGTCCGCGACCGCGTGACGGTCAACTTCGGCGACATCTGCGACCGGCTGGCGATGAACTGGCTGGTGGGCGGGCAGGACTATGTGTTCCACCTCGCCGGGCAGGTGTCGCACGTCATGAGCATGACCGACCCGTTCCCGGACATCGAGTTCAACATCAAGGGCACGGCGGTGGTGGTGGAGGCGCTGCGGCACCACAACCCGACGGCGAAGCTGGTGTTCACCGGCACCCGCGGGCAGTACGGGCCGGCGCTGCGGCTGCCCGTCGCCGAGACCGCCCCCACCAACCCGAAGGCGATCTACGAGATCTCGAACCTGACGGCCGAGAAGATCATCCAGGTGTACCACCAGATCCACGGCCTGCGGGCCGTGATGCTGCGGCTCACCAACATCTACGGGCCGCGCGCCCAGATGAAGCACTCCCAGTACGGGGTGGTGAACTGGTTCGTCCGCCAGGCGCTCGACGGGGTGCCGATCAAGGTGTTCGGGGACGGCCGCATCCTGCGCGACTTCGTGTACGTGGACGACTGCGTGGACGCGCTGCTCGCGTGCGCGACGAGCGAGGCCGCGGTGGGCGAGGTGTTCAACGTCGGCAGCGACCGGCCCGCGTCGTTCCTGGAGCTGGCGCAGACGCTGGAGCGGCTGTGCCCCGGGTGCGTGTGGGGGTTCGCGCCGTTCACCCCCGAGCGCGCCGCCCAGGAGCCGGGGGACTTCTACTCGGACATCACCAAAATCCGCACCACCGTCGGCTGGGAGCCGCGGACCGCGCTCGAGGACGGGCTGCGGCAGACGCTGGACTATTACGCGCGGCACCGCGACCACTACTGGCAGCCCGCCGGCGTGCGGCGCGCGGCCTGAGGCGCGGGCCGCCCCGTCGCGCGTGAACCCGAACCACCCGGAGCCGGCACGGAGGCCCTCCACCATGACCGACCACCAGCGGTTCGCGGCGCTCACCTTCGACGGGTTCCGCGCGCTCGCGGCGACCGACGGGCTCAGCCGCTACGAGCGCATCGGGTTCCCCGACTCCTACCGCGCGGGGCATGAGGCGAACATCTACCGGGACGTGCGGCGGAAGCTGACCAACCTCGACCTGCGCGACCAACGGGTGCTCGACATCGGCCCGGGGTGCAGCGACCTCCCGCACCTGCTACTCGAGACGTGCCGCCAGCAGGGCCACGAGCTGCTGCTGTGCGACTCGCCCGAGATGCTCGCGCACATCCCGGACGACCCGCGGGTGCGGAAGTTTCCCGGGCGGTTCCCGCAGGACGGCGACCTCGCGGCGCACGCGGGCCGGGTCGACGTCGTCCTCGTGTACTCGGTGCTCCAGTACGTGTTCGTCGAGGCGTCCGTGTTCGACTTCCTGGACGCGTGCCTGGCGCTGCTGGCCCCCGGCGGCCAGCTCCTCATCGGCGACGTGCCGAACGTGAGCAAGCGGAAGCGGTTCTTCGCCTCGGACGCCGGGGTCCGGTGCCACCGCGCGTTCACCGGCACGGACGAAACGCCCGAGGTGCGGTTCAACGCGCCGGACCGGGGCAAGATCGACGACGCGGCGGTGCTCGCGCTGGTCGCGCGGGCGCGGGCCGCCGGGTTCGACGCGTACGTGGTGCCGCAGGCGGCCGAGCTGCCGATGGCGAACCGGCGCGAGGACATCCTGATCGTGCGCCCCTGACGAGGACGGACCGATGCAGAAGGACCGGAAGCTGATCCTCATCGGGGACAGTGCGTTCGCGGAAGTGGCCCACGAGTACTTCACCCACGACTCCCCTTACGAGGTGGTGGCGTTCGCGGTGGAGCGGGCGTTCCTGACTCGCACCGAGCTGTTCGGCAAGCCGGTGGTGCCGCTGGAGGAGCTGCCCGAGCGGTACGCGCCGGCCGACCACTCGTTCTACGCCGCCCTCGTGTACACACAACTCAACCGGCTGCGGGCGCGCCTGTACCGGGCCGCCAAGGAGATGGGCTACCGGCCGGCATCGTACGTCAGCCCGCGGGCATTCGTGTGGCGGAACGTCGAGCTGGGCGAGCACTGCTTCGTGTTCGAGAACAACGTGATCCAGCCGTTCGTCAAAATCGGGGCGAACGTGGTGCTGTGGAGCGGCAACCACATCGGCCACCACTCCGCCATCGCCGAGCACTGCTTCATCTCCTCGCACGTCGTGGTGTCCGGGTTCTGCACCGTCGGGGCGCACTGCTTTTTCGGCGTCAACGCAACGCTCGGGAACAACGTGACCGTCGGCGCGGACTGCCTGCTCGGGGCCGGCGCTACGGTCGTAAAAGACGTGCCCGCGGACACGCTGGTGCGGGGCACCCTGAGCGACCTCAGCAAGCCCATCAGCGCGCGCCGGTTCTCCAAGGTGCCCGAGGCGGCCTAACCTGGACCCACGGCACGAAGGCGCTCGGGGCGTTCGCCGGGGACCGTTCCGCGCGCCCGGCGTTGAACCGAGCGGGCGCGCTTCGAAACTGTGAAAGGTCGGATGCGGCATGAGGTGGGAGAAGAAGGGGCTGATCTACGCCCCGGCCGGCGACCGCTGGTGGGCGAAGGGCTACGCCCACCTGCCGACCGCCCTGCCGCGCCCCGACGGGTCGATCCGCGTGTACTTCGCCGCCTTGGACGACAACAAGTTCGGGCGCATCGGCTACGTCGACCTGGACGGCGACGACCCGGCGCGGGTGCTCGCCGAATCCGCGGAGCCGGTGCTGGACCTGGGCGAGCTGGGCTCGTTCGAGGACTCGGGGGTGGTGCCGTCGTCGGTCGTCGAAACGCCCGAGGGGCTGCGGCTGTACTACCACGGGTTCCAGCGCACCGAGCGGATCCCGTACATGATCTTCACCGGGCTGGCCGACGGGGACGCGGGCGGCGGAACGTTCGCCCGCCGGTCCCGCGTGCCGCTGCTCGACCGCACCCCGGACGAGCCGTTCCTGCGCGGCGCGCCGTGCGTGCTCGCCGAGGGCGGGGGCTACCGGATGTGGTACGTGTCGTGTACCCACTGGTCCGAGACCGGCGGCAAGCTCCATTACAACAACGTGATCCGCCACGCCACCTCGCCCGACGGGCTCCGCTGGGCGGCCGACCCGGTCCCGTGCCTGGAGCCGCTCCAGCCCGACGAGTACTCGGTCGGCCGCCCCTGGGTGGTGCGGTTCGGCGGCGAGTACCACATGTGGTACTCGTCCCGGTCGCACAGCCAGTTGTACGCGATCAGCCACGCCCGCTCGGCCGACGGCCTGACCTGGACCCGCGACCCGGATTACGGTATCGAGCGCTCCCCGGCCGGGTGGGACGGCGAGATCATCTGCTACGCCAACGTGATCCCGTGGAAGGGCCGGTGGCTCATGTTCTACAACGGCAACGGCCACGGCCGCAGCGGGTTCGGCCACGCGGTCCTGGGCGCGGCCTGAACCGGGGCGGGCGCCTCAACGGGAGGGAGCGATCATGCGGCGGAGCGCGACTGCGGTCTATCGGTGCCCGTACACCAAGGAGCCCCTCGCGCTCGACCCCACGGGCGGGGCCGCGGGCGAGGACGTGGCGGCCGGCCGGCTCGTGTCCGGCTCCGGCCGCGCCTACGCCGTCGAGGGCGGCATCCCGTACCTGATCGACCTCAACGACGAGCTGTTCTGCGAGGAGGAGAAGCAGGAGAACGCCTACTACCAGGCGTCGTACCAGGGGTACGACGCGGTCCTGGACTGGGTGTTCGAGAGCTTCCGCGAGGACGAACGGACGGTCCGCGGCAAGATGGTGGACCTGCTGGAGTTGAAGCCGGGCTCGAAGGTGCTCGAGACCGGCGCCGGCACCTGCCGCGACTCGGTCCACATCGCCGAGCGGCTCGGGGCGGGGGGCGAGCTCTACGTCCAGGACCTGTCCTCGCACATGCTCAAGCTGGGGCGCGAGCGGGTGGCCGCGGCGGCCCGGCCCGACGGCCCGCGGGTCGAGTTCTCGGTCGGGAACGCGGCCAACCTGCCGTTCCCGGACGGGCACTTCGACGCGGCGTTCCACTTCGGCGGGCTGAACCTGTTCACCGACAAGACGAAGGCCATCGCCGAGATGGCCCGGGTGGTGCGGGTGGGCGGCAAGGTCGTGTTCGGCGACGAGGGCGTGGCCCCGTGGCTGCGCGGCACGCCGCACGGCAAGGTGCTGATGAACTCCAGCAAGCTGTACTGCTACGCCCCGCCGCTCGAGTGCCTGCCCGAGACCGCCCGCGACGCCGGGGTGCGGTGGCTCCTGGGCAGCGCCTACTACGTGGTCGACTTCCGCGTCGGAGAGGGCGCCCCGTACCTCGACCTGGACCTGCCGATCCGGGGCCGCCGGGGCGGCACGCACCGCTCGCGCTACTACGGCGTGATGGAGGGCGTGACCGTCGAGGCCAAGCACCTGGCGGAGGAGGCGGCGGCGCGGGCCGGGCTGTCGATCCACGACTGGCTGGACCGGGCGGTGCGGGCCGCGGCGGCTCAGACGAAGGCGGCGTGAGCCGCGGGTGCCCACACGGGCCGGAGGGGGCATGATCAAATCGTACGGCGTGCGGGAGACGACCGCGGTCGGGACCGAGGCGGAGCGGCACGCCGAGGAGATCCGGCTGTGCGGCTTCACGGTGCTGCGCGGGGTGGTGCGGGCGGAACACCTGGACGCCGCGCGGGCCGGGCTAGACCGGCTGTACGCGGAGCAGGCCGCCGCGGCCGGCGGCGCGGACCGGCTGGCCCGCATCAACGACGCCAACATCGTCCGGTGCCCGCTCGCCCAGGACGACCTGTTCCTGGAGCTGGTCACCCAACCGCGGCTGCTGGCCGTCGCCGCCGCGCTGCTCGGCGAGTACTTCGTGCTCCAGCAGCAGAACGGCGTCATCAACCCGCCGGCCGGGGACAACTACCAGGCCGCCTGGCACCGGGACCTGCCGTACCAGCACTTCGTGTCGTCGCGCCCGCTCGCGCTCAGCGCGCTGGTGTGTATCGACCCGTTCACCGCCGAGACGGGCGGCACGTGCGTGCTGCCGGGGTCCCACAAGAGCGAGCAGTTCCCGTCCGCGGACTACGTCCGCGCCCACGAGCGCGGGGCGGTCGGCGACCCGGGCGACGTGCTGGTGTTCGACTCGATGCTGTACCACCGCGCGGGCACCAACCGTTCGGGACGGCTGCGGCGCGGGCTGAACAACGTGCTCGGGCTGCCGCTCCTACAGCAACAGATCAGCCTGCCCCGCGCGCTGGGCGGCCGGTTCGCCGAAGACCCGTTCCTGCGCAAGTTCCTGGGGTACGAAACCGAACCGGCCGGCAGCTCGTTCGAGTGGCGCGGGCGCCGGCTGGAGAAGCTGGCCGGCTGAGCCCCGCCGGCCGCACCCGCGAGACCGCCCCGACATGATCGTCACCCGGTACACGCCCGACGACGCGCCCGCGTGGGACGCGTTCGTCCGCGCCAGCCGCAACGGCACGTTCCTGCTGTGCCGCGGGTACATGGACTACCACCGCGACCGGTTCGCCGACCACTCGCTGCTCGTCCGCGACCCCGAGGGGGCGCTGGCCGCGGTGCTCCCGGCGCACGCGGCCGGGGACCGGCTCGTCAGCCACGGCGGGCTCTCGTACGGCGGGTTCGTGATCGGCCCCGGGATGAAGACGCCCGCCATGCTGGGGGCGTTCGAGGCGGTCGCCGCGTACCTGCGCGGACAGGGCTTCGTGACCTTCGACTACAAGACGATCCCGCACATCTACCACCGCCAGCCCGCGGAAGAGGACCGGTACGCGCTGTTCCTGACGGGGGCCGGGCTGCTGCGCCGCGACGTGCTGTCGGTGGTGCCGCGCGGGGACCGGCTGCCGTACCAGACGCGCCGCGCGCGCGGGATCAAGAAGGCACAGAAGGCCGGCGCCGCGGTGGCCGAAGCGGGCGAGTGCGGCCCGTACTGGGAGCTGCTGGCGGCCACGCTGGCCGAGCGGTTCGGGGCGGAGCCGGTCCACACGCTCGCCGAGATCGAGCTGCTGAGGGCGCGGTTCCCGCGGAACATCCGGCTGTTCACCGCGGCGGCCGGGGGCGAGCTGCTGGCCGGGGTGCTGGTGTACGAGTCCGAGCGGGTGGCGCACTGCCAGTACATCGCGGCGTCGCCGGCCGGCCGGGCGTGCGCCGCCCTGGACCTGCTGTTCGACCACCTCCTCGGCACGGTGTACGCCGAACACCCGTACTTCGACTTCGGCGGCTCCCACGAGGACGCCGGCCGAGCCGTCAACGCGGGCCTGATCGACCAGAAGGAGGGCTTCGGCGCCCGCGCCGTGGCCCACGAGCAGTACCGCATCGACCTGACGGCCGTGCGGCCCGGTGCGCTGACGGGGGCGGCCCGATGAAGAAGATCTCGGTCGTGGTGCCGGTGTACTTCAACGAGGGCTCGCTGCCCCCGCTGTTTCAGGAGCTGCTGGGGGTGGAGCGGCAACTCGCGGACCTGGGCGTGGAGCTGGAGCTGATCTTCGTGGACGACGGGTCGGGGGACGGCTCCTACGCCGAGCTGCTCAAGATCAAGGCCGCGCGGCCGGCCACGCGGGTGGTCAAGCTGTCGCGCAACTTCGGAGCCGTCCACGCCTCCAAGGCGGCGCTCCAGTTCGTCACCGGCGACGCGTTCATGCCGCTGGCGGCCGACCTCCAGGACCCGCCCGCGCTGATCGTCGAGATGGCCCGGCGGTGGCTGGCCGGGTCCAAGTTCGTCACCTGCGTGCGGGCCAAGCGGGCGGACCCGCCGCTCACCACGCTGTTCGCCAAGGCGTACTACCGGCTGCTGCGGGCGGTGGTGGTGGACGACTACCCGGACGGCGGGTACGACCTGGCGCTGATGGACAAGGCGCTGCTCGCGCACCTGCGGGCGAGCGGGAAGAACAGCAACCCGAACGTGTTCGCGTTCTGGCTCGGGTTCAAGCCGGACGTGATCCCCTACGAGCGCCGCGAGCGGGTCCACGGCAAGTCGCGGTGGACGTTCCGCAAGAAGTGGAAGTTCTTCCTCGACACGATGCTCGGGTTCTCGATTGTGCCGCTGCGGCTGATCTCGCTGACCGGGATGGTGGTGTCGGCGGGCAGCCTGATGTTCGTGGCGTTCGTGGTGGTGAACGGGCTCCTGGGCCGCTACGACGTGCCCGGGTTCGCCACGCTGGCGTCCATCATCGCGTTCCTGCTCGGGCTGGTGATCTGCATGCTCGGGGTGATGGGCGAGTACCTGTGGCGCATCTTCGACGAGATCAACGGCCGCCCCGAGGCCGTCATCGACGAGGTGCTGTAGCCGCCGCCCCGGCGGCTCTCATTCACGATCCGGCTGGCGGTGTCTGTTTTGGTTTTGTCTTCGTGGCACAGACAGGAATGTCTGTGCGGCGACTGAATGTCGCACAGACAGGAATGTCTGTGCCACAAGAAACAGACACTACCAGCGGGTTGTGATGATTTCTCCGGAACCTCCCGAAGAAATGACGGACGCCGGTCGTGCAACGGCGTGCGACACACGATAGCGATCACTTCGCCGGCACGAACTGGACCGCGTCCAGAATCACGTACCCGTCGGCGCCGGCGTTCGTGATGGTGACACTGCCGCCCTTCCCCTTCGCGAACTCGAACGTCCCGAGCGACACCCACAGCCCGTCGATCGGCGGCTTCTTCTTCTGGTCCACCGTCTTTTCGGTCGCGCCGCCGGCGTGGGTCACCGTCACCGCCGCGTTCGACGCGCGGTTCGCGTTGGCGGAGTACGCCACCCGCACCTCGTACTTACCGGCCGCCGGGAGATCGGGCACGAACTTGGCCGTCTGCTTGCCCCGGTCCGCGTTCCCGTCGTGCCGGTAGCCGACGCCGACGAACGGCCCGATGGTCGAGCTGACCGTTTCGAAGCCCGTGCGCTCCGCGTCGGCGTCATCGACCACCACGCCCGCCAACGTCTTCGGGTCCACGGCGCCGGCCGACGGCGGCGCGGCGGACTCCAGCACCTGACCGTCGGCCAGCAGCCGCTTCCGCAGCGCGTCGTAGTCCAGTTTCTGCGCGTCCACCTTGGTGTCGATGGCCAGGCACGCGGCGGTCGCGGCGCTCTGGCCGAGCACCATGAACACCGGCTCCATCCGGACCGACCCGTAAGCGATGTGGGAGCAGCTCAGGCACACCGGCACGAACAGGTTGGGGCACTCGCCGGTTTGCGGCACGATCGACTTGTAGCTGATGCGGTACGGCCCGCCGGGGGACACCTGCACGTCCCCCTCGTTCTGGACGAACCCGTCGGCCGTGACGTACCGGCAGCAGTTGTGCGAGTCCATGTTGTACGACCCCATCCCGACGGACATCGGGGTGTCGCGCCGGCGCCGGCAGTCCTGCTCGGTGATAACATAGTCCGCCACCATGCGCCGGGCCTCGCGCACGTAGATCTGGTGCGGCCAGTGCCCGGTATCGGTGAACTCGTCCTTCGCCAGCCCCCACTTCGCGAACTGGTCGCGCACCTTCTGGGGCACCCGGCGGTGGTTCTGGAGCGCCCACATGAGCCCCTTCTGGTAGCTCAGGTGCGCGGCAACGATCGTCTCGCGCTCCGCGTACCCGGCCTCGGGGTACTTGTAGTTCTGGCCGATGAAGTCGGTGCTCACGGCGAAGTTGTTGTTCGTATCAGTTTTGCCGTTGGGCATTCGGTCCGGTTTGACGGGCACCCGCAGGTCCCCGGCCTCGAAGTTCCGGAACAGCAGCTCGTACTTCGCCTCGTCGAAGTCCTGCGGCTTCTCGAACGGCACGCGGTTCTCGGGCACATCGGTCATGCACATGCGGAAGCAGTACGCCTGGACCCGCTTGTCTCCCTCGCCGTCGGCCGGGAGCGGGTCGGCGTCGATGCCGAACAGGAGCCCGCTTTTGGGGTCGCGGGGCTTGACATACGGGTCCACCTTCGCGGTGAACCGGTGGGTGTGCTGGTTCCACTTCCGGGCCACCCCGTTGAGCGCCTCGTTGTAGCGCGAGTTCGGCTCGCGCCCCACGGCGAACGAGACGCCCGCCGCGGCCATCAGGTCGCCCTCGTAGGTGGCGTCGATGAACATCTTGCCCGCGAACGTCTTCCCGCCCTCGGTGCTGAGCGAGGTGACGCGCTTGCCGTCGAGCGCCACGCCCTTCGCGCGGTCGAGCCGCTGCCCGAACACGACCTCCACCTTGGCCTCTTTGAGAAAGTCCCGCAGGATCTGCTCGGCCACCTTGGGCTCGAACGTCCACATGGCGTCCTCGTCCTTGCGGTAGAACGGGTACCCCTCGCGCTTCTGGTGGGTCCACGCCTCCGGGGCGTCGTAGTGCTTTTTGACCCGCTGGTAGAACGCCCGCGCGAGCCCGCCGATGACGCGCTTGTCGCCGCTGTCGGTCCACCCGAGCCCGCCGCTGGTGAGGCCGCCGATGTGCGCGCCCGGTTCCACCAGCACGACCGTTTTACCCATCCGCGCGGCCTGCACGGCCGCCATCGCGCCGCCGGCCGTTCCGCCGTACACCACGACGTCGTACTCGGCGCCGCGGGCCGCCGCGGGGATTGAGAGAAAGGCCACCGCGATCAGGTAGCGCATGACAGGACTCGGGATCGGGGAAGAGGAGTCGCACGTGTGCCGCGCAACTCCGGGTGTTGTACGGCCCGGGTGCGAAGGTTACACCCACCCGCTGACAGACGCAAGCGCCACACCATCTGTAGAACAATTAGCCGCGGCGCCCCGGCCCGCCCCGTTGGGAGGTGGCGGGCACGACATCCGCGAACCGCCCGCCCCGGGCGCGCGTCTTCGCTACACACGCGGCCGCACCTCGGCGTGACCGCCTCGTACCCGCGCAGGAACGTCACTCCGATGACACCCCTTGCCGACTCCTATGACGCGATCGCCCGATCCGCCGACCGCCGGTGGACGTTCCGGCTCCTCGACCGACTAACGGCCCCCGACCTGCCGGACGACGAGCGGCCCGACGTGGTCAACGCGCTGGTGGCGGTTTCCGATCCGCGAGCCGTCCCGATCCTGGAACGAACACTCACGGACCACGCCCGCACGGTCGCGATGCGCGAGGCCGCGAGCTACGTCCTGCGGAACATGGACCACCTCGAGGTGGACTGGTCGGAAGGCACGTTGCGGGGCTGGTGGAACGGTCCCGACGCCGTCCTCCGCCAACACGCCCTACGATCGATGGGTGCAGCCGCTTGCCCGGACATCGTGCGTGCCGTTGCCGGGGACCCGACCCACACGCTGCGGGCAACGGCGCTCGACCGAATGATCTTCTTCTTCGACGCCCCGGCCGACGTGGACACGAAAATCGAGGCTCTGACCGCCTCAGCGCCGGAGGTGCGTGCGACCGCGGCGAAAATCCTGTTCTGGGACGAACCGGTCGCGGCCGAAACGGCACTGGCGACCGCCACCGCCGACCCCGTCGAGCGTGTCGCCATCGAGGCGCTCCTCACGTTGCAGTATTACCCCTCACGGCACGTGATCCGCAGCCTTCACGGACAACTCGATCACCCCGCCGAGCCGATCCGTTGCGCCGCCCGTGAGAGCTGGGACGAGATCCGATCCGGTTGTCTGCGGTACGTCTGCGACGACGGCCCGCGCGTGTCTGCTCGGGTCCGGAGTTGGCTCGCGCCCGTCTGGGATCTCCTGTCATACACGGACGAAGAATTGGCCCCGCCCGCCTCGGAACCCTTCGCAGCGCAACCCGCGCGCGAAACTCCGCCACCAATTCCGTCCGATCTGCTCCGATTACTCGCCGACCCGGACACGTCCCCAAAAGTGTTGGAGGAAGTGCTCTGGGGAAAGGCATGGGCGACGTACCCGCCCACCGCCCGGCGCCAGGTGCGCCCGGTGATGCGGAACCATACCGATCCGCTGGTACGCCAAAGGAGCACAGAGCCGCTCCGCGCGTGGGGCGACGAAGACGGGTTACTGGCGCTGGCCCGCGACCCCGATTTTGGTGTGCGCAAATCAGCGCTGTACGAACTTGGCCGGTTACCACCGGACCCACATATCGCAGCGCTCGCATGGGATCACCTGCACCAACCGCAGACGTTGGGTACCCACGCGACTGAAACACTCGCCGCGTTCGTCGCTCATGCGGATCGGAACGAAGCGGCGCAGCGATTACAGTCGGTCGCCGCGGACCGAAACCGGCCGGAGAAACTGCGGGTGGCGGCGGTGGATCACCTCACGACGCTCCAAGCAACGGACGAAATCCGCCAGTTAACCAAGCTGTTGGCCGAACCACCGGCGGTAACGTGGGCGCTGCACATCGCAGTTCTCGGGGCGGCCACCGATCTCGCGCTGCCGGTCTCGTGCT
This sequence comes from Gemmata algarum, assembly GCF_034097035.1. NCBI lineage: Bacteria > Pseudomonadati > Planctomycetota > Planctomycetia > Gemmatales > Gemmataceae > Gemmata > Gemmata algarum. The sequence continues at coordinate 120,940 of NZ_JAXBLV010000077.1, forward strand.
CTCATCTGGACGACGTGGACAACCTGCACCTCCAAGTCGCGCTGGCGACGGCATACGGAGTGCCCGGTTGACACCTGTTCCCGACTGCGGGAAACTGACATCAGGTTCGCCCCGACTTTATACCGTTCAACCGGAGTCGCTGATGTCTCGTCTGCTCGCCTGCCTGACCCTCGCGGTCGGCGCCGGGCCACTGTTGGCGTGCCTCAACGATGTCGAGTTGCCCGCCCACGAGCGCGAGTTCCGGTCCCAGTACCGGAGTTCCAACCCGCCACCCGTCGCACCTTCGTCCGAGCCCACGGACCGCCCCAGCACCCGTTTCATGTTCGGAGCCGGGGCCGCTCTGCTTGTGGCGGCGTGCGTCCTCGTGCTGGTCACCCCCCGAACGCGGAGCTGATCCGTGGCAAGTCGTGTGCGCCAAAGCATTTGGACCGTAGGTGCGGCGGCCCTCGGGCTGTTCGCCGGTTGCGTGGGCGGAATCGCCTCACACGCGGGTCCGTATTACAAGCCCCCTGCGTCTCTGGCCGAACGCGCCCCGCTGCCGCACCACGTTCCCCCCTTCGCCGGCGGGGCGGCGCTGCGGTTCGCGATGGTCCACGATGTCATCCACGAGCGGTTCCCGCGACACGGCCGGGAGCACTACCGCTCGCGCGACTGGCACACCCGCCGGCGCCTCGCCGCACTGGCCCCGGACGACCCCGCGACGTTCCCACTCGCCGACGACCTCGCGGTCGGGTTGGAACGGCTCGGGCGACCGGACGAGGCCGCAGCGGTCGCACGCGACAAGCTCGCCCGCCAGCAGGCCAAGGGGCTCTCCGGGCGCGACCTGTACACGTCATACGCCAACCTCGGCACGTTCCTGATCCACGCCAGTTTCGCGGATGCGGTGGCCGGTGTCCCGGCCGCACGACAACAGTTTTGCGAGGGCGTGGGGTTGGTCCGGAAATCGGTCGAGGTTAACCCGGAAGCCCACTTCGGGCGCGAGCGGTGGCAGACGGCGGTTGCCGAATTCCTGCTCGCCGCGATGCACGACCGCGAACTGCTGCGCACGTTCGACTGCCTCGGAAACCGGCTCGACCTCGGGATCGAGGAGTGTCTGAACCGGGAGGCGAACTGGATGCAAACCGGTTACGGGCGGGCGGTCGACGCGCAGTTTAGTCAGGGGAAGGCGGTGTACGGGTTGCAGAGCTTCTTCGAGCCCGGTACCGATCACGCCGACCCCGCCCGGTGGACCGAGTTGAGCCGCATCCGCGAACACATTACGAAAGTGGGCGCGGAGAAAGGATGGGAGGCGGTGCCGGTGCCCTCACACCGCAAGCCCGTGCCCTTCGACGAACCGGTGCTCGGGATCATCGGGATGTGGCGACAGGGCGGCGGGGCCAACCCGCACTTCGCGCTCGCTCTGGGCGAGGTCATGCTGCGGGTGGGTCAGCGACACATTGCCTGGGCGGCGTATGAACGGGCGTATCGACTGGCCGACCGTTACTGGCCGGATCCGTCCCTCCGGGGGTTCCTTCTCACCCACTGCCGAAAGCGACAGGCCGAGATTGAACAGACATTAACTTACATCCCACCTGCCAGCGACAGCCGCCCGGCGTGGCAGAACGTTACCGCACCGATACCGGCCGCCGAGGTCGCCGAACTCCGTCCACGGTTCGAGGCGGAACTCGCACACGGACAGGGCTACCAGCGGGCGTACCAGGAGTACGAAAACAAGCAGATCGCGAAAGGGGCGTCGATCTTCGACGCGCACCTCTTCGACCAGTTCCACGCGGGCCGTGAACCGATCGCCTCAGCGGTCGGCCCAGAGGAGCAGTTCGTGTGGGTGTCGCAGGGTAAGAGGCAGACGTATGTGGTGAACTGGGGGTTGGCGGGTGGAACGTTTGGCGCCGGGTTGGCGGCTGTAGTGGTGGCCGGCTACCTCCGTTGGCGTTCGAGCCGCAAACGTGTCGATTCAGAACTGACGGCGGCGGATTGAATTTGGTGAATGGCGTCATGGGCCTCACGGGAGGCCTCACGACCTGCGCTGCACCGGCGGGTGGTCGGAACTCGTTCAGTGGCCAGGGAGGGGCGACCGGAAGTGGGGTGTATGAAGTGTGGGTATAAACG